>CAXQUZ010000237.1:0-19099 GCA_964226865.1 Myxococcota bacterium | reverse complement strand
ATGGGGGCCTCACAGCGGGAGGGGGGTGGGGCGGACGGCGAGCAGCCGGTGGTCGGGGTCGACCGTGGCCCGGCGGGGCGCCTGGGGCAGCACGACCGCGAAGGGACGGCTGCCGGAGGCCTGGAGCTCGACCGCCCGGGGGCCGGTGCCGAAGCGCACGGTGACCGGGGCCCCGGCGAGGGGGCTGTCCGACACCACCCGTCCCTCCACCCGTACCCCTTCTGGCACCGGCGTGGTGCGCCAGTCCAGCCGGACGCGGGCGACATGCCCCTCCACCAGCCAGCGTTGGGCCCACGCGGCCGCCGTCGGATCCTCCGCCAGCACGGCGGCCACCCAGCGATCGGCCCCCACCTGGCCGGGCGCGAGCACGGCCCGCCGCACCCGCTCGGCGGCCGAGGCCCCCAGGCGATCGTCGAGCATGGGGCCCACCACCAGCGGGGTGGCACAGCGCGCCGACACGGTGGCGAAGCCGCTGAGGGCCGTGGCCTCGGGCGACAGGGCCCGGGGGGCCGGGGACTGGGCGCAGTGCTGGAGGGCCCCGCGCCAAGCGGCCGCGTCCGGCGGCGCCAGCTGGGAGAGGGCGAAGGCCCGGGCCGCCCCGGCCAGCCAGGTGCGGGCCACCGGATCGGCCCCGGCCGCGCCCGTGGTGGTGGCCAGGAAGATCGCCTCGGACCGGGCGACGGCGGCGGCGGCGGGCAGCCGGGCCCAGCGCCGTCCGCCGGGCAGGGCCCCCCCGGGCAGCCCGAGCGCGTCGGGGACCCCGGCGATGCCCTCGGCCGCGCGGGGCGCCGGTGGGCCCGGCGCAGGGGGCAGGCCCACGAGATCGATGGCGTCGAGGGTCCACCCGCTGGCCGCGCGGAGGGCCGGGGCGAGCCGGTCGAGGGCGGCGGCCGTGCCTGCGGGATCCTGGCGGGTGAGCGCCCGCCCCCGTCGGCCGGCCGCGCCGGGTGCCGGGGCCAGACCCACCGCGGCCGCGGCCCCCGTGCGGCCCGCCCCCGCGACCCCCACGCGGTCCGGGGGGCCGTCCAAGGCGCGGTCTCCGGCGCCGCTGGCCACCGGCAGGCGGTCGGCGGGCGCCCAGACCGCCAGGGTGTAGGGGTGGTGGCCGAGATCGCCGGCCACCCGGGGCAGCGCGGGCAGCAGCAGGCCCGCGGCGTCGGCCACGGGGCGAGACCAGCCCACCCGGATCGAGAGCGGGGCGCCAGGACGGAGCGGGGTCGCGAGCTGCACGCGCACACGGGGGTCGCCGCCGGGGGCGGGAGCGGCCTCGAGGCGGGCCGTGGCCCCGGGGCCGGCGTCGAGGCTGTCGAGGGAGACGGCCGGAGCGGAGCCGTCCGGGACCCCGGCGCCGGGCAGGACGAGCTCGAGGGACGAGACCGGCCGGGTGGCCGCCAGGCGGAGCGTCGCCGCGCCCGTGAGGTGGAGGGTCGCGGGGACGGGGCCGGGCTGGAGGGTCAGGGTCGCCGCGGCCTCGGCCACGGAGACGGCCGGCGGCCCGGGCGCCCAGGCCAGCATGCGGGCGCCCGAGCGCACGGTGCCGGGCGGGGAGGGGACCAGCGACCGCTGGTCAGGGGGGCGTCAGGCGCCGGTGAGCGGGTCGACCCACCGGTCGCCGAAGACGAGGGTGGCGGCCGCGACCCCGGGCGGCAGCAGGGGATCCCGGGCGACGGCCACCAGCCAGCGCTCGTCGGCGGCGGCGCCGTTGCCCGCCAGCGCCCCGAGCGCGCGGGTCGTCTGGATCTCGAGCTGGCCCCACCCGGGGCCGGTCGGGACGGGGCGGCGGCCCTGGGCGGCAGCGGCGGCGTGGCGGGCGGCCACGAGGGCGGCGGCGGTGGCCCGGGCCTCGCGGTGGGCCGCGGCATCGCCGAGGGGCTGGGGGTCGGAGGCCTCGGAGATGTCGTGCAGAACGCCATCTTGGTCGTTCACGGGCCGCCAGTGCCGCCCCGGCCGGTGGGCCGCGCCCCGGGCGATGACGGCGGTGGCGGGCAGGGTCCAGCGGCGGCCGCTGGCAGCGTCGCCGAGCTCGCGGGCCACCGTCGCGGCGAGCAGGCTGTGGGGCGCCGCGTCCTCGACATGGAGGGTGGCGGTGCCGACGTGGATCCAGCCGACGATCTGGTCGTCGTCCTGGATGGCGAAGGCGTGGCCGGCGCCCAGGTCGACGCGGGCCGTCGGCTGGGACCACTGGTCGCCGTCGACGAGCCAGCCGCCGGGGGCGAGCACGGGGGCGGCCTGGGCAGCGCCGATCAGGACGAGGGCAGGCGACACGGGACCTCCAGCAGGGACCATCATGCCTCCCGGCGGGCCGGCCCGGGCGGAGGGGCGGCGGCCCCCCAGCGGCGCCTCACTCCCGGCGGCGGCCCAGCTCGGGCAGCTTGAGGCCCGGGGGCAGGGCCGCCCGCCAGCCGGTCTCGGCCGGGGCGGTCTCCGCTGGCGCGGTCTCGGCCGGGGCGGTCACGGCGGGCGCCGGCTCCGCTGGCGCGGTCTCGGCCGGGGCGGTCTCGGCGGGAGGGGGCGCGGGTGCCGCCGCCGCTGCTGGGGGGCGCCCCGGGTCTGCCGCCGCCCCGTCGGCGAGGGCGACGGGCTCAGGCTCGGGCCCGGCCACGACCAGGGGCGCGGTCGCCGCCGGGCTGTCGACCACCCCCTCGGCGCCGGCCGGTGGCGCGACGGCGGGCAGGGGCTGGACCGCCACCGGTGCGCCCGCGCCCAGGGTGGGGTCGGCCGTGCGCTCCATGCGCAGCAGCCGGTGGCAGGGCAGCACGACGAGGGCGCCGGCGAGCTCGCCGCTGGCGACGACGAGCTCGCAGCTGCCGGCGTGGTCGTAGGCGGTCAGGTGGCCGTCGAGCACGGCCCCCGTGTCGAGGGTCAGGGTGTCGGCCCAGGCGGCGGGGCTGGCGGCCAGCACGGCGAGCAGGGCGGCGCCGGCGAGGAACGGACCCCGCCGGTCCCGGGAGGTGGCGGAGGGGAGGGGAGCGGGCATGGGGACTCCGGGCGTCGGGGTGCGCCCTCCTGCAACGCCGGCGGCCCCCCGCTGCGTCACCCGCCGTCTTGCGCCGCCTCGCAGCCGGCGCCCGGGGGCCGCTTCCAGCGCTTGTGCAGCCACCACCAGTCGGCGGGCCAGCGGCGGATCTGGGCCTCGGTCCAGGCCTGGCTGCGGGCCGTGAGCGCTGCGACGGCCGCGGCCCGGGATGCGGCCACCGGCCAGTCCAGCGGCCGCATCTCTCCCCGCACCCGGCCGTCCGGATCCCGGCGCTGCCAGGCACCGAAGAGCGGGGCGCCGCTGCGGTGGGCCAGGGCCGCGAAGCCGGCCGAGGTCCAGGCGGGACGGCCGAAGAAGGGCACGGGCAGCCCCCGGTTGTGGCGCTGGTCTTGGACGAAGACCACCATGCGCCCCCGGGCCAGGGCCGCCGCGGCCGCCCCCATGCTGCCCGCAGGCGGGAGCAGCTCGAGGTCGGCCCCGTGGCGGCGGCGCAGGGCCGCCAGTGCCGCGGCGGCGAGCCGGCTGGAGGGCGCGCGCACAAAGACCGTCAGCGGCACCTCGGTCGCGCAGCAGACCATGGCCAGGTCCCAGGCCCCCCCGTGGCCGGCGAGGCAGATCCCCCCCGTCGTCGCGATGCGGCGGCGGGCCTCGGCCGTGCCCGTCCAGTGGGCCCGGCGGCCGAGGAGCAGCTCGAGGTAGCCCACCGCGGCGCTGCCCACGGCCCGGCGCAGGGTCGGACCGGGCGCCACCTCGGGCAAGCTCTGGCGCAGCTGGTCCCGGGCGACGGCCCGCCGCACGGGCAGCCCCCACCACCACAGCCCCCCGAGCAGCCCCACGGCCGCCCGCACCAGCAGCGCCGCGATCACGGCGCCCCCTGCAGCCGGAGCCCCGTGCGGGCCTGCACGAGCCGGGCGAGCGCCGGCGGCACAGGTCCCTCGTCGAGCTCCAGCGCCATGCAGAGGGCCCACTGGGGGGCGCCCGGCGGCAGCCGCGCGGCGTCCTTCTCGCTCAGCACCCAGCCCGGACGCAGCCCCTGCAGGGGCCGGTGATCGCCGACCAGCACGGTGTCGTCGATGAGGATCCCGAGGCCGAGCAGGGCGCAGAGCAGCCCTTCGGGCCGGGCGAGACCCGCAGCGACCGTGACCGGGGCCGGGGGCCGGGCGCCCAAGGGCACGACCGCGCCCCCGACGCGCCAGTGGTCGGGACGGGGGCGGCTGTGGACCCGGAGGCGATCGGGCAGGCGCCGGGCCAGGGCCGCCGGATCGGCCACCCGGTTGTGGATCCAGAGGACATCGGCCCGGCCCAGCCCCGACCAGGGCTCCCGGCGGGTGCCGACGGGCAGGGGGCCGCCCCCGCCGGGCCAGCGGCCGTCGAGGCAGCAGATGTCGAGGCTGCGGGCGAGGCGCCGGTGCTGGAAGCCGTCGTCGAGCACGATCACCTGGGCACCGGCGGCGACGGCGGCCTCGGCCGCGGCCACCCGATCGGGCCCCGAGACCACGGGAATGCCCCGCCGGCGGATCATCTCGAGCTCGTCGCCGAGGCCGTGGACCGGCGGCCTGCCGGGCCAGCCCAGGCGCAGCTCCGGGCCGGCCGCGGGGCGCCGGTGGCCCCGGCCCACGACCCAGGCCCCCGGCAGGTGGGCGGCCAGCCAGGCGGCGACCGGGGTCTTGCCGCTGCCCCCGGCGGTGAGGCCGCCGACGCTGATGACGGGCACCCCCACCGCCACCGGCCGGCCGGACCAGCCCCGGCCCCGGGCGGCCACGGCGCGGACCAGGGGCACCAGGGGCCGGAGCCAGGGCCGGGGGGCGCGGGCGGGCACCACCGCGGGCGGGGGCAGCCGCAGCAGGGTGTGGCGGGCGCTGTCGGGCCCCGGCAGGGGGCGGCCCCGGGGCGCGGCGAGGGCCGCAGCGAGGGCCGGGGCGAGCGCGGCGGGCGTGGCGGCGGGGTGGGTGGGGGCCGCCGCGAAGGCCGCGGGGTTGGCCTGGGTGTGGGGACCGTGGACGACGGGCACCCCCGCCCGCACGGCCTCCGCCGGAGAGTGGCCGCCGAGCGCGGGCGAGAAGGTGCCCCCGATGAAGGCCGCGCCGGCCCCGTCCAGCAGGGCCCCGAGCTCGCCGAAGGTGTCGATGATGACAATGTCGTCGCCGGATGCGGGCGCGTCTCCGCCCGCGCTGCGCCGCCGGACGCGCACCCCGGCGGCCGACAGCTCGTCGATCAGGGCGGGCACCCGGGAGAGGCGGCGCGGCGCCAGGGCGAGGGGCGGCCGCGGGGCCGGCAGGCGGTGCCAGGCCGCGAGCAGGGCCGCCTCGTCCCCGGCGCGGGTCGAGCAGCCCACGACCGCGCCCGGCGGGAGCGGCGGCCCCTGCAGCCGGGGCGGGGGGGCGGCGAGCTTGAGGTCACCGACGGCGTCCTGGCTGACAACGCGCACCCCCGCGAGCAGCCAGCGCCCGAGCGGCCCGGCGCGTCGCCAGCGCTGGAGGCCCCGGCTCGGGCGGGCGTTGACGAGGACGACCGGGATGCCGCGCGCCCGACAGGCCGCGATCCACCCCGGCCAGAGGCCCCCCTCGACGAGCACGAGGCGCCCGGGCCGGGCCCGGTCGAGCCAGCGGCCGACGACGAAGGGGAGGTCCAGGGGCGCGGGCAGCGCGCCGGGCACGGGGGTGCGCAGCGAGGCGCGCGTCGGCCAGGCCCCGGGCACCAGCAGGGGCGCCAGGGCCCGCACGGCGCGGTGCTCGCCGGCCGAGTCGCCGTGGATCCAGGTCCAGCCCGGCTCGGGCACGGGCAGACCCCAGGTGTGGCGCCGCAGCCGCGGGTGGAGCAGCGCCACCGGCAGCACCAGGGCCCCCAGCATCCGCCACAGGGCGAAGGCGAGGGCCCCCAGCAGCCGGTCGGCCGGCGAGGGGGGCGGCAAGGGCCTCATGCGGGCAGGCGGGGCCGCCAGCCGTGCTGGTCCATGTCGACGCGGTGCTGGTCCACGGGGGTGCCCTCCTCCCGCAGCCGCGCGGCTTGGCGCAGGCCCCGGTCGGGGCTGCCCTGGAGCGCGATGCTGCCGTCCTTCCGCACCACCCGCCACCAGGGCACGGCCCCGGCACCGGTGGCGGACGCGGCGGGCAGCGCCGCGAGGGCATAGCCCACCTGGCGGGCCGCCCGGGGCCGGCCGAGCAGCGCCGCCACCCCGCCATAGGCCAGCACCCGCCCCGGGGGAATGCAGCGGGTGAGGGCCCAGACCGCCGCCCTGAAGCCCAGGACGCCGTCGGCGAGGGCATCGTGGATCTCGGCCACGGTGGGGGCGGGCCCGCCGGGCGCGCTCACGACCGGCGCTCCGGGCGCACCGAGAAGCGCCCCGAGGCACGCTGGGCCGCGGCCGGCCAGGGGCAGTGGCGGCAGCCCACCCCGCAGCAGTGCCCCTGCTCCTCGAGGCGCAGCCGCGTGACCACCACCCGGCCGTTCCGGGGGTCGCGGTAGCTCAGGGCGCCGGCCGCCACCGCTGCGTCGTGGGCGGCCTGGACGTCGGGAGGGATGCGCGGGTCGCCGTCACCGTGGGTCTGCATGGGCGCTCGGGGGCCGGGAGTTCGGGGCACACCCCGGGTGCTTAGCCCCTGGAGGCCTGCGCCGGCGGGATACCATGCCCGGGAGTGACCGCGGGCAGCCCCGCCTGTGGGAAGGCGGCCCCCCCGCCGGCGGTTGTGCCGCCCTCCCTCCTGGGCTCCCCCCCACGCTCCCCCGGCTCTGATGCGTCCTTCGCTCACCGGCCTGCTGCTGCTGCTCCTGGCCCTCCCGGCGGCGGCCCTGGCCCTCAGCCTCGGCCTCGGGGTGGGCATGGTCCGCCAGGGCCCCGCCGTGCTCGTCTCGGCGATGGCCGTGGTGGCGGTCTTCGCCCCCGCGGCCCTCCCGGCGGCCCTCGCGCCGGATCGCCTCGCCGGCTACGCCGCGGGGCTGCTCGGCTGGTCGGTCGCGCTGGTCATCAGCTTCCCGACCTACTTCCCCGACGAGCGCTCCCGGGCCCTGACCGCCGGGGCCGGTGCCCTCTCCCAGCTGGTCGGCGGCGGCCTGCCCAGCGCCCTCGGGCCACGCCTCGACGCCCTGCTGCCCGGTGCCCCCGGGGTGCCCGCCGCACCCCTGGCGTCTCCGGCCCCCGCGCCGGCCGCGCCCCGGCCCCGCCCCACCCGGGAGCTGGTCGAGCGGGTCGTGTCCCAGGCCCCGAGCGACGTGGTGGTGCTGCCCTACGAGGGCCGGGGCTCCAGCCTCAAGGTGCCCGTCGACCTCGAGGCCGACGACGGCGAGGTGCTCGAGGTGATGATGCTCTTCGACACGGGCGCCTCCTTCACCAGCGTCGACCGTGCCACCCTCGACGCTCTCGGCATCGACGTTCCCGACGACGCCCCGACCGTGACCGTCCGCACGGCCAACGGCGAGCGCACCACCCCGCTGGTGCTCGTCGAGCGGGTCTGGCTCGGCGGCATGGCCATCGACGGGGTGACCGTCGGCGTCTGCGATGCCTGCGCCCACGACGACGAGGTCGGGCTGCTCGGGCTCAACGTCTCGGGCCGCTTCCTGGTCACGGTCGACCAGGAGGCCCAGGAGATCCACCTCCAGCCCCGCACCTCGACCGACCGCACGGCCGACGTGCGCTACTGGGTCGAGCCGGCCGCCCGGGCCACGCGCTGGGACGACGGGCGCATCGAGGTCGAGGCCCTGCTGGCCAACAACGCCGACCGCACCGTGCACGACGCGGTGGTGCGCATCGACTGCGGGGCCCCCTTCACGGCGCGCTTCCCGCCGGTGGGCCCGGGCGAGGAGGCCAGCGTGCGGGTGGGGCTGCCCGACGGCACCGACTGCACCGGCTACACCATCGCCCTCGAGTCGGCGCGCTGGTAGCCGGCCCGCGGGGCCCGAGAACGACGACGCCCGCCGCGCCTTGGGGAAGACGGGCGGGCGGGACGGGGCCGGTGGCGGCTCAGACCTCGGGGGTCGCCTCGGCGCCCTCGGGGAGCACGAAGCTCTCCGGGTCCCAGCCCTTCGGCGGGCTCCAGTTGGCGTCGAGGGCCTCGATGGCCGTCCAGAGCAGCACGTAGACCATGGCCTTCTGCTGGGGCTCGAGATCGGCCTGCTCGTCGTCGTCCTGGGGGCGGACGTAGAGGGCCCAGAGCACCTCGTCGAGGACGTGGGGCTGGGCGCGGGTCACGATGCCGCGGGCGCGGGTCGCAAAGTCCTCGTCGGCCGGGAAGAGGGCGGCGAGCATGGGCTCGACGCGCTTCTGGGCAGCCTGGAGGTCGGTGCCGCTGACCTTGCGCATGCGGCCGCCGGTCTGCTCGAAGATGCGGATGCAGACCGAGAGCATGTAGATGGCGACCTGGCCGGCGATGAGGCCCAGGGGCTCGGCGTTCTGCTCGAAGAAGCGCGACAGGCGGCGCTGGTCCTTGAGCAGGCGGGTGGCGGTGGCGTCGTAGGTCTCGTCGTTGGAGCAGGACTCCCCGATGAAGTGGACCTGGGCGCGGGTGATGGCGGCGTTCATGCGTCCTCCGGGCTGGGGCCTCGGGGCCCCGGCGGGTTTGGCGCCGGGAGTAGCGTCGGGGGACGCTGGGGGCAAGGCAGAGCACGGGCGGACGCGGCCGTCCGCGCGGTGCCGTCGCCGTCCCGCTTGTGTCAGACATCGCCGGGTAGCGTGGGTGAAGCCGGGGGGAGGCGCGGAGCTCGATTCCGCGCCGGTCCGAGTACTCGAGACCGGGACTGAGCATGAGCCCGCGCCTCCTTTCGGTCACGCCCGCAGCTCGAACGGTTGATGGGGCCTCACGATGTTTGGCGACTGACGAGAGCCCGTACGCACAAGCCAGAGCCAGAGCGTGACCTCCCCGGCATCCACAAGGTCGCCCGGGAGGCCCGAGATGACAAGCGCAGTGGGAATCGGAATCGATGTGGCGAAGGCCAAGGTCGACGTCGCCAGCACGGACGGGAGCCTCGTGCTGACGGTCGAGCGGACCGCCGAAGGCCTCGCTGGCCTGGTCGAGCAGCTGGCCGACTTCGACGTCCACCGCGTCGTCTTGGAGGCGAGCGGCGGGTACGAACGGGCCGTGCTCGACGTCCTGTGTGCGGCAGACCTGCCCGTCGTCCTGGTCCAGCCCAAGCGCGCCCGTGCCGTCGCCAACGCTCTGGGCCGACGCGCGAAGACCGATGCCATCGACGCCGCGGTCTTGGCCTGGATGGCGCTCCATGCGGTCGACAGCGACCCGCTCTACTCGCCGCTCCCCGAGACGATGGAGCGCCTTCGCGAGCTCGTCTTCCGGCGCAAGCAGCTCGTCGAGAGCATCGGTGCCGACACCAAGCGCAAGCGGAAGGCGCGCACCGAAGCCGCCATCGCGAGCTTCGAGCGGACGCTGGCGTTCCTCAAGGCCGAGAAGAAGGCGATCGAGAAGGGCATCAACGCGACCATCGCCGAGCTGGACCACCTGGCCGGCGCCGTCGAGGCCCTGGAGTCCGTGAAGGGGGTCGGCCGGGTCACGGCCGCGACCCTCCTGGTGACCGTCCCCGAGCTCGGCCGCATCGGCCGAAAGCCCGTCTCCGCGCTGGTCGGCGTCGCTCCGTGGAACCGAGACAGCGGCACGAAGAGCGCCCATCGCTACATCCACGGCGGAAGGACCGCGGCGCGCTGCTCCCTCTACATGGCGGCCCTGTCGGCCATCCGGCACGGGAGTCCGCCCCTGCGCACGCTCTACGAACGCCTGCGCGCCAAGGGGAAGCCCGCGAAGGTGGCCATCGTGGCCTGCATGCGAAAGCTCCTCATCCACCTCAACAGCACGATGAGGAGCTACCTCTCGCGGCCGACTGCGCCGGCCATCGTCCCAACCTGAAGAAGACGGTTGCTCAGTCCGGCTCTTGCTGGTAGAAGCGCCGCATCTCCTGGAGCAGGCGGCGGGTCGGTCCCGTGCGCCGCTGCATCGGCGGCAGCGAGTGCACGAAGGTGCGGCCGTACCAGCGCTCGTGCACCCGGCGGTCCAAGATCATCACCACCCCCCGGTCGGTGGTGGTGCGCACGAGCCGGCCGACGCCCTGGCGCAGCCGCAAGACGGCCTGGGGCAGGGCATAGTGGCGGAAGGGGTCCTGGCCGCGCTGCTCCATCTGCTCGTAGCGCGCCTGCTGGACGGGCTCGGTCGGCACCCGGAAGGGCAGCTTGGGGATGACCACGAGCCGCAGCGCCCGGCCCTTCACGCTCACCCCCTCCCAGAAGGAGTCGGTGCCGAAGAGGATGGCGTTGCCGGCATCGCGGAAGCGCTCGAGCAGCCGGCTGCGGCCCATCTCGCCCTGGCGCAGCAGCAGGGCGTCCTCGCCGAGGATCTCCCGGGCCCGGGCGTGCAGCACCGAGATCATGCGGTAGCTGGTGCACAGCACGAAGGCGCCGCCGCCGGCGACGTAGAGGGCGGCCGCGGTGGCCCGGCAGGCGTAGTCCTCGTAGTCGGGGTGGCCGGGCGGCGGGCCGTCCTTGGGCAGGGCGAGCAGCGCCTGGCGCGCGTAGTCGAAGGGCGAGGGGTAGGTGGCGGTCTCGACGGGCGGGTAGCCCCCGGCGGGGTGCTCGGCCTCGGGGTCGAAGGCGTCGCCGGGCACGGTGGGCAGCCCGGCCAGCATGGCCTCCATCGGGTCGACGTCGTCGGGCACCGAGACCCGCGGCTGGGGGGTGCCCGCCGGGGGGCCGAGGCCGTGGCGGCCGAGGTAGTGGGAGAATTGGCCGCCGACGGTGAGGGTGGCGCTGGTCAGCACGCTGGCCTTCATGGGCTCGAAGAGGCGGCTGCGCAGGAGGGGGCCCACGTCGAGGGGGGCCGCGCAGAGCATGGCCTGGGGCGCGGCGTTCTGGGTGAGGCGGGCCCGCTCGATCCACCGGACGTGGGGGGTGCCCTCGATGCGGTCGCCCTCGGTGAAGGCGCCCATGAGCTTGGCCTTCTCGCCGAGCCGGCGGGTGGCGCGGCCGAGGGCGAAGACGGGCTGGGGCTCCTGGAAGCGCACGGCCGGGGGCACCCCGCCGAGCAGCTCTTCCATGCGGGAGAGGCGCCGGCTGACCCGCGACAGGGCCGTGGTGGCCTCCTCGATGACGGGCCGCAGCTGCTCCTGCCAGAGGGCCTCGCGCTCGGCGGCGGGGGTGATGCGCAGGCTGGTGTTGGCCTCGGGCAGGGCCTCGTGGGCGATGTGCTCCATCCACGAGGTGGCCCCGTCCCGGAGGGGGCCGAGCATGCGGCTGAGCATGTCGACCTCGGCCTGGAAGCGCACCTGGTCTTCGGGGGGCAGGGGGCTGCCGTCGCGGCCGAAGCGGGCGGCGAGGCGCTCGAGGGCCCCGGGCCGGCGCTTGCTGGGCAGCAAGGGGCGCACGGCCTGGCGGATGGCCCGGGCGGTCACCTCGCCCCGGAGCAGCCCCGTGGCGGCGTCTTCGAGGGGGTGGGCCTCGTCGAGCACGAGGCGGTCGTAGACGGGCAGCACCCCCTCGCCGCCGGTGTTGTGCTTGACCACCAGATCGGCCAGCAGCAGGGCATGGTTGACCACGAGCAGGTGGGCGTCGGCGGCCCCCCGGCGGGCCTTGTAGTAGAAGCAGCGGTCGTAGTGGGGGCACCGGGCCCGCAGGGTCTGGTCGTGATCCGAGCGCACCTCGTCCCACTGCTCGTCGGTGGTGGGGAAGGCGAGATCGTGCCGGGTGCCCTCGCCGGCGGTCTCGGCCCAGCGCACCATGGCGGCGATGACCGGGTCGTCGGGGCTGTGCTTGGCGGCCTCCTCGAGGCGCCGGCGGCACAGGTAGTTGCTGCGGCCTTTGATGACGGCGTGGCGCACCCCGAGGCCGGCCCGATCGAGCACGGGCAGGTCGCTGCCCGAGAGCTGGGCCTGGAGGGTGATGGTGAAGGTGGCGAGGGCGACCTTGGCCTCGTTGGCCCGGGCCCAGAGCGCCGCCGGCACGAGGTAGGCCAAGGACTTGCCCGTGCCCGTGCCCGCCTCGAGCACGGCGACCTGGCCGCCGTTGAGGGCCGCGAGCACGCTCAGCGCCATGTCGAGCTGGCCCGGACGGGGCTCGTAGCCGGGCATGAGCTGGGGCAGCCGCTCCTCGAAGAAGGCGCGCACCTCGGCCTCGTCGACCGTCTTCGCCTCGCGGCGGTGGGGCTCGACGACCCAGTTGTCGCGCTTGCAGTCGCTGTCGACAATGACCACGCCGACGCCGTCTTCGCCGTATCGGGACGCGAGGTTCATGTCGGCGCCGCTCGGGCGCAGGTTGCCGCTCGGGTGGTTGTGGATGACCACCTGGCCGGCCCGGGGTCGCTGCAGCAGGGCCGGCACGGCGTCCTCCGTGCCCCGGCAGTGGATCACGAGGTCGCAGACCTGGCCCTTGGCGTCGACGTCCCCGATGGCAAAGACCTCGACGCCTCCGGCCTCGCGGATGGCGTCGCGGAGGATGGCGGCGGCGGTCGGGGTGAAGCGCATCGCCGCCAGATATCGGGTTTTGGGGGGCGTGCGCCCCCCTGCGCGCCGGCCGGGGAGGTACCCCGTCCGTCGCTGCCCCCCGCGCCGGACGCGGCGCAGGTCTTGGGGGGCGTGGGCCCCGTCCCGTTCCGTCCCCGCGGCGGCTCAGGCCTCGGGGGCGTACATCAGCGAGATGTAGTCGGCGACCATGCGGTGGGTGTTGAAGGCGCAGGCGCAGGTGGCCATGGCCCGGGCCGACATGCGGGCCCAGGTCGCGTCGTCCTCGAAGGCCGGCAACACCTCGGTCTCGAGGGTGGTGTAGAGGTCTTCGGCGTCGGCGGCGTCCTGCTCGTCCAGCGAGGCGTAGTCCTTCTCTTCGCCGATCGACCAGCCGTTGGTGCCGTCGAAGCCCTCGGGCCACCAGCCGTCGAGCACGCTCAGGTTCAGGTTGCCGTTCATCGCGGCCTTCTGGCCCGAGGTGCCGCTGGCCTCCCGGGGGCGCCGGGGGTTGTTCAGCCACACATCGCAGCAGTTGGTCAGCAGCCGGCCCGTCGCCATGTCGTAGTCGGGCACGAAGACCACCCGGTCGCGGAAGCGGGGGTCGCGCGAGAAGGCGAGCACCCGGGCGACGATCTCCTGGCCGAGGGTGTCGGCGGGGTGGGCCTTGCCGGCGAAGACCAGCTGGGCGCCCCGGGCGAGCAGGGCCGCAAGGCGATCCGGGTCGGTGAAGATCAGGTCGCCGCGCTTGTAGGGGGCGAAGCGCCGGGCGAAGCCGATGGTCAGCAGCCCGGGGTCGAGCACCTCGCGGCCCGTGCGGCGGCGGATCTCGGCCACGAGGCGGGCGCGCCGGGCGTCACGGGCGGCGAGAATGGCGTCGTCCGGGATGTCTTCGCAGCGCAGCCAGAAGCTGGGGTCGGCGCTGCTGCCCTCGAGGTGGCTGCGCCAGGAGGGGATGTGGGCATCCCAGAGGGCCTCGGTCTCGGGGGCGAGCCAGGCGCCGGCGTGCACCCCGTTGGTGATGTGGGTGATCGCGGGGCCCTCGGCCGTGCCGGCCCACATCTCGCGGCTCACCTCGCCGTGCAGCTTGCTCACCCCGTTGACCACCCGGCTGCCGCGCATGCCGAGCACGGTCATGCACAGCGGCTCGTCCACGTCCCCCGGACGCTCGCGGCCCAGATCCATGAAGGCGCCCGGGTGGAGGCCCAGCTCGTGGCGCCAGGCCCCGAGGACCGGGTCGATGAGATCCCAGCCGAAGCGATCGTGGCCGGCTGGCACGGGGGTGTGGGTGGTGAAGACGCAGCGCGCCTCGACCGCGTCCCAGGCCGCCTGGCGGGAGAGGCCCGCCGCGAGGCCCCGGCTCCAGAGCTCGAGGGTCAGGAAGGCCGCGTGGCCCTCGTTCATGTGGAAGACCTCGGGCTCGATGCCGATCGCCCGCAGGAGGCGCGCCCCGCCGATGCCCAGGGCGACCTCCTGGAGCACGCGGGTCTGGGTCGAGCCGCCGTAGAGGCGGTGGGTGACGGCGCGCAGCTCGGGCGGGTTCTCGGGGATGTCGGCGTCGAGCAGGTAGAGGCGCACACAGCCGATGCGCACCTCCCAGGCGACGAGCGCGATGCTGCCGCCGCCCACCGGGGCCCGCACGAGCACGGGCTGGGCGTCGGGGCCGCGCACCAGCGAGATGGCCATGCGCGCGCGCTGGTTGGGGCAGTAGGCGGCGGCCTGCTGGCCGTCGTGCACGAGCTGGCGGAAGTAGCCCTCGCCCCAGAGGAAGCCCACGGCCACGAAGTCGAGGTCGTGGTCGGCGGCGCTGCGCAGGTGGTCGCCGGCGAGCATGCCCAGGCCGCCCGAGTAGATGGGCAGGCTCTCGTGGAGACCGTACTCCATGCAGAAGTAGGCCGTCTTGGGCACGTCGGCGCGCAGGGGCCGGGCGAGGGCGGCGCGCCAGGTCTCGACGAGGGCCGCGGCCTCTGCCCGCCAGGCGGCACTGGCGCCGGCGATCCCGCCCTCGCGCAGCAGCATGCGGGGGTTGTGGTTCACCGCCTCCCAGAGGGCCGGGTCGAGGGCCGCCCAGAGGGCGTGGGCCGCCGGCCGCGTGGTCCACCACAGATCGTCGGCCAGGACGAGGAGGGTCTGGTACAGGTCGTCTTCGGCAGCAGCGGCGGCCGAGCTGGCAGGGGGCTGGGGCATGGCGGAGTCCAGAGTCGGGGCGCAGGCCCAGGGGCCCACACCAGGAGGTCGCGCCAGCGTAACCCTGATGAGAGTCACGCTGAAGGGACGGGGGCCGAAGTCCGACCGCGCGGCGTGCTCCGTGGCGGCCGGATCAGCCCAGCGCCGTGCATCGTCCGGAACCGTGGGGGGGCCTGGGCCGTGCCGATCAGTTCAGCCACTCCCAGGCGCCCGAGTCCGCGTCGACCACCGGGGCCCGTCCCGCGAAGCCCTCCTCGATGGTGTGCCAGCTCGTGATGGCGCGCTCGCCCTGCTTCCAGCAGAGCAGCACCTCGCGCCCCTGGTGAAGCGCGGGAAAGTCGAGCAGGGCCGGATCCAGCCCCTTGACCTCGATGCCCGTCTCGCTCAGCTCTTCGACGAAGTGGCGGACCTCCTCGCGCAGCCGCGAGGCCTCGCGGGCGGTGGCCACGCGCTGCTCCTCCGACATGGGCTCGTTGTTGCGAAGCTGCTGGTAGAGGGTCTTGCAGGTGCGGAGCTGGTCGACCGCCCGCTCGATGCGGGGCCGCAGCTTCTGCAGCTCGAGGTTCGCCTCGGAGGGGGTGAAGTAGCGTTCGCGGGGCTGGCGCGGCGGCATGGGCAGGACTCCGTCGGCTGGGGGAGGTGGGCACGGCAGGGGTGCGGCGGGCGATGATAGCGCCATCGCCGCGCCGGGTCCGGCGCGGGCCCCGAGGAGCCCCCATGTCGTCGCCGCCGCAGCGTCCGCCGCCCCCCGTCTCGTCCCGCATCGCCGCCATGTCGGGCAGCGTGTTCTCCCGCCTGGGACCGGCCATCGCCGCCATCGAGGGCGAGTGCTTCCCGCTGCACGTGGGCGACACCTGGCGCACCCCGGCCCGGGGCGCCCACCTCAGCGACTTCTCCGAGGCCACCCACCCCGGCCTCCACCGCTACACCCGCCCGGAGGGCCACCCCGCGCTGCTGGCGGCCCTCCACGACCACCGGGGCTGCGATCCCGCCCGCACCCTGGTCACGGCCGGTGCCACGGGCGGACTCCACGCGGTGCTGTCGACGCTGCTCGATCCCGGCGACGAGGTCGTGGTGCTGACGCCCTGCTGGCCGCTGTTCCCGGGCATCGTCCGGGCCAACGGGGGCCGCCCGGTCTTCGTGCCCTTCTACGACCGCCTCGCGGAGGCCGTCGCCGCCCACGGCAGCGAAGCGGCCGCCGTGCGGGCCCTCATCGCCCCCCACCTCGGCCCGGGCACGAAGGCGCTCTACCTCAACACCCCGAGCAACCCGACCGGCCGGGTGCTCGGCGAGGCGGTGCTGGCGGCGCTGGCGGCGCTGGCCCGAGAGGCGGGCCTCTGGCTGCTCTCCGACGAGGTCTACGACGCCCTGGTCTATGCCGGCGCGCACCGGCCGATGGCCCCCTTCGCCCCGGAGCGCACCGTCACGGCCTGGTCCTTCTCGAAGGCCTACGGCATGGCCGGCGCCCGCTGCGGCACGGTCGAGCTGCCCACCGTCGCCCTCCGGGATCACGTCCGCAAGGCCGCGATGCACGCCGTCTACCACGCCCCCACGGTGGCCCAGCTCGCCGGCGCCCGGCTGCTCGAGACCGGCGGGGACTGGCTCGCCGAGACCCGTGCCCTCTACGCCGCGGCCGGCGCGGAGGCCGCCGCGACCCTCGGCCTGCCCATGCCCGCCGGCGGCACCTTCCTGCTCGTCGACGTGGGGGCGGCGCTCGATCCCGATCTTCCCGAAGACGACGCGCTGACGGCATTTCTGCTCGACTGCGTCGCCCAGGGCCTCATCCTCGCCCCCGGCTCGGCCTGCGGTCCGGCCCATGGTCGCTCTGTCCGCCTCTGCTTCACCGCGGCGCCCCCGGCCCAGGTCCAGCGGGGGGTCGAGCGGCTCGCGGCGCTGCTTCAGTCGCGCTGAGGGCGCGGCCCCCCCCCGGCCTGGGCTACAGTGGAGCTGTTCCCTCTGGCGGCTGCGGTGGTTGCCCGACGACCCTCGGAAAGGCTGGGCCCTTGCTCCGGTCCTCGCTGCTCGTGCTGCTTGCCCTGCCCGCTGCCCGGGGCGAGGAGCAGGCCCTGGTGTTGGGCGACGACGAGAGCCTCGACGGCCTCTCGCTCGGGGTCCTGGATCCCGGCCCGGCCTTCACCATCGAGGCCTGGGTGCTGCCCGATGAGCTCGAGGACGAACACACCCTCTTCGAGCTGGTCGACCCCGAGACCAACGTGGCCCACGCCTACCTGGGCTGGGTCGAGGGCGAGTGGGTGGCGAACCTGGTCGACAACAACCGCTTCGAGACCGACACCTGCGAGAACGCCGTCGTCGACGTCGTCTGTGGCCCCAGCGGCCTCGCCGAAGACACCCCCGCCCACGTCGCCCTCGTCGTCTCGCCCACCGAGCTCGCGGTCGTCGTCGACGGCGCCACCGTGCTCAGCCGGGCCGTCTCGACGGCGCCCGACCTCGGCCTCGTGCGCTGGCAGGTCGGCATCGACACCGACCACCGGGGCGAGTTCGACGACGGCCCCTGGATCGGCGCCGTCGACGAGCTGCGGATCTGGTCCCGGGCGCTGAGCGCCGCCGAGCTCGCCTGCCGCAGCGCCACCGATCCATCGGGGGCCTCCGGGCTCTTCGCCCGCTATCCCTTCGACAGCCTCGCCTCGGCGACGACGGTGGCCGACACGGTCTCCGGCGCCACGGCCACCCTCGTGGGCGACGCGGCCCTCGGCGCCTCCTTCCACACCCCGGGCACCGGCCGCAGCGGCGACTGCACCGACGCCGACCAGGACGGGGTCACGGTGGGGGCCGGCGACTGCGACGACACCGACCCGACGGTCTATCCCGGGGCCCCCGAGCTCGACGACGGCATCGACAACGACTGCGACGGCGAGGCCGAAGACCGCGACACAGACGGCGACGGGCTGACCGACGCCGAAGAGGCTGCCCTCGGCACGGATCCCTTGCGGGCCGACACCGACGGGGGCGGGGTCGGGGACGGCGACGAGGTGGCGGCGGGCACCGACCCCCTGGATCCCGACGACGACGGGGGCGACGCGCCCACAGACTCGGGGGTGGCCGACACCGGGCCCGCCGACAGCGGCGCGGCGCCGGGCCCCGACGACGACACGGCCGTGCCCGACCAGGTCGAGAGCCCCCTCGAGGCGGCGCCCGTTGCGCCCCTCTACCTCGGGGGCGCCTGCCCAGGCTGCGCCGGGGGCGGCGGGCTGCCAGCGGGCGCCGGGCTGCTGCTCGGGCTGCTCGGCCTCTGGCGGCGGCGCCGGCCCCGCGACTGAGCCTCCCCCCCGTGCCTCTCGGGGCGGCGGGCGACGGACGGTCTGACAATTCGCGTCCTCCCGGGCAACCCGCCCTGGGGTGGCCCGGCCGCAGGCGCTACGATGGCGTCCTGCGGCTGTCTGTTCCCACCGACGGATTCCCCCTTGCTGGGTGTGGGTGCCCCCTGCCGGTCCTCGCGGCCCGTGCGCCCCCCCACCGGAGCCCCCGCCATGTCCCTGCCACTCCTGCTCGCGGCCTCCAGCCTCGCCAGCGCTGCCACCACCTCCACGGCCCTCGACTCGGGCGCCGTCACCTCGGCCGTCGGCGAGGGCACCTGCTTCACGGCGACCACCCGCACGGTGACCGCCAGCGACAGCTTCACCCTCGCGACCGCCTCCCGGGTGGCCCTGCGCGACATCATCATCGACGTCGACGGCAAGCACGGCTGGTGCGAGGTGACCCTCGACGACGTCGAGCTGAGCCTCGACGGCACGCTGCTCTTCTCGGATGCCCCCGGCATCAGCGGCTCCCGGGGCTCCTGCTGCGACTGGTACGTCGGCACGACCTACACCCCGGCCGACGTCACCGACCTCATCCTCGCCGCCGGCACCCACACCCTCTCCCTCGACCTCACGGGCCAGCTCGACGCCAACGGCGAGCAGCTCCGCGCCCGGGTCACGGCCACGGTCGAGTCCGGCACGGACTGGGACAGCGACGGCCACGACGACGTGCTGCTGGGCGGCACCGACTGCGACGACGACGACGCGGCCGTGGGCCCGGGGGCCACCGAGCTCTGGTACGACGGCATCGACCAGGACTGCGACGGGGCCAGCGACTACGACGCCGACGCCGACGGCCACGACAGCGATCTCTACGGCGGCGACGACTGCGACGACACCGACGCGGCCGTCAGCCCCTCGGCCACCGACACCTGGTACGACGGGGTCGACGCCGACTGCGACGGGGCCAGCGACTACGATGTCGACGGCGACGGCTACGACAGCGACCTCTACGGGGGCCTCGACTGCGACGACAGCGACGCCGCCGTGAACCCGGCCGCCGCCGAGGTCTGGTACGACGGGGTCGACGCCGACTGTGCGGGCGACGACGACTACGACGCCGACGGCGACGGCTGGCGGCGCGCGGGCGACTGCGACGACACCGACGCCAGCATCAACCCCTTTGCCGCCGAGACCTGGTACGACGGCATCGACCAGGACTGCGACGGGGCGAGCGACTACGACGCCGACG
>CAXQUZ010000236.1:0-32825 GCA_964226865.1 Myxococcota bacterium | reverse complement strand
TGCCAGCCGAAGACGGCATACGAGATAGCATGCGGTGACTGGAGTTCAGACGTGTGCTCTTCCGATCTGACTTCATGAGCGACGGCGGCATGTACCTCTTCTGGTACCAGGACGGCGACTGGTCGCGCAGCTCGGACTACCTGCCCTGAGCCGCGCCCCGGCGCCCCGCCCCGCCGAGCCGATCCCCCCCCTCCTGCGAAGCCCTCAAGCTGCGCTCGGGATAACCGAATCGGGGCGGGACAACAGGCTCGTCTCGGCCACCGCCGGCCGTGTCGCCTCCGCGGGGGCTGCACGGCGCGGTCGCAGCTGCCAGCCTGATCTCCGGGCCGGCCTGTGCTGGGCCCGTCCGCACGGGAGCCACGCATGAAGGGCATGGTGTTCACAGACTTCGCGACGGCGGTCGAGCAGACCTGGGGCGAAGACATGCTCGACGACATCCTGGACGACTGCGGGCTCAGCGGCGCCTACACCAGCGTCGGCACCTACGACCACACCCAGCTGCTCGCCCTGGTGGGCGCCCTCTCTGCCCGCACGGGCACCCCGGCCCCCGCCCTCGTGCGCACCTTCGCCCACCACCTGCTGGCCACGCTCCACAGCGCCCACCCGCGCTTCTTCAGCCGGGTGCCCGACCTGCCCACCTTCCTCGGCAGCATCGAGACCCACATCCACGAAGAGGTCCGGAAGCTCTACCCCGAGTCCCGGCCCCCCGAGCTCACCGTCAGCCAGACCCCCGAGGGCGTCACCCTCGTCTACCGCTCCCACCGTCCCCTGGCCGACCTGGCCCACGGCCTCATCGAGGCCTCGCTGCCCCACTTCCCGGGCGACTGGACGGTCGAGCGCAGGCCCGGCCCCGACACCGCCACGACCTTCCTCGTCCGGCGCCAGTGAGGGCATGGTGGACGAACACGACCAGCTCCAGCTCCAGCTCCAGCGCATGCGGCGCCGCCGCGACCGCGAGCGTGCCGCGCGCCAAGAGGCCGAGATGCTCCTCGAGAGCAAGAGCCGCGAGCTGTGGCGGACCAACCAGGCCCTCACCCGCGCCCGGGACCACCTCGAGGCCGAGGTCGACCGGCGCACCCGCGACCTCCAGCGCAGCAACGCCCAGCTCCAGGTCGCCATGGAGAAGGCCGAGCAGGCCAGCCGCGCCCGCGAGACCTTCCTCGCGACCATGAGCCACGAGATCCGCACCCCCATGAACGGAGTGCTCGGCCTGGCCCGCATCCTCGACGGCACGGCCCTCGACGCCGAGCAGCGCGCCCTGATGGATCCGCTGCTGGCCTCGGCCGAGTCGCTGCTGCGCATCCTCGACGACGTGCTCGACTGGTCGGCCATCACTGCCGGGCGGCTGACCTTGAGCCCCGCGCCCTTCAGGCCCGCCCACCTGATCGAAGAGTCGGCCCGGCTGTTCCGGAGCACGGCCAGCGAGAAGGGCACGACCATCACCACCACGGTCCACCCCGAGACCCCGCTGTGGGTGGACGGCGACGCCGGCCGCATGTGCCAGATCATGCGCAACCTCGTCGGCAACGCCGTCAAGTTCACCGAGAACGGCCACATCGAGCTCGGCCTGCGCCCCACCCCCGACGGGCTCATGTTCCACGTCCAGGACGACGGCCTGGGCATGACCCGCGACCAGCTCGACCGGGTCTTCGAGGCCTTCATCCAGGCCGACGACGACATCCACCGGCGCTTCGGCGGCACGGGCCTCGGCCTCACGATCTGCCAGGCCCTCGCCCGGCGCATGGGCGGCCACATCGACTGCACCAGCGCGCCCGCCCAGGGCACCCGCTTCGTCATCGTCGTGCCCCTGCCGGTCGCCGCCCCGCCCGACGCCGCCGCGTCCCAGCCGGCGGTCGTCGCGCCGGGCACCCGGGTGCTCGTCGTGGACGACAACCCGGTCAACCGCCTCGTCGCCCTCCGCCACCTCGAGGCCCTGGGCTGCACGGCGATCACCGCCGACAACGGCAGCGAGGCCCTGCGCCGCCTCGAGCTCGAGGCCTTCGACCTCGTGCTCATGGACATCCACAGGCCCGAGATGGACGGCATCCGCGCGACCCGGCTGCTGCGCCGGGGGGCCGCCGGGGCCCGGGCTGCCGCCACCCCCGTCGTCGGGCTCTCGGCGGACGTCATGGAAGAGCAGCGCAAGCGCTGCGCGGCCGCCGGCATGAACGGCTTCGTCCGCAAGCCCTTTCGGGTGGGCGAGCTGGTGGCGGCCATCCGGGCCTGCCGCGGCGACGGCGAGCCCCCGGCCTGAAGCCCCAACCGGCGGGCCCCGGATGGCGGGCCACCGGGGCCTTCGGGTGACACTCGGGCGCCTGCGCCCCGCACGGGGGCGGGACCACGCTAAGCCCCCGGGTTCCTCGCGCCCCGGCCATTCATGACTTCGCACCCGACCGACACGCCCACCTTCGCCGACCTCGCCCTGCACTCCGTGCTGGTCGAGGCCGTCTCCGCCCTGGGCTACGAAGCCCCGACTCCGATCCAGGCCGAGGCCATCCCGCCCCTGGTCGAGGGGCGCGACATCCTGGGGCTGGCGGCAACGGGAACGGGCAAGACTGCGGCATTCTCGCTGCCCATTCTCCACCAGCTGGCCACGGCCCCCGGCGCCCGCAGCGTCACCGCCCTCGTGGTCGTGCCGACCCGCGAGCTGGCCCGCCAGGTCGCCCGGGCCCTCCACAGCTACGGCAAGAACCTCGGCGTGCGGGTGCTCCCGGTCTACGGCGGCGCCCCCATGGGCCCCCAGCTCCGCGCCCTGTCCCGCGGCGTCGACGTCGTCGTCGCCACGCCGGGCCGCGCCCGCGACCACCTCGAGCGCGGCACCCTCCAGCTCGGCGGCCTGCGCATGGTCGTGCTGGACGAGGCCGACGAGATGCTCGACATGGGCTTCCAGGAAGACATCGAGGCCCTGCTCGAGAGCGCTCCCAAGAGCCGCCAGACCGCGCTGTTCAGCGCGACCCTGCCCCGGCGCCTCGAAGAGATCGCCGCCGCCCACCTCACCGACCCGGTCCGGGTCGAGCTGCGCCCCTCGAAGGACGCCGCCACCACGGGCCCCGCCGTCGAGCAGGTCGCCCACGTCGTGCGCCCGGGCGACCGCGACGCGGCCCTCGCCCGCATCCTCGACTTCGAGGAGCCCGAGGCCATGCTCATCTTCCGGCGCACCCGCCTCGGCGTGGACGAGCTGGTCGAGTCGCTGGTCTCGCGGGGGCTGCGGGCCGAGCCCCTCCACGGCGGCATGTCCCAGTCCCAGCGCGAGCGCGTGATGGCGCGGCTGCGCTCCCGCAGCGCCGACCTCGTCGTGGCCACCGACGTCGCGGCCCGCGGCATCGACGTGCCCCACATCACCCACGTGCTCAACTACGAGCTGCCCACGAGCCCCGAGGCCTACACCCACCGCATCGGCCGGACCGGGCGCGCGGGCCGCGAGGGCAAGGCCATCACCCTCATCTCGCGCCGCGAGCGCCGGGTGCTGCGCCGCATCGAGCAGGTCACGGGCCGTCCCGTCCACCTGCGGCCCGTGCCGACCCTCGACGAGCTCCGGGCCGTCCAGCTCGACCGCCTGCGCAGCCGGGTGCTCGAGGTGGCCGGCGCCGGCGAGCTCGAGGACTACCGCACCCTCGTCGCCGAGCTGGCCCGCGACCACGATCCCCTCGACATCGCCGCCGCGGCGCTCAAGGCGCTGCACGAGGACGCCGCCCCCGAAGAGGAGTCGCTCGAGCTGGAGCACCAGCCCGGCCCCCGCGCCGACCGCGGCCCCCGCCCCCAGGGCAACGGCCACCCCGACGGCATCCCCTGGGCCCAGATCCAGCTCAGCCTCGGCCGCATGGCGGGCATCAGCCCCGGCGACATCGTCGGCGCCCTCGCCAACGTGGCCGGCCTCGGCACCCGCGACATCGGCTCCATCGACATCGTCGAGCGCTCGTCCTTCGTCGAGATCCGCGCCGATGCCATCGAGCACGTGCTCTCGCTGGTGCCCCGCATGCACCTGCGCGGCCGCCCGGTCTACGGCCGCCGCGCCCGTCCCCGCCAGCGCTGAAGGCCCCGCCAGCGCTGGGGGCCCCGCCAGCGCTGGGGGCCCCGCCCGGCCGGCCCCGCGGGGACCGGCTGGCGCCCCTACTTGGTGAGGGTGTGGGAGAAGCGCATCGTGCCGTCGCTGTCGTAGAACTCGCCCGTCAGCACGTTGTCGCGCAGCTCGACCCAGAGGAAGCCCGGCGTCTGGTCGTCCTCGAAGAGCACGGGGTTGTCGTCGTGGTGCTCGAAGTCGGTGGTCTTGGCCGCCGCGCCCGTGACGATGAACTCGGTGCCGCAGGTGTTGCCCAGCCACTGGCGGTTGTGGTCGTGGCCGCAGAGGTAGACGTCGACCTGGCCGCAGATGCTGCCCTCCATGAAGTCGAGCACGGCCTCGCCGTTGACGATGGGCGCCCACGACACGCCCTCGTAGTTGCCCGCGTTGCCGTGGGCGCCGTTCGAGAGGAAGGGGTGGTGGCCGTAGGCGATGCGCCAGGTGCTGGTGTCGACGCCGAGGATGCCCGACAGCCAGGTCGACTGGCCCGAGTCGCCCCAGAGGCCCTCGAGCATCACGGCGTTGGTGTCGAGGCCCAGGAACAGCGCGTGGTCTTCGCTGAAGCTGTAGAAGTTGTCGGGCAGGGTCCACTTGTCGGAGTGGTCGGTGTAGGCCACCTGGGGGTCGGCCTTCCAGATCTCGAGGCTCGTGATGCCGTAGTCGTGGTTGCCCAGGGCGACCATGAAGGGGAAGTCGAGGCCCGCGTAGGGCATCTCGAACTTGGTCTGGAACTGGTCGTCGTCGACGTCGTCCACGCCGTCGTCGTAGAAGTTGTCGCCCAGGTAGAGGGCGAAGTCGCAGCCGTCGCCGTCGGCGTCGGTCTTGGCCGCACAGAGGGTCTCCATGGCGGCCGCGACGGCGTACTGGTTGTCGTTGCCCTCGCCGCCGTCGCCCAGGGCCACGAAGCGCACCACCTCGGGCGGCGGCTCGACCGGGTCGGTGTCGGCGTCGGCGTCCGCGTCGGCATCGGCGTCGGCATCGGCATCGGCATCGGCATCGGCGTCGGCGTCGGCATCCGCGTCGGTGTCGCTGTCGGCGTCGGCGTCGGCGTCGGCGTCGGCCCCGTCGGCACCCGCCCCGCCGTCGGTCGTGCCGCTGTCGCCCACGAGCGCCGGGGTGCCCGCCGCCTCGAGGTCCTTCGGGTCGGCCCCACAGGCCACCGCGATCAGCACGAGCGCGCCGCTTCCGAGAATTCCCACACCGCGCATCGCTCGCGTCATCGCCATGGCTGCTCCCGCGCAGCGCCCGCCCCACCGGGGCCCACGCTGCGGAGGCCCAGGGTATCGCGCCGTCGGCGGGGGGCACAACGCGAAGCGGGCCGCCCCCGTCCCTGCGCTCAGAAGCGGTAGGCCAGGGTCTGGCCGTGGAGGTGGAGGGTCACCTCGCCGCTGCCCGCGCCGTAGGCGGCCCGCCAGGCCGCGGCCAGGGGCGCCAGGTCGAAGTCGCGGGACTCGCTCGGGTAGGCCTCGCAGGCGTCGCCGTGGCCGTCGTGGAGGATCTCGAGGTTGACCTGGACGGGGTCGCTCTCGAGAAACACAGGCTCGGGCCAGCAGAGGGTGAAGTCGTGCTCGGCACAGCCCCCGCTGTAGGCCACCACGGTGGCGAGGCGGTCGCCCGAGATGCTGGCCTCGACGAGCTCGAAGGCGTCGCCCGCGGCGCTGGAGCAGCCCGGGAGGGCCCCGTCCCCGCCGTCGGTGCCGTCCGACCCATCGGTGCCGTCGGTGCCGTCCGACCCATCGGTGCCATCGGTGCCGTCGGAGCCGTCCGACCCATCGGTGCCGTCGGTGCCGTCGGTGCCGTCGGTGCCCACACCGCCGCCGACGTCGGTGCCACCGCCGGCCGAGTCGGCGGGGCGCTTCGCCGAGCAGGCCCCCCCCGCGGCCAGGGCCAGGGCGAGCAGGAGCGGGCGGGCGGTCGGGGGGCGCGGCCGGTGGCTCATCGGGCCTCCGCACGGTCGAGGGTGAGGGTGGGGTCGCTGTCCCAGTGGGTCGGGTCGAGCCAGGCGGCCATGCTGTCGTCGCCGCGCACGTGCTGCTGGAGCCAGGCCACGGTCAGGGCCAGCGTGTTCTCGTGGGCCACCTCGATGTCGAGCCAGCCCGTCTCGGTGCACTCGTCGAAGAGGAAGGGCACCAGCTCGCAGATGTCGGAGTAGGCGTAGTGGCCGGCACCGTGGAAGGTGGCGCCGAGCTTGGGGGCGGCCAGGGCCGCATAGGTGGGCTGGCCCTCGCTCGTGTAGGGCAGCACGTCGTCGGCATCCGAGAGGAAGACCAGCGGCGGCACGGTCTCGGCCAGCCCCTCGCCGCTGTCGCCGAAGGCGTACCAGACCCCTGGGGCATAGGGCACGATGCCCGTGATGCGGGGGTCGGCCATGCCGTGGCCCTCGGCCATCGAGGCGTCGAGGCCGTCGACGAAGCTGCAGGCGAAGGTCGAGCTGCGCGCGCAGAAGCGCAGCACCGCGTCGAAGTCGACCGCGCCGCCCCCGAGGATGAGGGTGGTGAGGGCGCCGAAGGAGTGGCCCAGGGCCACGTAGGCATCGACCGTGTCGGCGCCGCCGAGCAGCCCGCCCAGGGCGGGGTCGTCGGCGCCCGCCCGCCGGGCGAACTCGTCGACGCTGTTGCGCACGTCGTCGGGCCGCTCGAGGATGACGTCGATGGTGGCGTCGGGGTCGATGTCGAGGAAGGTGTTGCGGGGGTGGTCGGGCGAGACCACCACGTAGCCCCAGCTGGCGAGGTGTTCGGTCAAGAACACCGACTGGAAGCGGATTCCCGCCATGCCATGCGAAAAGGCCAGCACCGGATAGGGCGCCCCGCGCAGGTCGGGCACGAGGCCCCGGTAGGCCGTGCCCGAGAGCACCGTGGGCTCGTAGGGATCGGGGGTGTCGCCCTCGACCGCCTCGCCCGGGTACCAGACCTCGACGACCAGATCCTTGCCCCGCGCGTCGGTGAAGGACATCGTCGTGACGCCCACCGTGTAGGGCCCGCGGTCGGTGGGGGTGGTGGGCAGCGCCGGGGCCGCCTCCGCCGGGGTGGGGCTGCCCGTCTCTTCGCCGCCCGCGCCGGTCTCGCCGGTGGCCTTCTCGCCGCCGCCGGGGGCACAGGCGCCCAGGGCCCACAGGGCCAGCAGGGGCAGGCGCCCCGAGGGATGGGCCCGGCGGCCCGCAGTGCAGCGCATGTCGACTCCCCACGTGGCAAGCACGCGGCCCGGGAGACCGCGCGCCCACGGTGTAGCCGCCGCGCCGCGCGCCCGCTGGTCAGGACTCTGCGTGGCGGGGAGGGCGCCGGGGCCCGAGCGACCGGCGCTCAGGCGGCGAGGCCGACGCCGGCGAGCATGGGCTGCCAGGCCTCGCGGTTGGTGGTCAGCCCGGTCTGGCTCCAGTTGCGGGGCGGCACGTAGAGCGCCGCCTTGATCGCCGCCTCGACCCGCTCGGCCTCGGCGTCGAGCCGGCCCGCCAGCGCCGCGGCCCCCTTGCGCCGGGCGGCGCGGGACTGGCGCCGCAGCCAGTCGAGATCGCCCGTGCACAGCAACACCTGGCCGCCGAGGCGCGCCACGAAGGAGTCGCGCAGGATGCGCTGGATGTTCTGGCGCAGGCTGTGGAGCAGCTTCACCCGGTCGTGGTTGAGCGCGACGAGCTCTTCGAGCCGCCCCGTGCGCCGCCCCTGGACCCGCAGGAAGCCGAAGAGCAGCAGCCCCACCACGAGGATGGCCGGCAGCACGTAGACCAGCATGGTGGCGATGAGGCCCCGCTCGTCGAGCAGCGCCGTGTGGCGGGCGACCGCCAAGGCCACGGCCGGCTCGACGAGCGCGAAGAGCCACGCGCCCACGGGCACGTCCTCCCAGCGCAGCCCGTCGAGGCCGCCCTGGAGCCCGCTGCGCTTGCGGTCGAGGGCCGCGAGCTCGTCGAGCTGGATCTGGAGCTCGCGGATCCACTCGCGCGGATCCTCCTCGCCATTGGTCTCGCCGATCTCCACCAGAAAGCCGGCCTCGTCCAGGGCCGCGCGCCACTTGTCGGCGCGGGCCTGGGGGTGGACGGCCAGCAGCGGCTGCATGCGCAGGTGGATGACCGGAAGGGCTGCGTCGTCAAAGTCCACGGCTCACCTCGTCCCGCCCTCCTTCGGTCCCGACAGCGCCCGACCTGAGGCCATTCTGCACAAGACCCGGCCGGCGCTGCCCCGGCCCGGCGCCCCCGGGCCCCGGGCCCCCCGCCCGGGGGCTCAGGGCGCGGGCGACCACCGGTCGACGAGGGTCCAGACCCCGCTGATGCTCTGGCAGGTGGCGTCGGTGAGCGGGCCGCGCTGGCCCAGGCTGCGGCCGTCGCCGAAGCGCAGCGCACTCGTGGCGATGAGCCGCTCCTGGCGCTGGCCGTCGTCGCTGTCGGAGTGGACCACGGTCACCCCCTCCGCCCCGGGGGGCAGGGTGATCACGAGCCGCTGGCGCCCGGGGGGGCCGCCGTCGACCGCCCGGGCCGTGGGGGCCGCCAGCCCGCTGCCCTCCCGGGCCGCCACCACCGTGCCGTCGAGGAGCACGGCCCACTGGGAGGCGCCCACGGCGGGGCAGTCCCAGTCCATGCTGCCGTCGGGCCGCTCCGGCGCCAGCCAGAGCTCGAGGTGGTCGGCATGCAGCCAGCTCGCCCCGGGGTCCAGCGGCACGAAGATATCGTCCACCACGTCGACCGTCAGGGTGTTCCCGCCCGATGCGGTCACCCAGAGGGCCGCGTCCTCCGCCGCCCCGGGGGCCCCGTGCACGACGTAGCCCCGGCCGCCCGCCGCGTCGGCCTGGGCCGCACAGCTGCCGAGGGCCGTGGTCGCCGGCACCACCGCCGCCCCGCTGTCGGGAATGTGGTCGAAGGCGCCCGAGGGGTGGGCACAGGCCGGCCCCGTCCACCGGGTGGTCCAGCGGCCGCTGCGCCGGTCCATGCTCGTCTCGCTCTTGTGGTCGCTGGCCGTGGCATGAAACGAAGACTGGGCCGTCGCCACCAGCGAGAGCGGCGCGAGCTGCCAGCTGCGGGTCTCGTCCCAGCGCCAGGCCGAGCCCCCGTAGCGCCCGTGCACCAGCCGGTTCGGCCCCACCGAGACGCTGTCCTCGCCCACCCCCGAGGCGCCGTAGCCGTCGTTGCACAACAGCTCGAGGCGCAGCGGCGGCATCGTGCCCCGCACCAGCCACAGCTCCCGGGGCGCACAGGGCAGCGGCCGCCCCTCGGGCCCGGGCGCCCCGTGGGGCAGGGTCACCTCGACCACCCGCAGCGGCGCCCCGTCCGGGTCGGTCCCGGCCTCGTGCACCTCGGCCACCCCACAGCCGGGCCGATCTCCACAGATCGCGGGGGGCACCGCCGGGGCGGGCGGCGCCGCACAGGCGAGGGGGGCCAGGGCGGGCGACCAGAGCAGAACCGACAGGGTGGGCGTCATCGCGGTGCCTCCGGGGACAGCGCCGCGCGCGGGGCCCGCGTGCTACCCTCCGCCGGCATGCTCCACGTGGAGAGTCTCGATGGCAAGCGCAGCACTGCTGCTGGCCCTGTGGGCACAGCCCGCCCTCGCCGCCCGCGCGCCCGCCGCCCAGGGCGAGCTGGTCATCACCGAATTCATGGCCCAGCCCGCCGACATCCCGCCGTACTACGGCGAGTGGTTCGAGGTGCGGAACACCACCAGCGAAGAGCTCGATCTCGACAACCTCCTCGTCCGCGGCGAAGAGGGCGAGGAGGGCTTCCAGATCACCGGCGAGACCCTCATCGGGCCCGGCGACTACCTGGTGCTCGGCGTCAGCGCCGACACGGCCCTGAACGGCGGCGTCACGGTCGACTACGTCTACGACCACGGCGACAGCGGCATGGAGCTGGTCCACACCGGCGACGAGATCCGGCTGATGGTCGGCACGACGGTCATCGACCGCCTCGTCTGGACCTCGGCCGACGGCTGGGCGGTCACCGAGTCGACCAGCTCCTACCAGCTCGGCCCCTACGCCGAGAACAGCGAGTGGGCCAACGACCTCGCCCACAACTGGTGCAACAGCCAGCAGTTCGCCGGCAGCATCTACGCGACCCCGGGCGCCGAGAACGACTACTGCGGCGAGCCCTCCGACGACGTCGACGGCGACGGCTACACCCTCGCCGAGGGCGACTGCGACGACGAAGACCCCGATGTCCACCCGGATCTCATCGACGGCGCGGCGGCCCCCTACGGCGTCAGCGGCGACGACCGCAATTGCGACGGGCGGCGGGACGACGGCGAGATCGACGACGACGACGACGGCTTCACCGAGACCGAAGGCGACTGCGACGACGGCGACGCCGACCTCAACCCCGGGGTGCTCGAGGCCGACGACGGCATCGACAACGACTGCAACGGCTGCATCGACGACTTCGACGGCGACGGCGACGGCTGGACCCTCTGCTGGACGGGCGGCGTCGAGGACTGCAACCCCGACGACGAGGTCGACTGCAGCGTCTTCGCGACCACGGGCACGGTGGGCGACAGCGCCGACCCGCCCCGCTTCGTGCTCGACGCCACCACCCACGACCTCTTCGCCGAGGGGGCCTGCGCCCTCTCCTACGACCACGACGACGACGAGCCCGCCGGCGAAGACCCCAGCCGCTACCCCTGCGCCGAGGAGATCGCCTACGACGGCATCGACCAGAGCGGCGACGGCTACGACGCCTGCGACGTCGACGGCGACGGCTTCCCCGGGGGCGACTGCGCCGGCGCCCCCGCCCCCGGCTTCACCCAGACCGACGACAACGGCGACCCGGTCGAAGAAGACTGCGACGACCGCAACGCCCAGGTCTTCCCGGGCGGCGACGAGGGCGACCCCCGCGAGGGCGGCATCCCCGACAACGAAGACAACGACTGCGACGGCGTGGTCGACGGCCCCTACCTCGACCTGGACGGCGACGGCGTCACGGTGCTCGAGGGCGACTGCCGCGACGCCCTGCCCGAGGACGACGCCCTGGCCGTCGAGGTCTTCCCCGGCGCCACCGAGGTCTGCGGCGACGGCATCGACAACGACTGCAACGGGCTGGCCGACGATGGCTGCACGATGAGCGCGGCCCTCGGCAGCCTCGGCGGCGGCGGCATCTGCGGCGTGGCCGCCACCTCTGGCTCGGCCGGCCTGGCCTGGCTGGCGGCACTGGGCGTGCTGCTCGCCCGCCGGCGCGAGGAGCGCAACTGATGTCCCTGCTGATGCTCACCCTCCTCGCCGCCGGCCCCCTGGTCGGCGAGGCGGCGGCCCAAGACACGGCCACCGACGGCTCTGTCGACTTCGCCCAGCTCCGTCCCCACCTCGATGCCCACGGCTACCTCGGCCTGCCCTCGGCCACGACCCTGGGCCACCTCCAGCTCAACCTGGGCTTCTGGGCCGGCTTCGAGAACGACCCCCTCGTCCTGACCCGCAACGGCGAGCGGGTGCCCGTCGTGGCCGGCGCCGCGGGCGAAGACGGCGACGCCCTGGTCGACTCCCGGCTGCGCGGCGACATCCAGCTCGGCTTCGGCGCCTTCAACTGGGCCAGCCTCTCGGTGGGCGTGCCCGTCGTCATGTTCCAGGACGGCGTCGACCCCAACGGCCTCGCCAGCGGCCAGCTCACGGCCCTCGACAAGGCCGGCATGGGCGACATCGTCATCCAGCCCCGCTTCTCGCCCCTGCGGGCCGGCGAAGAGCTCCCCATCGGCGTCGGCATCGGCATCCCGATCGAGGTGCCCACGGGCAAGGGCGAGGCGCTGATGGGCGAGGGGGCCGTCTCCTTCGTGCCCTCGCTGACCCTCGAGTACGCCAACGGCGACGTGCTGCGCCGCCAGCACACGGTGCGCGCCGCCTTCCACAGCGCCTACCGCATCCGCCAGGCCGACCGGCTCCACGACGTCCGCATCGGCAACGCCCTCGAGTACGGCGTCGCCGGCGCCGTCCACCCGGCCGATCCCCTCGAGCTGGTGGCCGAGCTCGCGGGCTCCTCTGCCGGCGGCAACGGTGCGACCAGCTCGCTCGAGACCCGGCTCGGCCTGCGGCTGCTGCCGACCGAGGCGGTGGCCGTCAACCTCGGCGGCGGCCTCGGCCTCGCCGGCGGCGTCGGCTCGCCCGACTGGCGCGCCATCTTCGGCATCACGGTGAGCCCGAGCTTCGACCCGGCCTACCGCGACCTCGACCGCGACGGCCTCACCGACGCCCGCGACCGCTGCATCGAAGACCCCGAAGACTTCGACGCCTTCCAGGACGAGGACGGCTGCCCCGAGCCCGACAACGACCTCGACGGCATCCTCGACGGCGACGACAATTGCCCGCTCGACGCCGAAGACGACGACGGCTACCAAGACAGCGACGGCTGCCCCGAGCCCGACAACGACGGCGACGGCATCCCCGACGTGGCCGACCGCTGCCCGCTCGCGCCCGAGTCCTTCAACGACAACATGGACGACGACGGCTGCCCCGACGAAGACAAGGGCGACAAGGACGGCGACGGCTACGACGACGACGTCGACCGCTGCCCCATGGACGCCGAAGACCGCGACGGCTGGCAGGACGAAGACGGCTGCCCCGACCTCGACAACGACGGCGACGGGATTCCCGACCGCGAAGACAAGTGCCCCAACGAGAAGGAGATCTTCAACGGCCAGGACGACGAGGACGGCTGCCCGGACGACGGCAGCCGGGTCAAGGTCCAAGACACGGCCATCGAGATCACCGAGGCCATCTACTTCGACAGCGGCCGCGACTCGATCCAGTCCCGCAGCAACAGCCTGCTCGACGAGATCGCCGCCGTGCTGGTCGCCCACCCCGAGATCAAGCGGGTGCGGGTCGAGGGCCACACCGACAGCCAGGGCGCCGAGTCCACGAACCTGCGGCTGAGCGACGCCCGGGCCAAGGCCGTGCGCCGCTACCTCATCGACAAGGGGGTCGAGGCGGGCCGGCTCGACGCCCGCGGCTTCGGCGAGATGTACCCCATCGCGCCCAACGACAGCGCCGAGGGCCGGGCCCGCAACCGGCGCGTCGAGTTCGTGATCGTCAGCCGCGACTGAGCCGCCCCCCCCCCGTCCGCGCGGGGGGGCAGGACCGGTCTTCCACCGACGCCGCTGCCTGCGCTACACTCCGCGCGAGGTGAACATGCGCGCTGCGATCCTGTGCTTGCTGGCCCTGGGCTGCTCGTCCCCCGAGTACGCGAAGACGGACGACGCCGGCGGCGGGGCCGACGGTGCGGACGGCGGCGCCGAGGGCACGGACGACGGCACCGACGACGGGGTCTACCCGCCCGACGAGGACTTCCCGGTCGAGGGCCAGGTGACCGGCTCGGTCACGGTCGAGCTCTTCGGCGAAGACGCCGACGGCGAGCGCTATCCCATCGCCTGGGGCGAAGACGGCTTCGACAGCTGGCCCTTCGGTCCCATCTTCGTCGCGGCCTACTCCCTCGACCCCGCCACGGGCCAGGCCGGGCGCTACGCCGGCACCCGCGTGCTCCAGAACCCCGACATGGGCACGACCGACTACGAGCTGCCGGTCAAGCTCTTCGAGGACGGCGAGGTCTACATCTACGCCGCCATCGACGTGCTCGGCGACGGCGTCATCGGCTCGGAAGACCCCCGCGGGGTCTGGCCCACGGCGGTCGACTTCACCGACGGCCACATCGAGACGGGCGTCGACCTCACCATCCTCGCCCAGGCCGTCGACGAGGTCATCTGCGAGGGCGAGACCGTCCAGATCACCGGCGAGGCCCTCGTCACCACCGACTACTGGGGCGGCGACATCAGCGTGATGCTCATGGACGCCGAGGGCAACGGCCCGCTCCACGTCATCCAGGCCACGGAGGTCGGCTCGGGCGCCGGCGCCACCACCGACTACACCCTCGAGGTCTGCGCCGACTACGGCGAGATGCAGCTCATCTCGTGCTGGGACGCCAACCTCAACGGCGTCTTCGACCCGGGCGACCGCTGGGGCGTCTACAGCGCCGACGGCCAGACCAACAGCAACCCGGTCTTCGTCGGCAACAGCGACATGAACAACTACCCGGTGTGGATGCCCCTCGGCGACCGCCCCGGCGTCGACATCATCCCCTTCGTGACCCTGCGCGGCACGGTCTCGCTCCGCGATGGCCAGCTCTCGAGCCTGCCCACGGGCTCGACGGTCCACGTCGTGGCGCTCAAGTACCGGCCCAACACGGGCTTCGACCCGACCCAGGCCGACATCGCCTACGACATCCAGAGCTTCGAGTGGTCCGAGCTGAGCACGGCGACGGCCCTCGACTGGGATCTGGTCGTGCCGAGCGACACCTTCGTCTACCTGTGGGCCTTCGCCGACACCAACGCCGACGGCATGGTGAACCAGTCTGGCGAGCCCGTGGCCTCGGGCGGCAGCGACGGCAACGGCAAGGTGCCCACGGGCACGAGCGGCTTCGGCGGCATCGACCTGTTGCTGACGACGGTGGAGGGCTGAGCCCCCGGGCCCTGCTCGCCTGGGCCCTCGCCGGCTGCGCCGGAGCCCCCGGGCCGGCGGACGGCCCCTGCGACCGCTACGCCGCCCACCCCGAGGTGGCGGGCTGGTGCCGGGTGGCGGCGGCCGGCGCGGCCCCCGAGGTCGAGGCCTGGTGCCGCGGCGCCGGACGCCACGAGGCGGCCTGTCGGGCGGCCTGGGTCGCGCCCCGCCTGCGCCCGGACGGCCCCCCGACCGCGGCCCTGCTGGCGGCCTGTGCGGAGGCCCCGGCCTGTGCCCTCGACGTGCTCGACCACCGGGCCACCGGCACGGTCGACGCCCAGCTCGCCGCCTGTGCCGCCCACACGGGCCCCCTGGTCGGCCACTGCGTGCACCACGCCCTCCAGCGCTGGTCGCGGGATCGTCCGGCTTCCCCCGAGGTTCTCGCGCTGCTCGCCACGGCCCGGGGCCTGCCGGCGCCGACCGCCCGGTGGACGGCCTTCCACCTGGGCGAGCTCGCCTGGTGCGGGCGCCGCTTCTCCTGTGACGACTTGGAAGGCCCCGAATCCGCCCTCTGCACCGAGGGCCAGGGCCCCTTCCGCACGGGCCGCCAGCGCTGCGACCAGGCCCCCAGCGGCCGCCCGCCGCCCCCACCGGCCAGGGGGGGCCCACATCCCCGATCTCCAGGCTAATCTCGCCGTTGTGTGAGCGATTGTCTCGCGGTACGATGCGCACGTGCGTCGCACCGGAGAATCCCCATGACCCTCAGCTCTCGCTTGCTCCTCCTCGCCTCGGCGAGCCTCGCCCTCTCTGCCTGCGGCGACAAGGACGACGGCGGCTCGGGCGATGTCGACACCGGCACCAGCACGGGCACCGACGGCAGCGACGGCACGGACGGCACGGACGGCACGGACGGCGGCGACGGCGCCGACGGCACGGACGGCGGCGACGAGGGCGCCGACGACGGCGACGACGGCACCGAGCCGGATCCCATCACCGCCACCGTCGAGGGCACGGTCACCGTCGAGCTCTACCAGGTCGTCGACGGCGACCGCGAGGCCGTGGCCTGGGCCGACTTCGCCTCCGACTTCCCCTTCGGCCCCATCTTCGTCGCCGCCTACGAAGACGACGGCAGCGGCCGCGAAGACTACGCCGGCACGACCACGGTCTGGTCCCCCACCCAGGCCGCCAACAGCTTCAGCCTGTCGGTCTCGATGCCCGCCGAGGGCCCCGTCAAGGTCTACGCGATGCTCGACGAGAACGGCAACCGCATCATGGAGAGCGACGAGCCCATCGGCGCCTGGAATGCCGACGTCGAGATCGTCGACGGCGGTCTCGCCACGGGTGTCGAGATCACCGTGCTGGTCGACGTCTCCGACTACCTCAACGGCGGCGGCGGCTCCGGTGGCTCCGGCGGCGGCGGCTGCACCGAGCTCAGCGTCAACGGCCCGGTCACGGTCACACCCGACTTCGAGGGCGAGGGCCTCGCCATGCTGATGAACCTCGACGGCACGGGCCCCGTGGCCTGGGACTGGTTCGACGTGGGCGCGGTCTCGGGCGGCGGCGGCAGCGCCAGCTACGACATCCCGGTCTGCGCCAACGAGGGCAACGTCGAGCTGGTGGGCGCCATCGACTCGAACGGCAACCAGCTCATCGACCCGGCCGACCTCTCCGGCGCCTACGTCATCTCGCCCGACGTCAACGGCAACCCCGTCGTCGTCGGCACCTCCGACCTCAACGGCTACGAGATCCAGATCCCGATCCTCGGCGCCGACGGCGAGCCCGAGACCAACGGCGTCTCGGTCGTGCCCTTCGTCAACGTCTCGGGCACGGTCACCTACGACTCTGGCCGCATCGACGGCCTGCCCGCCGGCAGCGCCGTCTACGTCACGGCCCTCAAGTACCGGCCGAGCACGGGGGTGAGCGCCAGCACCCTCGCCACCGATGCCTACGACGTCGACAGCTTCGACTGGACGGCCGACATCAACGGCAACGCCAGCCTCTCCTACAACCTCGTCGTGCCCGCCGGCCAGACGGTCTACCTCTGGGCCTACGCCGACACCGACCTCGACGGCAACGTCAACGAGAGCGGCGAGCCCGTCTCCTCCGCCGGCAGCGACAGCGGCGCCTACGACAGCGGCGCCACCAGCTCGACCCAGGACCTCGACCTGCGCGTCGTCGGCATGTAGCCCCGGGGTGGGGGGTCCGAGCCGCGGCCCCCGGTCCGCCCGGACGCCCTGCCCGTGGTACAACCGCCCCCTGCCTCGCAGGCCCGGCGCACCGAGGGCCTGCCCTGCCCCGAGCCCGGAGACACCGGTGACCCACCGCCTGCGCCCTGCCCTCGCCCACCGGGGGCTGCTCGCCGCCCTCGGCCTCTTCGTCGCCGGCCCCGCCTTCGCGGGTGCCACGGCCTCCAGCTTCCGCAAGGAGACCCGCCGGGGCGCCAACTACTGGAACGCCCAGGCGGCCCTCGACGGCAAGATGGAGACCTGCTGGCAGCTGCCCGGCGACAGCAAGAACATCGGCGAGTACATGATCATCGACGTGCCCCGCATCGCCGTCGACAAGATCGGCCTGATGCCCGGCTGGGCCCGCGACGAAGAGACCTTCAAGGACCACCCCCGGATCAAGAAGCTCTCGGTCGAGGCCATGGTCTACACCGACACCAACGAGCTCGTGCCGGCCGGCGGCCCTGTCGAGGTCGAGTTCGAAGACAAGATGGAGTTCCAGATCGTCGATCTGGAAGACATCAACGCCACGGGCACCTTCGGCGGCAAGGTCAAGCTCACGGTCGTCGAGCTCTACGACGGCAACGACTACCCCAACCTCGCTGTGAGCGAGGCGGTGGTGGTGCTCGCCGAGTTCGAGGCCGGCACGATGACGGTGAAGTCCACCTCGAACATGGACAGCCCCCCCGAGTCGATGCTCGACGGCAACACCAAGTCGATCTGGACGGCCCCCTCGGCCGACGCCAGCATCACCCTCGGCGCCCCGGGCTTCATGCTCTCGAGCGTCGATCTCGTGCCCGGTCCGAAGAGCCACGACCGGCCGAAGACCATCGAGATCACGACCTTCGGCCGCACCCAGAAGGTCGAGCTGCCCGACACCGCCGGCCCCCACAAGCTGATGGTGCCCGCCAGCGTCGGCTACACGGGCACGTGGAACGACGTCGAGATCAAGGTGGTCGACGTCTACCCGGGCACGAAGTCCGCCGGCACCCTCGGCATCGCCGAGCTGATGGGCAAGGCCTCCAGCAACGACGGGCTCTGAGGCCGTGGGCGGGCCCGTGCTGCCCTGGACGGTCGAGGGGCGCCGCACGCTGCTCGACACGCGGATCTTCCGCGCCAGCAGCGTGGCCGCCCGCTCCCAGCTGCGCCCCGACCACACCGGCGACTTCGTGCGCCTCGAGGCCCCGGACTGGGTCAACGTGATCGCGCTCACCGACGCCGACGAGGTGGTGCTGGTCGAGCAGTACCGCCACGGCACCGAGGCCCTCACCCTCGAGATCCCGGGCGGCATGGTCGACCCGGGCGAGGACATGCGCACGGCCGGGCTGCGCGAGCTGCGCGAAGAGACGGGCTACGGCGGCGGCACGGCCCGCCTCATCGGCGTGGTCGAGCCCAACCCGGCCTTCCTCGCCAACCGCTGCGGCACCCTGCTCGTGACGGGCGCCGCGCGCCAGGGCCCGCCCCGGCCCGACCCGAACGAAGAGCTGGCCGTGCGCACGGTGCCCCGGGCCGCGCTGCGGCGCATGGTGGCCGAGGGCGCCATCCAGCACGCACTGGTGGTCGCCGCCTTCTACCACCTCGAGGGCGTTCTCGGCGCCTGAGCGCCCGCTACAGGGCCTCGAGCAGCATCAGCAGCGGGGTGTCGCCCGTGCGCTCGGCGGCCACCCGGGCCCGGTCGCGGGCCGCCGCCCAGTCCGGCAGGCCCAGGCTGCGGCCGAGGGTGGCCATGTCGAGGCCGATCTGGGCGATGGCCCGCTCGCCGGCCGCCGGGGCGAGGCGCCAGGCCGCGGCGAGCCGGGGGCCCGCGTCGGCGGCACCGGCCAGGGCCGCGAGCAGCGCACCGGTGGCCGCGACGACCGCCTGGGCCTCGGCGTCGTCCGGCGGCAGGCTCTCGAGGGGCGGCAGCCAGCGCCCGAGCTCGGCCCCCATCGCGAGCACCTCGTCGCGCAGCGCCGGGGCCTCGGCCGTCCGGCGCCGGGCCACCAGCAGCACCCGCACGGCCGCTTGGTGCTGGCCCGCAGCAGCGAGGGCCCGGGCCATGGGCAGCCCCAGGGCCACCGTGGCGGGGCCGTCGCCGTCGCGCTCCATGCGCGACCAGCCCGGGGCCAGCACAGCCACAGCGGCGTCGGGGTCGGTGCTCTGGAGCAGCTCGGCCAGCAGCATGCGGTGGGAGAGCTCGTCGGGGCCCCCGGCGCGCAGGGCCCCGCGCAGGGTCTCGACGGCGTCCTCGAGGGCGCCCCGCTCGGCCTGGGCCCGGGCCCGCTCCAGGGGCGCCGCGGGCAGGGGCGCCGCGGCGTCGACCGGCGGCGCGAGGGCATCGAGGTGGTGGACGAGATCGGCGTCGCCCGCGTCGACCGCCGCCGCCCGGGCGGCGGCGTGGGTGCGGCGCCAGGCCGGGTCGCCGTCGGCCACCTGGCGGCGCACCAGATCGAGGCCCACCTCGGCCCGCAGCGCCGGGGCCACCCCCTCGGCCGACCAGGCCCAGGCGAGCAGCAGCTGGGTGCGGCAGCGGCCGAGGTCGCCCGCGGCCCGCCCCAGCAGCCCCGAGAAGTGGGCGGCGCCGACCCGGGTCGACAGGGCGTCGGCCCCCTGGGGCACCCGCCCGGCGAGCACGGTCGCCAGCTCGGCGACGGCCCCCAGGAGCGGCGCGCTGCCGAGGGCCTCGGCGGCCTGGCGGGCCTTCACGAGCACCCGCAGCCCCTCGAGGCCCCGGTGGGCCGCCACGAGCACCTGGGTCAGCGCCAGCCCCAGCAGCACCACGTCCCGGTGGGCGCCCGCGCGCTCGGCCCGGGTCAGCCCGGGCACCAGCACGTCGAGGGCGCCGTCGAGATCGCCCTGCTGGAGACGCAGCTGGCCCAGCAGCCCGAGCAGCTGGGCGCTGCCCTGGGCCTCGTGGGGCGCGAGCAGGGCGACGGCCCCGTCCAGGTCGCCGCCCTGGGCCAGGGCGAGGGCGCGGCGGAGATCGGCATCGGCGGACATGGGGGCTCCCGGAGCCGGGCACCGGGGGGTGGCCGGCCGCGCAAGGTAGCGCGTGGGGGCCCCGTGCCGCAGCCCCCGCCATCCCCCCCGTGCCCCGGGCCCGCTGTGGCTTGCGCGGTCCCCGCCATCGCGCGAAGATCCCGGCATGTCCAGCTCCCCTGCCCGCGCCCGCCGTCCCCTCTCGCCCGCCCGCCGGGGCGCCGCCGTCTGGGGGCTGCTCCTCGCCGGCTGCAGCACCACGGCCGCCCCGAAGGTGGCCACGCCGGCCCTCGAGGCCGAGACCACCGACGCCGATGCCGACGCCGATGCCGACGGCACGACCGACGACGGGTCTGGGGACGGCGGGTCTGGCGACGGCGGCTCCGACGGCTCCGGCGACGACAGCCCGGCCCCCTGCCGCCCCGAGGACGGCGGCCGCCTCGCGGCTCCCGAGGGGGCCTTCCTCGCCCAGGATGCCCCGCTCACGGGCGTTCGCGACCGCTGTGCCGGCCTGCTGCACGCCACGGCGGGGGCCGCCGGCTCGACCCTCACCCTGGGCCTCGACGCCTGGTCTGCCGACACCCCCGCCTGGGTCACGGTGACCGCCCTCGACGGCACCGTGCTGCTCGACACCACCCTCGCCGCCGGCGAGCACGCCACGGTGGTGCCCCCCCGCTCGGGCGAGCTGCTCGTGCGCCTCGACCCCGAAGACCCCGACGCCGCCGCCCACGACTACGGGCTCTCGGTGACCTGCACGGCCGACTGCCGCCCCTTCACCCGCCACCCGATCGTGCTCATGCACGGCATGGCCGGAGACGACGCCTGGGTCGGCGTCTTCGACTACTTCGTGGGGGTCGAGGCCGACCTCGACGACCTGGGGGTGCTCGCCGTCGCACCGGGGGTCGACGCCTTCAACACGGTCGCCAGCCGCGCCGCCCAGTGGTCCGCCCACCTCGACCAGCTCGAGGCCGACGGCATCGGACGCCGCTTCAACCTCATCGGCCACAGCCAGGGCGGCCTCGACGCCCGCTACCTCGTGGGGGCCATGGGCGAGGACCGGGTCGTCTCGGTCACCACCGTCGCCACCCCCCACCACGGCACGGCCGTCGCCGACATCGCGACGGGCGCCCTCGACGCCACCGCCCTCGGCTCCTGGGCCACCGACGCCGTCGCCTCGCTGCTGGCGACCATCCTCGGCCTCGGCGAGGCCGAGCTCACCGGCCAGCTCCGCGACCTCTCCAGCGCCCAGATGGCCACCTTCAACGAAGAGGTGCCCGATGTCGCCGGGCTGCCCTACTGGAGCTGGGCGGGCCGCACCTGCACCCGCACCGACTGGGGCTGCCTCGCCGACAACGACGGCGAGATCACCAACGCCTTCTTCGCCCTCACCACCCGGGTCATGACCTGGGCCGAGGGCGACAACGACGGCCTGGTGGGGGTCGAGAGCGCCCACTGGGGCGAGTTCCTGGGCGTCGTGCCCGCCGACCACATCGACAGCGTGGGCATCCACGACCCGACGGCCACGGCCCCCTTCGACCACAAGGCCTTCTACCGAGACGAAGCCGCCCGCTTGGCGGCGGAGGGACTGTGAACACGGACGAGACCGCACCGGACGACGGCGAGAGCCCCCTGTCCGAGGACGAGAGCCCCCTGGGCGACGACGAGAGCGCGCCCGGCGAGGACGAGAGCGCGCCCGGCGACGACGAGAGCGCGCCCGGCGACGACGAGAGCGCGCCCCCCGAGGGCGACGACCTCGCCTGGATCGAGACCCGCCTGCGCACCCGCCTCGAGGCCATCCGCATCACCACCCCGGCGGCCCTGCTCGCCCGGGCCCGCTGCGCCCAGGGCCGCCGGGCCCTCGCCTCCGAGCTCGACACCCGCTCCGACACGGTGCTGCACTGGGCGGCCGTGGCCAGTCTGCTGCGCATGCCCGAGCTGGCGCCGACCATGGCCTCGCGCCTCGTGGCCGCCGGCGTCGACGGCCCGCCCTGCCTCGCGGCCCAGCGCCCCGAGCTGCTGCGGGCCCGGCTCCACGCCCTCCAGCCCCGGCTCGACCTGCCCTCGCTGGGCGAGCTCCAGGCCCTCATCGACGCGGCGGCGCCCCTGCCCCGGGCCCTCTGGTACTGAGGGTGGACGGCGCCCTCGCCTGGCTCGGCACGGGCCCCCCGCCTGGGGGCGCGGGCCTCTGGCTGGGCATCAGCGCGGCCTCGGTGGTCGCCTCGGTGCTCGGCGTCGCGATGGTGCCCTGGCTCGTCGGGCGGCTGCCCGCGGGCTGGTTCGCGCGCCAGGGCCAGGGCTTCGGCGTGCGCCTCGCCGCCCACCCGGGCCTCACCATCGCCCAGAACGCCCTGGGCTTCGGACTCATCGCCCTGGGCATCGCCCTGCTCTTCCTGCCGGGCCAGGGGCTGCTCACCATCCTGCTCGGGCTGCTGCTCACCGACCTGCCGGCCCGCGACCGGGCCCTGCGCAGCCTCGCCCAGCGCCCGGCCATCGCCCGGGCCCTCCAGGCCCTGCGGGCGCGCCGGGGCCAGCACCCCTTCGAGGGCCTGCCCGGAGCCTGAGCGCAAGCCACGAGAACACTCACCAGGTGAGCGTTCTCGACATCGTCAGCCCGCCGTGGACCAGCCGCACTGGCGGTCCTTGTTCTGCTCCTGGAGCCAGGTCATCAGCGGCTGGAAGTAGGTCATCATGGCCGTCGCGTCCATCTGGCGGGTGCCGGCCACGGCGTCGAGGGCGTCGGGCCAGGGCTTGCTGGCGCCCATGGCGAGCATGGCCGAGAGCTTCTCGCCCGCGGCCTTCGAGCCGTAGATGCTGCAGGTGTGGAGGGGGCCCGTGTGGCCGGCGGCCGTGCAGAGCGCGTCGTGGAACTGGAACTGGAGCACGTGGGCGTAGAAGTAGCGCAGGTAGGGCGTGTTGGCGGGGATGTGGTACTTCGCGCCCGGGTCGAAGGCGTCCGGGGCCCGCTCGACCGGCGCGCCGATGCCCTGGTATTGGGCCCGCAGCGCCCACCAGTGGTCGTTCCACTGGGCCGGGGCGACCTTGCCGCTGAACACGTCCCAGCGCCACTGGTCGATCATGCGGCCGAAGGGCAGGAAGGCCAGCTTCGACAGGGCGTCGAGCATCTGCTTGTTGAGCAGGGCCTCCTCGCTCTCGCTGACCTCGTCGAGCAGCCCGATGCGCTGGAGGTAGGCCGGCGTGACCGAGAGCACGAGGGTGTCGCCGATGCCCTCGTGGAAGCCGTCGTGGGCCCCGGCCTGGAACAGCACCGGCAGGCTCGTGTAGTAGTGGTTGTAGTAGTTGTGGCCCAGCTCGTGGTGGATGGTGACGAGGTCGTCGAGGGTGGGCTTGATGCACATCTTGATGCGCTGGTCGTCGTTGAGCTCGACATCCCAGGCGCTCGCGTGGCAGACGACCTCCTTGTCGGTCGGCTTCTCGAACATCGAGCGCTCCCAGAAGGTCGCGGGCATGGGGTCCATGCCCATGCTCGTGAAGAAGTCCTCGCCGGTCTTCACGATCTTCTTGGCGTCCCAGTCGGCCAGCTTCTTCGACACGTCGAGGTCGGGCTGGCCCGGGTAGGGCTCGAGCAGCGGGTAGAGGTTCTCCCAGGACTGGGCCCACATGTTGCCCGTGAGGTGGGCGGGGATGAGGCCCGTGGCGGGGACCTTGTCGGCGCCGTAGCGCTCGGCCAGCTCGGCCCGGACGTGGCAGTGGAGCTGCTCGTAGAGGGGCTTGACCTGGTTCCAGAGGCGCTCGGTCTCGGCCTCAGCCGCCGCGGGGCTCATGTCGTAGCCCGAGCGCCAGAGCACGCCGACGTCGTCATAGCCGACGGCCTTGGCGCCCTCGTTGCCGAGGGTCACGAAGCTCTCGTACATGGGCTTCATCGGCGGCGACACGGTGCGCCAGCCCTGCCAGGCGTCGAGCTGGGTCGCCCAGTCCTCGGGGCCCGCGCGGCCCGCGGCCTCGGCCATGGCAGCCGACAGCTCGCCCAGGTCGCGGCAGACCTGGGCCTCGCCCTCGCCCGTGCAGTGCTTGCCCTTGCCGTACATGCCGCTGAGCTTCGCGCTGATCTCGGCGAGCTGCTTGCGCTTGTCGGCGTCGGCGGGGGCCGGCAGGCTGGTGGCGCGGGTGAGCAGCTCGAGCTGGCGCTTGATGTCGGGCTCGAGGCCCTCGGCCTTGGCCATCTTCGCGGCCTTAGGGATGTTCTCGGTGAGCCAGGCCATGACCTTCTGGTCGATGGCCACCAGCGCCGCCTCGTGCTCGTCGGTGATGTCGGTCTCGTAGGCCCAGGCGGCCTTGGACTGGGCCACCCACAGCTCGCGCAGCTCGGCGTCGGCGGCCTTGGCGAAGGCCCGGGCCTCGTCGGCCGAGGGACCGCTGGCGGCGCCCGCGGCAGGGGTGCCCGGCGCGGCGGCGGGCGTGGCGGGGGCGGCGGGCTCGCTGTCGCCGCAGCTCGCGAGCAGGGCGAGGGCGACAACCGAGGGCAGGAGTGCGGGACGCATGGGGATTCCGGGAACCGAGAGCACAGAGACGAGAACAGGCGCGCCACTCTACCGGGTGGGGGCCGCCGGCGGGACGCGGCAGCGCCCGGGTTCGGTCAGGAAGCTGTGCTACCGTGGCGCTCTGACCCGGAGTGCGCGTGCTCGACCCCACCCGCTGGCTGGGCGTGCTGGGCTGTGTTGCCGTGGTGGCGGGGGCGATGGCCCTCGGCGCGCCCCTGCCCTCCTTCTTCGACCCCGCGGGCCTGGCGCTGGTGGCCCTCGGCGCCCTCGCCGGCGGAGCGGCCGCGGCGGGCCGCGATCTGGGCGCCCTGGGGGCGGCCCTCGGGCGTCGCGGGGCCGACCGCCCCACCCTCGTCCGGGCCGCCACCGCCGCCGCGGCCCTGCGGCGCAGCACCTGGGTGGTCGGCATCGTCTTCACCGTCGTGCACGGCATCCACATCACCCGCAACCTCGACGACCCCGCCGCCTTCGGCCCGTCCCTCACCGTGCTCCTGCTGCCCCTGCTCCACGCGGGCCTGCTCGACCTCCTGCTGGCCTCCCCCCTGGTCACCCGCCTGCGCCTCGCCGCCCTCGCGACCCCGGCGCCCACCGAGACCCCCGAGACCACGGCGCCCCCGGCGCTGACCGAGACCGGCGCGCCGACGGTCGCCGCCCGCTCGCCCGCCACCCCGGCCGAGCTCGACGCCGCCCTCGACACCCTGCGCCGCATCCGGGCCCGCCAGTCCTCCGGCGCGCCCTGACCCCCGCCCCGAGCCCCCCCGATGGCCGACGCCCCTCCCGTCCCTCCTCACGAGAGTGCCCAGCGCTGGGCCGCCCTGATGCAGGCCGCCGATCGCGCGATGGCCGAGGGGGCCGCCGAGCGGGCCGCCGAGCTCTTCGCCGCCGCCGCCGCCCGGGCCCGCGAGGCCGGCGCCCCCGAGGCTCTGGGCACGAGCCTCCACCGCCTCTGTGTGCTGCGCGACCGCCAGGGCCGCCACGACGAGGCCCGCTGGTTCGCCGACCAGGCGCTGGCCGTCGACGAGGATGCCCACGGCCCCGTCCACCCCGCCGTGGCCCGCGACCTCCACGGCCGGGGCCTCGCCGCCCTCGGTGCGGGCGATGCCGCCGCCGCCGAGGCCGACCTCGGCCGCAGCGCCGCCATCTCCCGGCGCCTCTCCTCCCCCCGCGAGCTGCTGCTCACCCTGCTCGCCCTCGGCCGCGCGGCCCACGCCAGCCCCGCGCCCGGCGACCACGGCGCCGCCGCCTTCGCCGAGGCCCGGGCCCTGGCCGGTCGCCTGCCCGGGGCCCTGCCCTACGCCCTCCATGCCGAGAATGGTCTCGCAGAGGCCGCGCTCAAGACCGGCGACCCCCGCGCCGCCCACGCCCACTGGGTCGCCACGACCCGCCTCGGCGCCGGCCCCGAGGCCGAGCTCCGGTGGCGCGACGCCCTGGCCGCCGCCTGGGAGGGCCTCGGCCGGGTCGCCCGCGCGGCCCGGGCCGATCCCGCCGACGCCGCCTGGATGCACAGCCTCGCCCTCCGGGCCCTGGGCCCCCGCCCCCACCCGGTCGGCGCCCGGGCCCTCGCCGCCCTCGACGCCCTGGGCGCGGCCCCCCGGCTCGCCCCCGACGCTCCCCTCCCGCCCGACCGCTTCGTGGTCGTCGCCTGGGCCCCGGGCCGCCCCGCCGGCGACCTCGCCCACCCCTTCGGCGGCCGCCACAGCGTCCCCGCCGCGGCCGCCCCCGACGGCCTCGCCGTGGGCGACTGGGTGCGGGTCGCCGTCGCCGACGATGCGATCGCGCAGCTCACCGTGGTGGCCGGCCCCTGAGGCCCGCGCCCGCTGCGGAATGTGCGCTCAGGCCGGGTCGAGGTCGCCGTCCACGTCGTCGCCGTCGGCGTGGATGACCCCCGTGACGCTGCCCCGGCCGTTGATGTGGCCGATGACCTCGGCGAGCAGCCCGCTGATGTAGAAGGGCACGAACCATGGCGGCGCCGCGGCGTGCACCACCGAGTTCGAGCCGACCAGGGTGAAGCGCCAGCCCTCGGCCTCGGCCTGATCGGCGACCGCCTGGAGCCGCGCCCAGGCCGGGCCCGAGAGGATGGGGTGGGAGCAGGCCACCGTGATGTCGCCGGCGCCGCCCTCCTTGAGGGTCTGGACCGCCGCGCAGACGCTGCCGGCCGTGTCGACGATGTCGTCCACCAACAGCACGTCCTTGCCCTGGACATCGCCGATCAGGGTCGAGCGCAGCACCCGGTTGACCGTCGAGTAGTCCCGCTCCTTCGACAGCCCCGCGAGGCCCAGCGACAGCTCGGCGGCGTAGTGGCGGGCGCGCTCCATGCCGCCGACGTCCGGCGAGACCACAACATCGCCGCAGAGCTTCCGGTTGCGCAGGAAGCGGGCGAGGCGGTGGCTGAGCTGGACGTTCTCGAGGCGGCAGCGACCCGGGTCGAACATGCCGGCGATGGCCTCGTTGTGGATGTCGACGGCGATGACCCGGTGGGCCCCGGCCTCCTGCAGCATGCGGGCGAAGAGCCCGGCGTGGATGCCCTCCCGCACCCGGTTCTTGCGCTTGTCTTGGCGGGCGCCCGGGTAGTAGGGCACCACCGCCGTGACCCACTCGGCGTCCGAGAGGGCGGCGGCCTCGACGGCGTGGAGCAGCATCACGAAGCGGTCGTAGACCGAGCGCTCGCCGCCGGGGGCAATGGGCGACTGGAACACGTAGAGATCGCTGCCGCGCACGTTCTCGTTGATGACATACTTGCCCTCGCCACAGGCGAACCAGCGCTCGCGGCCGTGGACGAGGCGCACCCCGAGCCGCTTGGCCACCGCGGCAGCCAGGGGCTGGGCGGCATCGCAGCTCATGATGTGGATGGCGGCGCGGACGGGGGCAGGCATCGGAGCCTCCTCGGCTGGGGCCATCTTGGCAGACGGGCCGTGTCGTCCAGGTGACAGCCGCGCCACGCCTGGACCCCCGCCCGCCAGGCGTTAGCTCCCTGTCCCCCCGGAGGCCCCGTGATCTTCCTGCTGTCGCCCGCCAAGTCCCTCGACTGGTCCCCCCCGGCCGCCGCACTGCCCACGACCGCGCCGGTGCTCGAGACCGACTTCGGGGTGCTCATGCGGCGCAGCAAGCGGCTCAGCGTCGCCGAGCTCCAGAGCCTCATGTCGATCAGCGACGAGCTCGCCCAGCTCAACCACGGCCGCTTCCAGCAGATGCGCGCCGCTCCGGATCCGGACGCTGACCGCCCCGCCGCCCTCGCCTTCAACGGCGACGTCTACCGCGGCCTCGACGCCCGCAGCCTCGGCCCGGACGACCTCGCCTGGGCCCAGGACCGGGTCGCCATCCTCAGCGGCCTCTACGGCGTGCTGCGGCCCCTCGACCTCATCCAGCCCTACCGGCTCGAGATGGGCACCCGCCTCCAGACCCGCCGGGGCGAGAGCCTCTACGACTTCTGGGGCGACAAGGTCAGCAAGGTCATCAACCAGCGCCTCAAGGCCGTCGGCGACGAGGCCCCCGTGGTCGTCGATCTCGCCAGCAAGGAGTACGGCCGGGTGGTCAAGGCCCGCGCCCTCAAGGCCCCGGTCATCACCCCGGTCTTCAAGGAAGAGATGCCCGACGGCAAGCTGCGCATCATCAGCTTCTACGCCAAGTGGGCGCGGGGGGCGATGGTGCGCTGGGCCATCGAGCGGCGCGCCACCGATCCCGCGGCGCTCCAGGGCTTCGACACGGGCGGCTACCGCTTCCGGGACGAGCTGAGCACCGACAAGAGCTGGGTCTTCTCGCGCCCCAAGCCGACGCCGGCGGGCTGAGCCGGGGCGACGGCCTCCCCAGGGGCCCGGTGTCGCCGGGCTGCAGTCGCGGGATGCGAGCGCCGGCGATAGCCTGCACTGCCTGCCTCTGGAGCCCTTGATGCCGTCCCGCGCCCTGACCTTGCTGATCCTCGCCGCCGGCTGCAGCGACTACAACCTCGAGCCCGACAAGGAGCCCGAGGCGGGGGCCAACGACACGGGCCCGAGCGCCGACGACGACGAGACCACGGTCCCCGACGACCCGACCATCTGCGAAGACTTCTCCGAGCCCGATCCCCTCGGCATCGAGCCGAACCCGGCCTGCGAGGTGGACGAGTCGGTGGGCACCTTCACCCCCGTCACCGAGTGGAGCTACGGCAACTCGAGCTTCTGTGGGCCGCCGGCCGCCGGGGTGCTCGTCGACAGCGACCGCGACGGCGACCTCGACGGCGACGACATGCCCGTCATCGTGCTCTACCAGTACGGCGCCGTGCACGCGATCTGGGGCGACGGCTCGGGCGTGGCCTGGCAGGCCATGGGCACCTACGGCCAGGACGGCGGCTTCGCCCTCGGCGACGTGAGCGGCGACGGCTGGCCCGACGTCATCACGGCCAGCGACAGCACGGTCTGCGCCCTCGACGGCAACACCGGCAGCCAGCACTGGTGCCGCAGCGGCCTGTCCTCGGCCCTCGACATCTACGGCTACACCTACCCGAGCATCAGCGACCTCGACGGCGACGGCAACGCCGAGGTCATCGCCGGCAGCGCCATCCTCAACGGCCGCGACGGCACCATCCGCGCCATCGGCACGGCGGGCAAGGGCGCGGCCCCCTACGGCGGCACCCCCTCCGGCGGCAGCTACGGCGCCATCTCGGCGGCGGTCGACCTCGACGGCGACGGCCAGGTCGAGGTGGTCACGGGCAGCGCCGCCTACGACGCCAACGGCACCGTGCTCTGGCGCAGCGGCCTCGACGGCCTCGTGGCCATCGCCGACTTCGACCTCGACGGCGAGGGCGAGATCGTCAAGACCAGCGGCATCTACGTCACGGGCATGGAGACCGACGGCACCGAGGTCTGGGGCCCCCTCACCTACTCCGGCAACCTGGGCGCCCCGGCCATCGACGACCTCGACGGCGACGGCACCCCCGAGATCGTCTTTGCCGCCCAGAACCAGCTCATCGCCATGGAGTGGGGCGGCACGACCATGTGGACCGCCTCCATCAGCGACAGCAGCGGCGCCGCCGGTCCGACCCTCTTCGACTTCGAGATGGACGGCTACCCCGAGGTTCTCTACGCCGATGAGACGCAGGTGCGCTTCTTCAACGGCCGCGACGGCTCGGTGAAGTTCAGCTCGGCCGGCCACGCCAGCTACACCATCCTCGAGACCCCCATCGTGGCCGACGTCGACAACGACGACCAGGTCGAGATCGTGCTCGGACACTGCAACGGCGACGGCTCCATCGGCTCGCTCACCGTCTACGGCGACGCCGACCGCTCCTGGCCCCCGGGCCGCAAGTGGTGGAGCAACCACGGCTACCACATCACCAACATCGAGAACGACGGCACGGTCGCCAACCCCACGGGCAACAACTTCGCCCTCTACAACAGCTTCCGCAGCGGCGACGTGGGCCGGCCCCCGAGCGAGTTCTGGGACCTGCTGGGCGAGATCGTCGACGTCTGCGAGGACGAGTGCGCCGACGGCAAGCTGCTCGTCCAGGCCCGGGTGCTCAACGCGGGCAACATCGAGGCCCCTGCGGGCATCAGCGTGAGCCTGCGGGCCGACCCGGGCGGCCCCATCATCGCCACGACCACCGTGCCCGCCGCCCTGCCCGCCGGCACCTCGTCGCCCACGGTCGTCTTCGAGGTCGACGCCGCCGACATGGCCGGCCTGGCCCCCGAGGTCACGGCCGACGAAGACAGCAGCGGCAGCGGCAGCATCTACGAGTGCGACGAGTCGAACAACACCGACCTGTGGATCTTCCCGGTCTGCCCGTCCTGAGCGCCGGCCCGGCTCAGCGGGCGGGCGGCAGCCACAGGGTGCAGCAGGTGCCCTCGCCCGGCGCCGAGTCGATCTCCATCGTGCCCCCCACCCGGGCGAGGGTGGCGGCGACGATGGCCATGCCGAGCCCCGTGCCCCCCGGGCGCTGGGTGAAGTAGGGCTCGGTCACCCGGCGGCGCACCTCCGGCGCCATGCCCTCGCCGTCGTCCTCGACCTGGAGCAGCCCCCCCTCGGGCAGGGGCACCAGCCGCACCCGCACCTCGCCGCCGGCACCACAGGCCGCCGCGGCGTTGTGGACCAGGTTGAGCAGCAGCTGGTCGACCGCGGCCTCGTCGGCCTGGACCACCACGGGCTCGGCCGGCAGCCGCAGCACGAGCCGGCAGCCCGTCCCGACGAGCCCCCGCAGGAAGGCCTCCCGGGCGCGCACCGCCGCCCCGAGATCGACCGGGCCCAGGGCCCCGACCCCCGCCGCCGACAGGGCCCGCAGCCGCGCCGTGAGCTCGCTGGCGAGGCGGGTGGCCTGGGTGATGGCGGCGAGGCTGTCGTGGTCGGTGAGGCCCGGGTCGTCCATGAGGTTGCTGGCGGCCCCGTGGATGACCATGAGGGTGTTGTTGAAGTCGTGGGCCACGCCCCGGGCCAGGGTCTGGACGGCCTGGGTCTCGGCGCCCTTGGCCCGCAGCTCGATGAGGGCGAGCTCGTCGCGGTAGTCGACCACGGTGGCCACGACGAAGCGCGGGGCCCCCAGCTCGCCCCGCACCATCGAGATGGCCACGAGGCAGGGGATGGTCGTGCCGTCCTGGGCACGGAAGCGCTTGAGGATCTGGTAGTTGCGCACCTTGCCCTGGAGCAGGCTCTGGGCCTGGACCCGCTCGGCGGCGAGGTCGTCGGCCACCGAGATGTCGCCGACCAGCACCCCCTCCAGCTCGTCGACGGTCACCCCCAGCAGCCCAGCGAAGGCCGCGTTGCTGTGGAGGATGCGGCCCGACAGGTCGGAGATCACCATGCCCACCGCCGCGTGGGCGAAGGCCTGGCTGAAGGCCCGGGAGACCACCGGCGCCCCGAAGAGCTCGATGGGCGCCCGGGCCGCCTGGGCCTCCTGCCACTCCAGCCACACGAGATCCCGCAGGAAGGCCCGCAGGGGCCGGGGCGGCCGGGTGGCACTGACCCAAACGGGGGTGTCGAGGGTGAGCTGGCCCCGGTCGAGGGCCTCGAGCAGCGCAGCGGGGCTCACCGGCTCGAGGTCGCGGTCGCGCCGGATGAGGAAGCGCGGCGGGGCCTGTCCCGTCGGTTCGGCCATGGAAGAGCGCACCGTGTCCATGGGGGGGACTCCTTCTTCCCCCCCAGCATAGCCAGTGCTGGCGCCGACAATGGCAGACAGAGGCTCGGGTCGACCCCGACAGATTCTCGGCGCGCTGGGGAACCGTCGTCGAGGCTCCCTTTCCGCATCCCCCCCCAGCGGGCACCGCCGGCACAAAAACTGTTCCCGCGCATGACCCCAATGGAGCACTTCAGTGGCGCATCTGCGCCAGACACAGAGAGGCCAGCCCCCCGACCCGGCGACGGGCAGAGGGCCGGCCCCGGAGGGGGCGGGATCAGACAGAGCCGACCCCGCCCGCTGGGCGCGCGGCTCAGCTCGTGGCGAGGCGGCGCAGCACCGTGTGGAGGATGCCGCCGTTGCGGAGGTACTGGACCTCGACGGGGGTGTCGACGCGGGCCTGGCAGGCGAAGACGAGCTTGCTGCCGTCGGCCTTGGTCGCCGTCACGGCGATGTCCTGGAGCGGCTCGAGGGTGTCGTTGACGGCGATGTCGAAGCTCTCGGTGCCGTCGAGGCCCAGGCTGTCGGCGGTCTCGCCGGCCTTGAACTGGAGCGGCAGCACGCCCATGCCGATGAGGTTCGAGCGGTGGATGCGCTCGTAGCTCTCGGCGATGACGCAGCGCACGCCCAGCAGCCAGGTGCCCTTGGCGGCCCAGTCGCGGCTCGAGCCCATGCCGTAGTCGCCACCCGCCAGCACGACGAGGGGGATCTGGTTCTTCTGGTACTTCACCGCGGCGTCGTAGATGAAGCAGACCTCACCGGGCTGGGGGTCGCGGGGGCTGTCGTAGGTGAGCCAGGGGAAGGGGCCGTCGGGGGTGGTGGCGGGACCGTGGTAGGTCGTGAAGCCGCCCTCCGTGCCCGGGGCCAGCTGGTTCTTCAGCCGCACGTTGCCGAAGGTGCCGCGGGTCATGACCCGGTCGTTGCCGCGGCGGCTGCCGAAGCTGTTCCAGTCCTTGCGGGCCACGCCGTTCTCGCGCAGGTAGTCGGCGGCCGGGGAGTTGGCCGGGATGACGCCCGCGGGGCTGATGTGGTCGGTGGTGGTCGAGACGCCGACCTTGGCGAGCACCTTCGCGCCCGAGATGGGCTGGATGGTGGGCACCTCGAGGGGCATGTCGACGAAGAAGGGCGGCTCCTGGATGTAGGTCGACTTGGCGTCCCAGCTGTAGACGTCGCCCGTGGGGGCGTTGAGCTTGCGCCAGGACGCGCCCCCCTCGAAGACCTTGCCGTAGCGGGTCTCGAACTGGTCGCGGGTCACGGCGGCGTGCACGGCGGCGGCGATCTCCTCGTTGGTGGGCCAGATGTCCTTGAGGAAGACGTCCTTGCCGTTTTTGTCCTTGCCGATGGGGTCCTTGCGCAGGTCGGTGTCGACCGTGCCGGCGAGGGCGTAGGCCACGACGAGCATCGGGCTGGCGAGGTAGTTGCCGCGGGTGTGGGGCGAGACCCGGCCCTCGAAGTTGCGGTTGCCCGAGAGCACGCTCGACACGAGCAGCTCCCCCTTGACCACCGACTCTTCGATGGGCTTGGACAGGGGGCCCGAGTTGCCGATGCAGGTCGTGAGATCGGAAGAGCACACGTCTGAACTCCAGTCACCGCATGCTATCTCGTATGCCGTCTTCTGCTTG
>CAXQUZ010000235.1:0-11349 GCA_964226865.1 Myxococcota bacterium | reverse complement strand
CTCGACCCCACCTACGAGCTCGAGGCCGACCTGGGCATCGACACGGTGAAGCAGGCCGAGGTGCTCTCCCAGATCGGCGAGCGCTACGGGCTGCCCACCGACGCGCCGGTCCAGCTGGGCGCCAGCGCGACCATCCAGGACCTCATCGACGCGGTCGTGGCCCGGATGACCGGCGGCAGCGACGCGCCCGCTCCGGCCCCGGCGGCCCCCGACACCTCGGCGCCGGTCGCGGCCCCCGTGGCGGCCCCGGCCCCGGCTGCGGTCGACGTGGATGCGGTGAAGAAGACCGTTCTCGCAGTGCTCTCGGCGAAGACCGGCTACGGCGTGGACGAGCTGGAAGAGGACTACGAGCTCGAGGCCGACCTGGGCATCGACACGGTGAAGCAGGCAGAGGTGCTGGCCCAGCTGGGCGAGACCTTCGGGCTGCCGGCCGACGCGCCGGTCCAGCTCGGTGCCAGCGGCACGGTGGCGGACCTGGTCGCCGAGGTGGCCGCGAAGGTGGGGGAGGGGAGCGGTGGTGCGGCCCCTGCGCCTGCGCCCGTCCCGGCGCCCGCGCCCGCGCCCGTCCCAGCCCCCGCGCCTGCGCCCGTCCCAGCACCTGCGCCTGTGCCTGCGCCCGTCCCGGCTCCGGCAGACGGTGCCGTGCGCGAGACCTTCCTGGCCGTGCTCTCCGAGAAGACCGGCTACGGCGTGGACGAGCTCGAAGACGACTACGAGCTCGAGGCCGACCTGGGCGTCGACACGGTGAAGCAGGCCGAGGTGCTCTCCGAGCTGCGCGAGACGCTGGGCCTCTCGCCCGACGCCGACCTCGCCTTCTCCGCGCCGCCCACGGTTGCTGACCTCATCGCCCGCCTGGAGAGCCTCTCGGCCGCCCGCTCGGGCGCCCCCGCTCCGGTGGAGGCCGCGCCCGCGCCCGTTCCTGCCCCCGCTTCCGCTCCCGCGCCCGCGCCGGCCCCGGCCCCGGCTCCGGCGGCGGCCGAGAACGCCGACGTGCGCGCCCTCTTCCTCTCGGTCCTCTCGGAGAAGACCGGCTACGGCGTGGACGAGCTCGAGGACGACTACGAGCTCGAGGCCGACCTGGGCGTCGACACGGTGAAGCAGGCCGAGGTGCTCTCTGAGCTGCGCGAGCAGCTGGGCCTCTCGCCCGACGCCGACCTCGCCTTCTCCGCGCCGCCGACGGTGGCCGACCTGATCGACCGCCTCTCGGCCCTCGCGGCCGGTGGTGGCGCGGCCGAGCCGGGTGCGGAGGCCGCAGCGGCTGCGGCCCCCGGCGCCGAGGCCCCGGCCGATGCCGACGCCGACGCCGAAGCGCCCGCCACGCCCCAGGACGAGCGGGGGCTGCCCGCGAGCTTCCGCCTGCGCCGGCCGGCCATGATCCCGCGGCCCGTGGTCCAGGCGGCCCAGCCGCTCACGGGCACCACCCTCCACGTGCTCGGCGAGGGCCCCTACGCCGAGGCCCTGCGCCAGGTGGGCCGCGACCGCGGCTGTGTGCTCGACCCCCGGGCCACGGTGGTGATCGACGCCGAAGACGCCGTGATGGAGGGCTTCCGCCACGCCCGTGACCGGGCCGAGGCCCCCCCGGCGCGGTGGATCTGCGCCACCCGCACCGGCGCCGACCCGAGCTGGGTCGACCCCGAGCTGGGCCTCGTCGAGGGCGCCCGGGCCGGGCTCGCCAAGTCGCTCGGCAAGGAGTGGGCGGACTGCCGCGCCCAGGTCATCGACGTCGACCCGATGATCGACGACGACGACGCGGCCCGGCGGCTCTTCGACGAGCTGTCCTCCGACGATCCGGCCACCGAGATCTACCTGGACGCCGAGTCCCGCCACATCCTCACCCTCGCCCTCGAGGACTTCCCCGCCCAGGGCGGCGTGCTCCGGGACGACCCGGTCATCGTCATCACCGGCGGCACCCGCGGCGTGACGAGCCTGGTGGCCCGCGAGCTGGCCCGGCGGGGGCCCTGCAAGCTCGTGCTCATGGCCCGCACCGGCCCCGGGGCGGCGCCCCTCGACGTCGCGGCGGCCAAGGCCGAGATCAAGGCCCAGCTCGTCGCCGCGGGAGAGCGCGCCACCCCGGCCCGCATCAACCGCGCCCTCCAGCCCCTCGAGAAGGCCGAAGAGGCCCGCCAGACCATCGCCGACATCGAGGCGATGGGCCGGCCCGTGCGCTTCATCGCCGTCGACATGACCGACGAGGCCGCCGTCGCAGCCGCCATGGCCTCCGTGCACGAAGAGCTCGGCTACATCGACGGTGTCATCCACGGCGCCGGCATCGAGCAGAGCCGCCTCATCGCCGACAAGTCCGACGAGGACTTCGTGCGCATCTTCGCCAGCAAGGCCCGGGGCGGCTGGGCCCTGTGCCGTGCCCTGCCGCGCATCTCGTGGTTCGTGAGCATGGGCTCGGTGGCGGGCCGCTTCGGCAACGCCGGCCAGGTCGACTACGCCGCGGCCAACGACGCCATGGCGCGGGTCTGCCTCTCGCGCCCCCGCTCGCTGCACGTCGACTGGACGGCCTGGGGCGACGTGGGCATGGCCACCCGCGGCGGCATGCAGGGCCTGCTCGAGTCCCGGGGCGTCGAGCTGCTGCCGGCCGAGGCCGGGGCGGCCCTGCTGGTCGACATGATCGCCGGCGGCATGACCGGTGAGGTGCTGGTGGCCGGGGCGCTGGGCGACTTCGCCATGCCGGCCCCCCACCCGCTGCTCGACAGCCTCGAGTACGTGGGCGACACGGTGATCAGCCGCACCACCCTGTCCCGCGCGCGGGCGCCGTGGATCCTCGACCACGCCATCGACGGCCTGCCGCTGCTGCCGGGCGTCGTGGGCCTCGAGCTCATGGCCGCCACCGCCGCCCTCGCCCGGCCGGGCCTCGTCTACACCGGCGCCCGGGACGTGCGCTTCGCTGCGCCCCTGAAGCTCCACGGGGACGGCGAGGTCGCGGTGGTCGTCGAGGTCACCACCGAAGACTCCGGCGACGTGCGCTGCACCCTGCGCAGCGAGCGCACGGGCCGCACGGGCCGCGTCCTGCGCTCCGAGCACTTCTCGGCCACGCTGCTGCTCGGCGACCAGGCCGAGGTGGACGGGCTCCCGGCGGCCTTCTTCTTCTCGGAAGAGCCGCTGCGGGCCCCGGCCATCTACCAGCGCTTCTTCCACGGCCCCGGCTTCCAGGTGCTCGAGGAGTCCGGCGCCATCGCTCAGCAGGGCCTCATCGCCGATGCCCGGGTCGACCACGCGGCCCTCGGCGGCGAGGCGGGACTGCTCACGGCGCCGCTGGTGCTCGAGGCGGCCTTCCAGGGCGCCGGCCTCCACCACATGGCCGTGGCCGGCCGCATGGCCTTGCCGGCCGCCATCGACGAGGTGCGGCTGCTCCAGCGCCCGGCCGACGGGGCGGCCCTCGGGCTCATGGTCCAGGCCCGCGAGGGCGCAGATCCGGTCTACGACGTCGACGTCGACGGGCCGGACGGCGCCGTGCTCCGGCTGCGGGGCTTCCGCATGATCGACACCGGGCCCCTCGACGAGGGCGACCGCATCGCGCCCCCGGAGGGCGGCTGGCCCGTGGTCGTGGTCGCCAAGGCCGTCCAGCGGAGCGCGCCCGGTGGCCGCACCGGCGCCCTGCTCGCCAGCGGGGCCATCCACCCCGACGAGCTCGCCGAGGTGATGGCCCGGGGCAACGCAGCGCGCCAGCGCGATCGCCTCGCCGGCCGCATCGCCGCCCGGGCGGCGGTCTCGGGCCTGCTCGGCCACGGCGACTGGATCGTGCGCACCGCGCCCTCCGGCGCACCGGTGGTCGCCGCCCCCCTGCCGCGCCCCCCCCAGGTCACCCTGACCCACCGGGACGGCGCCGCCTTTGCGGCCGCCAGCGACCGGGGCCACCTCGGCATCGATCGCGAGCGCCCCGCGCTCCGCAGCGCGGCCTTCCTCGCCACCTGGTTCTCTGCCCCCGAGCGCGCCTGGGCGGGCGCCGACGCCTGGCGCCAGACGGCGGTCTGGTGTGTGAAGGAGGCCGTGCTCAAGGCCCTCGGCACGGGCATGGCCCTCGATCCCCGCCAGGTCTCGGTGGCCGCGGTGCGGGGCTGCCACGTCCAGGTGGCCCTCGGCCCGGATGCCGCCGCGCGCCACGCCGCGCTCGGGGGCGGCGCCTGGTGCATCACCCTCGGCAGCTGGGAGGGGGACGTGGTCGCGGCCGCCACCCTGGGCTGGGGGGACGGGGTGGTGGAGCCGGCAGGCTCGCAGCCGCTATCCTCCGACTGGCGGGCCCAGCGGTCCGCCTGAGCGCAGGAGGCCGATGGTGCAAGGCGACAACGTGGACGGCGACCCCGACGCACAGCGGGTGCGGCCCGAGCGCGGCGGTGCAGCCGCGGACGGGCCCGAGATCCTCGAAGAACGCGACGACGGCGTGCGCATCATCCGGGTGCGCACCCTCGCCGAGGCGGCGCCCTACCGGGCCAGCTTCGCCGGGGCCTACCAGGCCATCTTCGCCGAGCCCCCCTACCGGGAGCGCTTCTTCCCCAGCGAGGCCCAGGCCATCCTGCGGTCGAGCATCGAGACGCCCGGCAACATCACCATCCTCGCCGTCCGGGGCATCACCCAGGTGGTCGGCTTCGGCATGGGCCTGCCCGCCGGGGCCCGGGGCGACGTGAAGCGCGAGCTGCGCGGCCTGCTGGGCATCCCCCAGACCTTCTACATGGCCGAGCTGGGGGTGCTGCCCGCCTGGCGGGGCGCCGGCCTCGGCAAGGCCCTGACGCGCCACCGGCTCCGGCTGGTGGATCGGCGCTGCTTCACGAATGTGATCCTGCGCACGAGCGCCCTGCGCACGGCCTCCTACGAGATGTACGTGAAGCTGGGCTTCGAAGACATGGGCGTCTACATGGAGGTGCCGGCCCGCCGCACGGACGGCACGGTCAGCACCGACCGGCGCCTGTTCCTCTGCAAGGTGGTGCCCCGGGCCGAGCAGCTGGGCGAAGAGGTGAGCGATCCCGAGACCTGGCTGCCCGACGAGCTCTGAGCGTCCCGGGGCACCGGCGGGGGCCCTGCTCGCGCTGGTGGCCCCGCTGGTCGGCGCCTGCGGGCCGTTCTCTCCGCCCCAAGACGACGCGCCACTGGTCGTTCTCGTCAGCTGGGACACGACCCGGGCCGACGCGCTGGGCTGCTATGCCGACCTCGCCCACTGGGGCGCGGGGCTGCCCGCTGCAGGGCGTCCCGCTGCCCAGACGCCCGTGGTGGACGCGCTCTGTGCCGGTGGCCAGCGCTTCGACTGGGCGCTCGCCCACGCGCCGACGACGCTCAACAGCCACACCAGCCTGCTCACCGGTCTGGATCCCCACCAACACAGCGTGCCGCGGAACGGCTTCCCCGTGCCGCCCGGGCTGCCGCTGCTGTCGGAGCGCTTCGCGGCGGCGGGCTGGGACACCATCGGGGTCGTCGGCGCGAGCGTGCTGGCCGCCGACATGGGGCTGGCCCGGGGCTTCCGGGTCTACGACGACACCACCCCGACCCGGGTGCGCAAGCGCCACGAGCGCAGCGCCGAGGACGTGGTGGCCGCCGTGCTCGACCACGTCGACGACCGCGAGCCCGGGGCCCCCCTCTTCGTCTTCGCCCACTTCTTCGACGCCCACAGCCCCTGGGAGACGCCGCCCGCGAGCGTGGGCCTGGGCGAGCCGGGCTACGACGGGCCCGTGGACGGCAGCGCGGCGGGCATCGAGGCCCTGGCCCAGGCGGTGCGCCAGGGCACGGCAGACCCGGCCGACCTGCGCAGCATGCGGCGCCACTACCTCGCCGAGGTCGCCCGCATGGACGCGGCCCTCGGGGCCCTCCTCGACGGCCTCTCCCGGCGGAAGACCGGCGACCGCCTCGTGGTGGTGGTCGGCGACCACGGCGAGGCCCTCGGCACGCCCCGCCGCCGCCCCGTCGGCCACGGTGTCGACGTCGACCTCGAGGTGGTGCACGTGCCCCTCGTCTTCCACGGCACGGGACGCTTCGCCCTCCCGCCTGGTCGCCAGCCTGGCGTCGTGGGCCTGGTGGACGTGGCCCCCACCGTGGCCGCCCTCGCCGGCCTCGCGCCCCTCGGCCAGGGCCGGGACCTGGGGCCCCTCTTCGCGGGCGGTGCCGTGGACGCGGCCGTGGTCTTCGCCGAGGCGACCAAGCCCTTCGTCCACGAAGACCCGGCGGGCTGGAACAACCGGGCCTTCGAGAAGGGGGCCGCCGGCGACGGCCTCTACCTCAGCGAGAGCCCCTGGGAGGGAGTGCGCCAGGTCCAGCGGCTCCAGGCCGACAGCCGGCCCGTGGCGCTGTCGCAGCGCAGCGAGGCCGAGGCCCGGGCGCGCCTCTCGGCGGCGCTCCAGTCCTGGACGGACGCCGCGCCGCCCCACCGGGCGGTCGAGCTCAGCGACGAGACCCGCGCGGCCCTCGAGGCCCTCGGCTACCTCGACCCGGCGCCCTGAGCCCGGTGGGCAGGGGCCCAGCGCTCAGGGGGCCAGGGGCAGGCAGTCGGCCTCGACGTCGGCGCAGGTCTCGGCCTCGTCCACGCAGCTCACGAAGTCGGCGTTGGCCGTGTTGTCGCAGTTCTCGTTGCAGGAGGCGCCCTCTTCGGAGGTGAAGAGGCCGCAGTCGCCGGTGAGGGCGCAGGCGTCGTCACAGTTCTCGCCGCCGAGCGACAGAGAGCCGTCCCCGCCGCCGCCCGCGTCGCCGCCGTCCGCGCCGTCGGCTCCGTCGCCGCCGTCCGCCCCGTCGGTGCCGTCCGCCCCGTCGGTGCCGTCCGCTCCGTCGGTGCCGTCCGCTCCGTCGGTGCCGTCCGCTCCGTCGGTGCCGTCCGTGCCGTCGGTGCCGTCGGTGCCGTCCGTCCCGTCCGTGCCGTCGGTGCCGTCGGTGCCGTCGGTGCCGTCCGTCCCGTCCGTGGTGTCGGTGCCGTCGGCCCCCTCCGCGCCGTCGTCTCCGTCGGCCTCCCCGTCCATGTCGATGGGGTAGCAGACGCCGTCGGCGGCCATGCCGTAGCCGTCCTTGCAGGGCTGGGTGCAGCCGACGAGGCTGCCGAGCAGCAGGGCGAGGGGCAGGAGCTGGGGGGCGATGGCGCGCTGCATGGGGCCTCCGGGCCGTCGGGCAGAGGCGCAGGGTACCACGGCCCCGGAGGGCTGCCACCGGTCGAAGCGGGGGGGGGGCATCGCCGCGGCGGCACGGGATCCACAATTGGAGACGCCCGGCCGCAGTGGACCGGGCGTCTGGGGGCGGTGGGACGGGGGGAAGCCCGCCGGACCGTCTCTGTCTCCTCTCGCAGGGCACTGATGCACACGCCGTGCCAACTGTGGAGATGGGTCGAAGATGCCCGTCTGGACGGGGTGGCAGGGCCAGGGCAGGGGACGAGGGGGCCCCTTGCGGCGGCCGAGGGCGCCAGATCGCGACATCCATGTCGTGCCGGGCTGCGGGGAACGTTCCTGGGGGCGGCCGGGCGCGCGGCGCGGGACCGGGACCGGCGCGCGGCCCGGTCGACGCGTGGGTGAGAGTGGTCGCCAGCAGGCCATACCCGAGAACTGTGGCAGCCGGGTGACGCCCGCGCTGCGCCCGAGTCTCCCCCATGCGGCGGCGACACGGATGTCATGGTCGGTCACCGTCCGCGGGCCCCGGCCCCGGCGGCGCCGGCCGCAGGGCGCTCGGGGAGTGCGCCGGCCCCCCCGTCCCGATACGAGCGGCCCATGACCACCGCCTACCCGCACCTGTTGTCGCCCCTCACCGTGGGCTCCACGACCCTCCGCAACCGCGTGCTCATGGGCTCCATGCACGTCGGCCTCGAAGAGGAGGGCGGGGCCTTTCCCAAGCTCTCGGCCTACTTCGCGGCCCGGGCCCGGGGCGGGGTGGGGCTCATCGTCACCGGCGGCATCTCGCCGAACGTGGCGGGCCAGCTCAAGCCCTTCGCGGCGACCATGGCCACCCGCCGGGCGGCGCGGCGCCACCGGGCCATCACCGACGCGGTCCACGCCGAGGGCGGCCACATCGCGATGCAGATCCTCCACGCGGGCCGCTACGGCTACCACCCGCTCTGTGTCGCCCCGACGGGCATCAAGTCGCCCATCAGCCCCTTCAAGCCCTGGGAGCTGTCGACCCGCGGTGTCGAGAAGACCATCGAGAACTTCGTGCGCTGCGGTGTTCTCGCGCGAGAGGCCGGCTACGATGGCGTCGAGGTGATGGGCAGCGAGGGCTACCTCATCAACCAGTTCATCGCCCGCCACACCAACAAGCGGGTGGATGCCTGGGGCGGTCCCTTCGCCCAGCGCATCCGCTTCGCCACCGAGATCGTGCGCCGCATGCGCGAGGCCGTCGGGCCCGACTTCATCATCATCTACCGGCTGTCGATGCTCGACCTCGTGCCCGACGGCTCGACCTGGGCCGAGGTGCTCGAGCTGGCCGAGGCCATCGAGGCGGCCGGCGCCTCCATCATCAACACGGGCATCGGCTGGCACGAGGCCCGGGTGCCCACCATCGCCACGATGGTCCCCCGGGGCGCCTTCACCTGGGTCACCCGCCGGCTGCGCGAGAGCGGCCGGGTGGGCATCCCGGTGGTGACCTCCAACCGCATCAACACGCCCGAGAAGGCCGAAGAGGTGCTCGCCTCGGGGGCGGCCGACATGGTCAGCATGGCCCGGCCCCTGCTCGCCGACCCCGACTTCGTGGCCAAGGCCGCGGCGGGCCAGGCCGACCGCATCAACACCTGCATCGCCTGCAACCAGGCCTGCCTCGACCACGTCTTCCAGAACAAGCGGGCCAGCTGCCTGGTCAACCCCCGGGCCTGCCACGAGACCGAGCTGGTGGCCCTCCCGGTCGACGCGCCCCGCCAGGTGGCCGTGGTCGGCGGCGGGGTGGCGGGCATGGAGGCCGCCTGTGGGCTCGCCGAGCGGGGCCACACCGTGACCCTCTTCGAGGCCCGGCCGGCGCTCGGCGGCCAGTTCGACATGGCCCGCGTCATCCCCGGCAAGGAGGAGTTCGACGAGACGCTGCGCTACTACGACCAGCGCCTGGCGGCCGCCGGGGTGCGCATCGAGCTGGGGCGGCGGGTCGGCCCGGACGATCTGCGAGAGATGGACGAGGTCGTGCTGGCCACGGGCGTGGTGCCGCGGGCCCTCGACATCCCGGGCATCGACCACCCCTCGGTGCTCAGCTACCCCCAGGTGCTCCGCGAGGGCGTCGCCGTGGGCCAGCGGGTGGCCATCATCGGCGCGGGCGGCATCGGCTTCGACGTGGCCGAGTTCCTCACCGACGACCGCGAGGCGCGGGCCCTGCCCGAGGTGGGGGAGTTCATGGCCGAGTGGGGCGTCGACCACGACCACTGGGGCGTGGACGAGAGCGCGGCCCCGGGCGGGCTGCGGCCCCGCGCGCCCCGACCGCCGGCCCGCCAGGTGACGCTGCTCCAGCGCAAGAGCTCGCGCCACGGCAAGACCCTCGGCAAGACCACGGGCTGGATCCACCGGGCCCAGCTCAAGGCCCGGGGGGTCGAGATGCTCGGCGGGGTCCGCTATGTGCGGGTGGACGACGCGGGCCTTCATGTCGAGATTGACGGGCAGCCCAGTGTTCTCGAGGTCGACAACGTGGTCGTCTGCGCCGGCCAGGTGAGCGACGACAGCCTCGCCCAGGTGCTCCGCGACCTCGGCCACTCGGTCCATGTCATCGGTGGCGCCAAGGAGGCGGGCGAGCTGGATGCCCGGCGCGCCATCCGCCAGGGGGCCGAGCTCGCCGCGCGGCTCTGAGGCTGGCCGGTCAGGCATCCGAAAAATGCCGCCGGGCGGCGGCGGCCTGCGGGGGCCCGGGGGCTAGCATGGGCGCACCCTCTCCTGAGCGCCCGTGACCTCCCCCGCGACCCCGCCTGCGTCCCCCGCCGCTGCGCCGGCCCCGCCCCCCGGGCCGGAGCTGCCCTGGTGGCTCCACGGTCTGGGGCTGGTGGCGCTGACCGTCGTCGGACTCGGCATCCAGCTCGTGCTCCGCAGCCAGCCCTGGCTCGGCTGGGGCACCCTCGGCGACGACGCCCAGTTCTGGCTCGCCCGGGCGGCCGCGCTCTCGGGCTCTCCCTTCGTGGGCGCCCGACCACCGGGCTACCCGCTGCTCGTGTGGCTGCTGGCGCCGGTGCTGGGCCAGCTGCGCGCGGGCATGGTGGTCGCGGGGCTGGCCGGGGCCCTGCTGCCGGTCGCGGGGGCCTCGGTCGCCACCCGCCTCGGGGGGCGCCGGGCGGGGCTGCTGGCGGGTCTGCTCACCTTGGGGCTGCCCTGCCTCGTGCTGGCGGGGCTGCTCTCGGAGGCGACGACGCTCTATGGGCTGGCGGTCGCAGGGGTGATGCACGCGGGCCTCCACTTCGTGGCGCGTCCGGTGGGGGCGCGGGCGCTGCTGCTCGGGGCGGCGGTGGCGGGCGCTTGCCTCGTGAAGGAGCAGGGCGTTGTCCTGTTGCCGGGCATGGTGCTGGTGCCCCTGCTGCTGCGGCCGGCGCGCCCGGTGGCGGCCCTCGGGGTGGTGCTGGGGTGGGCGCTGCCGCTGCTGCCCTTCGTGCTGGCCGAGCTCGCGAGCCCCCAGCCCGGGGTGCTCGGCAAGCTCGTGCTCCCGCTGATCGACATGTGGGCCTGGTTCGACCACCGCGCCATCCCGAGCCCCCTGATGGTCCACAATGCCTACGACGCGCCGCTGGATCCGGGGCTGCCCGGAGCGGGCCGCCTGCGCATCTTCTGGTCGGAGCTGCGCCGGGCGGCGGGCTTCGCCGGGCCCTGGACCCTGCTCGCACCGCTGGGCCTCGCCCTGGCTGCCGGCGGGCGGGCGCGCCTGGCTCGGGGACCCCTGCTCGTGGTGCTCGGGGTGGCCCTGGGCGCGGTGCCCGTGGTGTTGGTGCCCGTGCTGGAGCGGCATGTCGAGCTGTCGCTGCTGCCGCTGGTCTGGTGTGTGGGCCTGCTCGGTCGCCCCCCGGCACAGCGGCGTCGCCCCCGGGTGGCACTGCTCCACGGGCTGCTGGTCCTGGGCGTGGTGGGGGTGGTGCTGGCGCGGGGGGCGGGCTGGGCGGGCCACCGGCTCGGCCTCGTCCGCGACTCGGCCCGGGAGAACGCGGCCTTCGCGGCACTGGCCGCCGAGGTGCGGGCAGAGCTGCCCCCGGGCGCGCGCCTGTGCACCCTCGAGGCCTGGATGGCGGCCTTCTCGGAGGTCCCCGTGGACTGCCGGCCGCCGGGGCCCGCGCTGGGCCCGGTCACCCTGCTGGTGGAGCGCCGCCGGCTGCGGCTCTGCTTTCCCGAGGTGGCCGCCCGCGCGACCGAGGTGGGGCCCGCCCGGCCCGCCGAGCAGCTGCTCGTCGAGGTGGAGGACCGCCGGGTCTGGTCGGGCGTGGTCGAGAAGGACTGC
>CAXQUZ010000234.1:0-6278 GCA_964226865.1 Myxococcota bacterium | reverse complement strand
CTGCTGACGGCCGAGCGCGCGCGCCGGCTACACGAGGCGGGCGCCTCGGTCGCCTACCTGAGCCTCGACGGCATCCGCAAGGCCACCATCGACCACAGCCGCGGCAAGCCCGGCAGCTGGGAGAAGGCCATGGCCGCCCTCGAGCTGCTCCAGGCCCACGCCTCCCCCCGGGTCGTCATCGCCTGCATCCTCCACGCGGGCAACGCCGAAGAGATGCCCGAGCTGCTGGCCTTCGTTCGCGAGAATGGCCTCCAGCTCGTCATTCAGCCCCTCTATCAGAACTTCGGCGACAACGTCTACGACCCGGACTGGTGGCGCAGCTCGCCGCTCTTTCCGGCCGATCCGGCGGCCCTCGCCGCGGTCGAGGCGGCCCTCGACCTGCTCACGGCCGAGCGGCTCCGGGGCGGGGTGGTCTGCAACGAGGCGACCCAGCTCCAGGCCATGAAGGCCCACTTCAGGGCGCCCTCGGCCGACAACGGCCAGATGTGCCGGGCGGGCCACTCCGACATCTCGCTCGACCCCCAGGGGCGGGTGCGGCTCTGCTACTTCCTCGAGCCCGTGGGCTCGATCTTCGAGGCGGCGCCGCTGCCCGTGCTCTGGGACCGGTGGACGACGCTGCGCCGGCGGTGGGAGGTCAGCCGCTGTGATCGCAACTGCAACCTCCTGAACTGCAACTTCGACGCGACCGCGGGGGCCTGAGTGCGACGCATGCCCGGCGCGCCCCGCCAGCGGAAGGGGCCCCTCATCGCCCCCCAGCACCGCATGGTCTTCGGGCTGGTGATGATGTCGACGGCGGCGCTGCTGCTGACGCTCAGCTTCCGGGGCAAGGGCCCGGCCGCGGGGCCCGCCGTGCCCGGTCCGCCGCCCGTGCCCGTGTCGCGGGTCGCGCTGCCCTCTCCCACGCCGGGCCAGGTGCGGGTGGGGGCCGTGGCCACCGACGCGGTGCTCGACGCCACCGTCCAGGCCATGGTCGCCGAGATCGACCGCTGCACGGGCGCCCTGGCGGCTGCCTTCGGCGACCAGGGGGGCGAGCTGCGGGTCGAGCTGGTGCTCGACAGCGGCGGGATCCGGACGGCCGAGCTCGTCGGGGCCCACCTGCCCCAGCCGCCGGCGCTGGCCTGCCTCGCCGGGGCGGTCCACGGCCAGGCCTGGCCCACGGTCATCGGCGCTCCGCTCCAGCTGCGGGTGCCCTTCTTTGTGGTGCTGCCGCTGGACGGGAGCACGGCCGAGGACGGGAGCACGGCCGAGGACGGAGCCCGGACCGGTGGCGACGCCCCACCCGAGAACGACGCCGGCCGACCCCCAGAGGAGCCGGCCGGCGCGGCGGACTGAGCGGCCGGGCGCTCAGTTGGGCAGCACCGCCTCGATGTCGCCGCCGCCGGGGTAGCCGTCGAGGATGACCACCTCGGCGCCCGGGGCGAGCAGCGAGATGGCGGGGATGCCGCCGCTCACGTAGCCCGTCGACGAGATGGCCCAGTTCGGGTCGGCGAGCACGGCGTACTCGTGGCCCTGGGACCAGGTCACGAGGACCTCCTCGGAGGGGGGCTGGCCGTAGTTGTCTTCGCCCAGGAAGTCGAGGATCATGAGCCCGCGGTCGTGGTAGGCCTCCCAGTAGTCGACCATGGTCGCCCGGTACTGCTGGCAGGGGCCGCACCACTCGGCGCCGGTCACGACGAGCACGGCCTGGCCGCAGAAGTCGTGGAGGCTCACGTCGTCGCCGTACTGGTCGGGGGCCGTGAAGTTCGGGGCCACGTCGCCCACCGACGGGCGGGCCGCGGCGGAGCTGCCGATGTCGTGGCGGCAGTCGTCGACGCTCCAGCCGCCCTTGTAGGGCACGTCGTCGGCGTCGAGGGGGTCGTTGCCGCGGTCGATCTCGACGGCGTCGTCGTAGCCGTCGCCGTCCGAGTCGGAGGAGGCGGGGTCGAGGCCCAGCTCTTCTTCTTCGGCGTTGGTGAGGCCGTCGCCGTCGTCGTCGGCGTTCGGATCGCTGGCGGCGCCCTCCTCCTTGTCGTCGCCGTCGTCGTCGACGTCGATGCAGCCGACGAGGGCCGAGCCGGCCAGGAGCACGAAGACCAGGGACCGGGAGAAGGACAGGGACATGGGCGGCTCTCCAGACGGGGCGGTGGTGGGGGCCGGCAGGGCGACGGCGGACGCGGGGGGCCCGGACGTCACACAGCTGAAGCGAGCGCGGCCCCCCGAGTGTAGCGCTCAGGGGGCCGCGAACTTGTCAAAATGCGGCCCGGAGGGGCCGGAACTGGCGTCAGCGACGGGCCAGCCAGCCCTGCTTGCCGAGGGCGCCCAGGACCTGCTCGACGGCGTCGTCGGCGCCGAAGGACAGCTCGAGCAGCGCGTCGCCGGCGCCGCTCTCGCGGACGAGGGCGAAGCGATCGGGGCCGACCTGCTGCTGGGTGGGGGCCCAGGCGTCGACCTCGTCGGTGCTGACGATGGCGATGGCGCCCGCGTCGGCGAGGCGGTGGGCGGTCAGGCCCGCGTCGTGGGCGCTGAGAACGCCCTCGTAGCGCGGATCGGCCGCGTCGAGCACCGCCGGGAGGTTGCCCAGATCGAAGAGCCGCCGCTCGATGGCGAAGGCCAGCCGGGTGCGGCGCTCGGCGTCGCCGCCGGCCAGCCAGACCACGCCACCGGGGTGGCCGACGCGGCGGGTGCGCTCGCGCACGCTGATCTGGCTGCGGGAGCTGGCGTCGCCGGAGTCGATGGCCGGACCGCCCTCGTCGGGATCGACGATCATCGCGGCGCCGACCGTGTTGTTGGTCAGCGAGTCGATGATGATGAAGGAGCCCGTGGCGCGGTTCTTGCGGTAGGCGTCGAAGCAGACATTGCGGTGGGTGGTGAAGCGCACCCGGCCGATGTCGTTGAGGTCGAGCTCTTCGATGCCGTCGACCTGCTCGAGGGCCTCGAGGTCCATGCGGTAGGCGATCTGCTCGACGTTGCAGCGCACGTAGCTGGTGCCGAGCTTGATGAGGTAGCTCTTGCCCACGTCCATCGGGGTCTCGGACATCCAGACCACGTCGGCCTCGAACTGGCGCCCGACGTGGGCCTGGTTGTCGACCTTGCAGATCATGTCACCGCGGCTGATGTCGATCTCGTCAGCGAGCCGGATGACGACCGAGAGGGGCGGGTGGGCCACCTCGAGCTCGCCGTCGTAGGTGTCGATGCCGACGACCGTGGAGGTCTTGCCGCTGGGCAGGGCCACGATCTCGTCGCCCTTGGCGATGGTGCCCGAGACGACCTGGCCGGCAAAGCCGCGGTAGTCGAGGTTCGGGCGGATGACGTACTGGACCGGGTAGCGGAAGTCCCGGCGGTTGACGTCCTTCGAGATCTCGACCGACTCGAGGAACTGGAGCACCGTGTGGCCGTCGTACCAGGGGGTGCGCTCTTCGTTCTTGTCGACCACGTTGACCCCCATCAGCGCGCTGATGGGGATGTAGGTGACGCTGGTGAAGCGCGTGGCGGCCGTGACCCGCTTGAACTCGGCGACGATCTCGTCGTAGCGCTCGCGGCCGTAGTCCACGAGATCCATCTTGTTCACGCAGACCAGCAGGTGGGGGATGCCCAGCAGGTCGGCGATGTAGGCGTGGCGGCGCGACTGGGTGAGCACACCGAGGCGGGCGTCGATGAGGATGATGGCGACGTTCGCCGTCGACGCACCCGTGGCCATGTTGCGCGTGTACTGCACGTGGCCGGGGGTGTCGGCGATGATGAACTTGCGCCGGGGGGTCGAGAAGTAGCGGTAGGCCACGTCGATGGTGATGCCCTGCTCCCGCTCGGCCCGGAGGCCGTCGGTGATGCGGGCGAAGTCGATGGCGGTCTCGCCGGTCTCGCTCGTGCGGGTCGCGTCGGCCAGCTGGTCGTCGTAGACGCCCTTGCTGTCGTGCAGCAGGCGGCCGATCAGCGTCGACTTGCCGTCGTCGACAGAGCCGACGGTGACGAAGCGGCAGAGCTCCTTCTTCTCGTTCTGGTCCAGGAAGGCCTGGATGTCAGAGCGGATGAGCTCGTCCTCGGCCGCCTTGGCGGCGAGGATGCCCTGGGGAGCGTTCGGGTCTTGGGTCGGGTTGGTCTCGGACATCCTAGAAGTACCCCTCGCGCTTCTTCTGCTCCATGGAGCCGTCGGAATCGAAGTCGATGAGCCGGTTTTCGCGCTCGCTCATGCGGGTGAGCATCATCTCCTGGATGATCTCGGGCACGTTGCGGGCCGAGCTCTCGATGGCCCCCGACAGCGGGTAGCAGCCGAGGGTGCGGAAGCGCACGGTGCGGGTCTCGACGCGGTCGCGGCCGTCGGGCCGCTTGTCGAGGATGCGCTCGTCATCGACCATGATGAGCGTGCCGTCCATGTCGATGACCGGGCGCTCCTTGGCGAAGTAGAGGGGCACGACCGGGATGTTCTCGAGGTAGACGTACTGCCAGATGTCGAGCTCGGTCCAGTTCGAGAGCGGGAAGACGCGGATGCTCTCGCCGTTCCAGATCTTGCCGTTGTAGAGGTTCCAGAGCTCGGGGCGCTGGTTCTTCGGGTCCCACTGGTGGAACTTGTCGCGGAAGGAGTAGATGCGCTCCTTGGCGCGCGACTTCTCCTCTTCGCGGCGGGCTCCGCCGAAGGCGGCGTCGAACTTGTACTTGTTCAGCGCCTGGAGCAGGCCCTGGGTCTTCATCACGTTGGTGTGGACCTGGGAGCCGGAGTCGAAGGGGTTGATGCCCCGCTCGACGCCGTCCTGGTTGATGTGCGTGATGAGGTTGATGCCGTGCTGCTTCACGAAGTCGGCACGGAAGCGGTACATCTCCTGGAACTTCCAGGTCGTGTCGACGTGCATGAACGGGAAGGGCGGCTTGCCGGGAGCAAAGGCCTTCATGGCCAGCCGGGCCATGACGCTGGAGTCCTTCCCGATGCTGTAGAGCATGACGGGATTGTCGAACTCTGCGGCAACCTCTCGCATGATGTGGATGCTCTCGGCCTCGAGCGCACGCAGGTGGCTCACGGTGGGGAGGTCGAGGGCCGGGGAGGTGTCGCTCAAGGGGGCCTCCGTGGTTCCGGTGGGGGGAGTGCAGTCGTCGGAAGCGACGGTCCGCTGGGGACGGGCGTCGCGGGGACCGCGGCATAACCCCTCTTCCGGGGGGCGTCCGAGGCTGCTCATGCTTCGGAATTGCGCGGGGCGGTGGAGCCGGGCGACCCGGAGGCATCTCGGCGCCGGGGGAGCAGGCGGTCGAGGGCGTCGAGCAGGGCGTCGACGTCGGTCTCGCTGTGGGCCGCGGACAGGGTGATGCGCAGCCGCTCGCTGCCGGGGGCGACGGTGGGCGCGCGGATGCCGGGCACGAGGAAGCCGGCGGCCTCGAGGGCCTGGGCCGTGGCCATGGCGGCGGGGCCGAGCACGAGGGGCACGATGTGGCGGTCGCCGAGGGCGGGGATGCCGAGCTGGGCGAGGCCCTGGCGCAGGCGCCGGGTGTTGTGGGCGAGGCGCTCCCGCCGGGCGTCGGTGGCGAGGGACAGGGCGGCGAGGGCGGCCGCACAGACCGGCTCGGGCAGCCCGGTGGTGAAGATGAAGGCGCGGCCCCGGCTCGGCAGCAGCGCCCGGAGCACGGGCGGGCCGACGACGAAGGCGCCGGCGGCACCAAACGCCTTGCCGAGGGTGCCCACGAGGAAGTCGGGGGTGACGCCCTGGGCGGCGGCCTCGCCCCGGCCGTCTGGACCGAGAGCGCCCACTGCATGGGCTTCGTCGACCATCAGCCACGCCCCGGCGGCGGCGGCGGCCTCGGCCGTGGCGGCGAGATCGGGCCGGTCGCCGTCCATGCTGAACAGGCCCTCGGTGCAGTGCAGCCGCGTGCCCGGCGGGATGGCCGTGCTGCGGTGGGGCAGCACGGTGCGGGCCGCCCGGGAGAGCCGCAGGCCGTCGATGATGCTGGCGTGGTTCTGGGCGTCGCTGGTGGCCGCCTCGCCCCGGTCGAGCACGGTGCCCAGCAGGGCGAGGTTGGCGTGCCAGCCCGTCGAGAGGAGGGTGGCGGGACGGCCGAAGCGGCGGCCCAGGGCCTCTTCGAGGGCGTGGTGGGCGGGCCGGTCGCCCGAGATGAGCCGGGCGGCCCCGGCACCGGCCCCTCGCCAGGCGGCCCGGACCTCGGGGTGGTGGGCGAGGCCGAGGTAGTCGGTGCTGCAGAAGACCCGCAGCTCGCGGCCCGCGGCGTCGCGGGCACGGGTGGGGCCGACCGGGGTGAGCGGCCGGAGCCGGCGCTCGAGACCCTGGGCCCGCAGCGCGAGATCGGAAGAGCACACGTCT
>CAXQUZ010000233.1:0-16457 GCA_964226865.1 Myxococcota bacterium | reverse complement strand
GTAAAATGATTAATGAAACGTTCTATCATGTTGGCAGAACGTACACCTCTGCCATAAGCTAACTCAAATAACAGATTAGATGTGGCCATATATTTTATGGAAGCAGTGGCACTAAAATTATTTTCAGTTCTACTATCCAATTCAGGATATTCGGCAACAAAATCATCGGCTGGAGCATCAATTTTTGATTTTACCATGTCATACCTTGCCCCCAAATTCAACAGAAATTTATCATCGTCGACGCTGTTGCAGGTCTCGGTGGCGTCGGGGTTCACGGCGGCCGCGGCGTCGTCGCAGTCGCCCGAGGCGGCGGCGTAGCCCGGGGGCAGGGCGCAGGCCTCGGTGGTCGCGCCGAGCTGGCCCCAGCCGTCGCCGTCGACGTCGGCGTAGAAGGTGGTGGTGACCTCCTCGTCGGTGAGGCCGTCGCAGTCGTTGTCGCGCTCGTCGCAGACCTCGGTGGCCAGCGGGTTCACCTCGGCGTCGCCGTCGTCGCAGTCGGTGGCCGTCTCGACCTGGTCGGGGCCCGGTGCGCAGGTGGTGGTGGCCGTGGCCGGGTCGCCGAAGCCGTCGCCGTCGGCGTCGGTGTAGACGGTCGTGCCCAGCCCCTCGTCCACCTCGCTGTCGCAGTCGTTGTCGACCCCGTCGCAGGCCTCGGAGGCCCCCGGGTAGACGGTGTCGTCGCCGTCGTCGCAGTCGGTCGCGCCGGGCACGGTGTCGGCGGGCTGGGCGCAGGCCGAGACCGGGGCCTCGGGGTCGCCGTAGCCGTCGGCATCGGCGTCGGCGTAGAAGGTGAGCATCACCCCCTCGTCGACCTGGCCGTCGCAGTTGTTGTCGATGCCGTCGCAGAGCTCGCCCACGCCCGGGTTCACGGCCGCGTCGCTGTCGTTGCAGTCGTCGTCGGTGTAGCCGTCGCCGTCGCCGTCTTCGGCGCTGGAGGAGAGGCCGCCGGTGGTGGCGTCGGCGCCGCCGTCGGACTTGGGCTCGCAGCCGGCGGCGGCGAGCAGCAGGGCGGGGAAGAGCAGGGGACGTGGGCGCATGGGGGGCCTCGGCGGGGGCAGCGGGAGCCGCGGGTGCTGCTGCGCCCAGGGTAGCCCGGCCGGTCTCAGTCCGGGGGCCCGACCCGCGTGGCCGGGGTGCAGAGGGCCTGGGCCTCTGGGGTGAGCACCACCCGCTCCAGGCGCAGCCCCCGGGCCGGTGCGGTGGGGCCGGCCTGGCGCCGATCCCGGGCGGCGAGCAGCCGGGGGATGTCGTCCACGGCGCGCCAGCCGATGCCCACCTCGCCGAGGGTGCCGACGAGGATGCGGACCATCTTCCGCAGGAAGCTGTCGCCGAAGACATCGACGGTGATGATGTCGTGGCCGCCGTCCGGGTCGGGGCGGGGGGTGAGGCGAATGCGCGAGATGGTGCGGTGGGGGGGCTTGTCGTCGGGGGGCCCGCCCTTGAGGCTCGTGAAGTCGTGGCGCCCCTCGAGCAGCCGGGCGGCGGCGCGCATGGCCCCGAGCGAGAGCGGGGGCACGGTCTGCCAGGTGGCCATGACCCGGGGCGGGAAGGGGGCCGCCACCTCGGGCAGGCCGCGGCTGGCATCGGCGATCGCGGCGGCCCGGTCGGGATCGGCGCCGCCCTGGAGCTGGTAGCGGTAGTGCGTGCCGGCGGCGACGGCCCGGGCGTGGGTGGTCCAGGGCACCCGCCAGGCGGCGAGGCCCCGGAGCCCGTCGTCCCCCCCGGGCGCGACCCCCAGCAGCCGGCCGAAGCGGTCGAGGTCGGGCGGGGTGCGGAACCAGCAGGTGGCCCAGTTCTCGTGGGCCGAGACCCCCCGGTCGGTGCGGGCGACGAAGCAGAGCCCCCCGGCCCGCTGGCCCTCGGCGGCGGCCTCGAGGCGCGCGCGCAGGGCGAGGCCGGCCGTGGGCAGGCCCGGCTGGGGGTTGAGCCCGTAGAAGCGGGCGCCGTCGTAGCCGAAGCGCACGAGCAGCTGGGTGCGGTCGGACTTGGCCATGGTCGGTCCTCAGCCGGGGGCGGCGCCGGGCACGGGCAGGGTCCAGACCAGCAGCCCGTCCTCGGGGTAGGCCCGGGGCGGCCCGTAGACCCCCGTGAGCACGGCGGCCATGTTCTCGCGCTTGAAGCCCGGCACCAGCGCCTCGTGGAGCACGATGTAGCGGTAGCCGTCCCGGGCGAGCAGCCGGCCGGCCACCACGAGGTCGAGCTCGGGCAGGTGGGGGGCCAGGGTCTGGGCGCGCACGGCCTCGAGCCGGATGAGGGCCGCCGTCAGCCGGTTCTGGAGCAGGCTCACGGGCATGGGGTCGTTGAGCCCCCAGGGCACGGGCCGGCCGTGGGCGCTCTGGTACCAGGTGTAGACGGCCCGCTCGAGGTTGGGCACGGTCATGGGGATGTCGAGAACGGCCCCGGCTACGTCGTCTTCGGTCATGTCGACGTAGGCCTGGGGGATGGCCGCGTCGCTCGTGGGCAGGGGCAGGGGCGCGGGCGAGCCCAGGGCCACCTCGGCCAGCACGAGGGCCCCGAGGCCGGCGACCACGGCGAGGCGCCGGGGGGCGGGCTGGCTCCGGAGGAGGTGGCGCAGGCCGTGGGTGGCCACCATGGTCACCGTGAGGGCGAAGCCGAGCACGAAGCGGAAGGGGTGGCTGATGCGGTCGAAGACCGGGAAGAGCTCGAAGAGGGCCAGGAAGGGCAGCGGGATGCGCCGCCCGTCGAGCTCGACATAGCTGCCGCCGACGTTGAGGTAGGGCCCCAGCGCGAAGAGGAAGAACAGCAGCCCCAGCACCACCCAGGGGCTCCACTCCCGGCGGCGGCGGGTCGCGACCACGGCCACCCCGGCGAGGGCGAGGGCCGTCCAGCCCACGTAGGTGACGATGATGAGCTGCTCGCCGTAGAGGGCGAAGAGGTCGGGGCTCGGGACCTGGGAGGGCACGAAGATGGCCAGCAGGTCGGTGATGTTGTGGTTGAGCAGGCTGGCCCGGACGAAGGTGGGGTCGCGGGTCACGAGGGCGTCGGTGGCCTCGAGCGAGCCCCTGAAGCGCAGCAGCAGCGGGGCCACGGTGGCCAGGGCGATGCCGGCGGCGCCGCCGAGGGCGGGCAGGGTGCGGCGCCAGTCGACGGCGTAGGCCTGGGTGCCCGCCTGCCAGCCCACCAGCGCGAGGCCGCCGAGGGCCGCGAAGAGGCCGTAGTACCAGCTCGTGAGCATGGTGAGCCCGCCGAGCAGGCCGAGGGCCAGGGCCCGCGCCGGGGTGGGGCGGTCGAGGAGCGTGCGCAGGGCGAAGAGGGTCAGGGGCAGGAAGCCGGCGCAGACCGTCTCGGAGATGCCGTTGTAGGCCTGGCCGAGCAGGTGGGGGCTGGCGCCGTAGGCCACGAGCGCGAAGCCCGCGGCGATGGCGTCGCCCGAGAGGCGCCGGGCGAGCAGCCAGGCCCCGAAGGCCGACAGCGCGAGACCCCCCACCACGGCGGCATTGTAGGCCAGGGCGGGCCCCCCGATGAGCTGGAGCGGGAGGGTGAGCAGGGCCTGGGTGGTGTCGATGAAGTAGAGGCTGCCGCCGGTGGGGTGGCTGAGCAGGGTCGTGTGGTCGGGCCAGCGGCCCTGGGCCAGCTCGTCGGCCACCCACCAGTAGCCCCAGACGTGGTTCCAGGCGTCGTTGCCGGGGTGGCCCACGAGGCGGCTGGTGGGGTGGAGCACGGCCGGCCAGGTGAGGCCCGCCGCCAGCAGCAGCGAGGCCAGCGCCGCCACGGCCAGCTCGCGCCGGGGCGGGCCGGGGTCGGTGGGCGGCAGGGGCGGGACGGGGGTCGACATGGCGGGCCAGCTTAGCGCCCGGGGGCCGGCGGTGCTCCGGCGCGGGGGCCGACCGCGCCGGGGGGCCCGATCGGGGGAGCCGGGGGACCGGGGGGCGTCACGCTCTCCGGGCTGCGATCCGTTGCAAGGCCTGAGCCCCCTCCTGGAGAGCACGATGGCCCTCAACGCCGCCCTGCTGGTCGCGCTGGTCCTCGCCCCGGCCGCCCACGCCGACGACGCCGCCTCCGGCTTCGCCTTCGCATCGACCGCCCTCGACGAGCTGCAGCAGCTCTCGACCACGGCCCACACCGCCCACGACAAGCGGCTGCGCAAGACCTGGGGGCCCGACCCCCGCTGCCTGTCGGCCCGCGCCGCCGAGATCGACGCCAGCCTCGCGATGGTCTCGCGCGAGAAGGGCGCCCTGGCCGAGATGATCACCCACGGCCGCTCGGGCGTGCTCGCCGACCGCGTGGTCGACCAGCACATCCGCGCCGCCGCCATCGCCCGGGCCCACGCCCAGCGCGCCGCCGAGGACGTCGACGAGTGCCCCCTCGTGCGCACCACCCGCGAGCGCCGCCGCGACCGGGGCGAAGAGCTGGCCCAGCGCTGAGCCGCGGGCCCCGGGCTGTCGGGATCCCGGGATGTCGGGATCTCGGGATGTCGGGAACCGGTCCGCGCCGCTGCTGTCGGGGGGGCCATGCGCCGCTCCCTGCCCCTGCTGTTCTGCTGCCTGCCCCTGCTCGTCGCTGCCGTCGTCGTGCGGCCGCTGGATCTCCCGGATCTCCCGGATCTCCCGGATCTCCCGGGCCTGCCCGGTCTGTCTGCGTCGACCGCCCCGGGGCCTGCGCCCGATCCCGCCGCGTCCCTGCCGCTCACCGACGGCTTCGACTTCCCCGTCGGGGCGCCGGATGCCGCGGGCTATGTCGACGCCCAGCCCTTCGGTCGCAACGACCACCTCGGCGCCGACTGGAACGCGCGCACGGGGGGCAACAGCGACCTCGGCGACCCGGTCCACGCCGCCGCCGCGGGGCGGGTCATCTTCGCGGGCGAGGGCGGCCCGGGCTGGGGGCCCGTCGTGCGGGTGCTCCACCGCACCCCGGCGGGCCCGGTCGAGACCCTCTACGCCCACCTCGACGAGATCCAGGTCGCCTCGGGGGCGCTGCTCCAGCGGGGCCAGCAGCTCGGCACCATCGGCACGGCCCACGGCCGCTACCTCGCCCACCTCCACTTCGAGCTGCGCGACGTGGTCGGCATGGAGCTGGGGCCCGGCTACGCCGCCGATCGGGACGGCTGGGTGGATCCGACGGCCTACATCCTCGCGAACCGGCCTGCTGGGGCCCGCTGAGGCCCGCTGAGGCCACGGGCCCGGGGCGCTCGGCGATCTCGGGGTCAAGGCGGCCGGGCGGGGGCCGATGGAGAGGCCCCCACGGCCCCGGTGTCCCATGGTCTTCTCCCCGTCTGTGGCTTCCCGCATCCAGAACGGCCCGGCCGAGCTCGCTCTCGGCGGCGACTGCGTGCCCGGTCTCGTGCTCTCGGCGAGCGCCGAGCTGGGCGTCTTCCTCTTCGTGCCGACGGCCGAGGTCGAGCCTCCCCGCGAGGGCAGCCGCGTGCGCATCCGCTGGGCCGGGGCGGCCGACTTCGGCGCCGAGGCCGAGCTGCTCGAGGTCGAAGACGAAGAGCGCTGGGTGCTCTCGGTGCCCGCCCCCCTCGCGCCGGCCCGGCAGCGGCGGTCGACCCGCCTGCGCGCCGAGGAGGACTGGGTCTTCGTCACCGAAGACGGCGACGAGGTCGAGCTCTTCGACCTCTCCGCCCGGGGCCTCGGCCTCGTCTTCCCCCGGGGCGAGGGCCCCCAGGGCCGGGGCGCCACCCTCCGGGGCACCCTCGTCCAGGCCGGCGGCGGCCGCTGGAAGGCCACGCTCTGCTGCACCAACGTCCGCCCCCACCCCGACGACGAGCGTCACTGGGTGGTCGGCACCCGCATGACCCTGGCGAGCCCAGCCGTCGCCGAGATCCTCGACGACGTGGTCGAGGCGCTGATCGACGGCTGAGGGCCCCTCAGGAGAACACGGCGCCCAGGATCGGCTGGCGCACGTAGGTGCCGCGGAAGGTGACCGCGCCCGGGTCGGTGCCGGCGGCCCCGGCGACGACGTGGAGCGGCAGCAGGTGCTCCTCGCGGGGGTGGCTGTGGCGCGCGCCCGGGGCCCGGGCCCAGTCCACGAGCGCCTGCTCGCGGGTCTTGGGATCGGCCACGACGGCGTCGGCAAGCCAGTTGTCGAAGGCCTTGGACCGGTCGAGGGCCGGGTCGCTGCGGCCGAAGAAGGCCGGCAGGTTGTGGAAGGACATGCCGCTGCCGATGATGAGCACCCCCTCGTCGCGCAGGGGGGCGAGGGCCTTGCCCAGGGCGATGTGGGCGGCGGGATCGAGACCCTTGAGCAGCGAGAGCTGGAGGGTGGGCACGGTCGGGTGGGGCCAGGCGACCTTCATGGGCACGAAGGTGCCGTGGTCGAAGCCCCGGGCCGGGTCGGTGTCGGTGGCGAAGCCGCCCTTGCCGAGGGCCTCGGCCACCCGGGCGGCCGTGTCGGGGGCGCCGGGCGCGGGCCAGGTGAGCCGGTAGGCCGCCTCGGGGAAGCCGTAGTAGTCGAAGAGCAGGGGCGGCTCGGCGGCGGTCTGGAGGCGCGCCTTGGGGGCCTCCCAGTGGGCCGAGACCACGAGGATGGCCTTGGGAGCGGCGGGCAGCTGGGAGGGCAGCGCCTGGAGCCAGCCCGCGAGGGCGTTGAACTCGGACTTGGGCAGGCCGAGGTCGACGAAGGGCCAGGGGCCGCCGCCGTGGGGCAGGAAGATGACAGGCTGACGGGGGGGGGACATGGGGCCTCCGGGGCACGGGGGCAATGTAGGGGCCGTCTTGTCCGTTGACAGCGCGCATTCCTGCAACGCGTCGTTCCCGCAGCGCGGGCCGGCTACTCGCGCAGGATGCGCTCGGGGGCGTCGTCGAGCCAGACGTCGTCGAACTGGCCCTCCTTGACGGCCCGCAGGAACAGCCAGGCGAAGACCCCGCCCATGGCGATGGCGACAGGAAGGAGGATGAACACGGCATTCATGGCGGTGTCCTCAGCGGGCGGCCAGGGCCGCGTCCGCGTCGTGGGGGGCCGGGGCGGCGGGGCGAGAGGCCGGGCGCTCCTGGCGGTCGACCGCCCGCTCCACCGTGAGCGCGCCGGCGATGACCAGGGCGCTGCTGAGCGGCATGAGGATGGCGGCAATGAGGGGGTTCACGAGGCCGAGCAGGGCGCCCGAGACCGCCGTGATGTTGTAGAGGATGCTGCGCCGGATGTTGCGGGCCACGGCCTCGCGGGCCTCGTGGGCGGCGCGGATGCCGGCGACCACCGGGCCGAGGGCGGCCGTGCCCACGACCGCGTCGGCGATGAGCACGGAGGAGGCGGCGCCGCTGCCCATGGCCACCCCCACGTCGGCGGCGGCGAGGGCCGGGCCGTCGTTGAGGCCGTCGCCCACGAAGAGCACGGTGTGGCCGGCGGCCCGGGCCTGGGCGATCCAGGCGGCCTTGTCGTCGGGCCGGCAGCCGGCGTGGACCGTGTCGATGCCGGCCTGGCGGGCGATCTCTTCGGCGATCACGGGGTGGTCGCCCGTGAGCAGCACCACGTCGAGGCCCCGGGCCTTGAGCTGGGCGATGCTGCGGGCGGCGTCGCTGCGCACGGTGTCGCGCAGGCGGATCTGGCCCACGGGCTGGCCCTGGTCGTCGACCAGCGAGACGAGGCCGGCACCGCCGCTGCGCACGGCGTAGGACCGGCCGTCGACCGTGCCCACGATGCCCTCGCCGGCGGTCTCTTGGATGTCGGCGGCCATGGGCAGGGCGATGCCCCGGGCCACGGCCTCGTCGACGATGGCCCGGGCGACGGGGTGGATGCTGGCCCGCTCGATGCCCGCGGCGATGCGCAGCACGGCGTCCTCGGCCTCGACGACCACCGGCCGGCCGCCGGTGACCGTGCCCGTCTTGTCGAGCACCACCGTGTCGGCGCTGGCCAGCTTGAGCAGGGCGTCGCCGCTGCGGAAGAGCAGTCCGCGCCGGGCGGCCGCGCCGAGGCCCGCCGACAGGGCCAGGGGCCGGGCCAGGGAGAGGGCGCAGGGGCAGGCGACGACGAGGATGGCGATGCCCACCGACAGCGCCGTGGCCCGGTCGGTCATCCACCACCAGCCCGCCGTGCCCAGGGCGGCGACGGCGAGGGTGATGGCCGTGAACCAGGGGGCGATCTTGTCGGCCATGCTCGGGTCGACCGGCCGGTCGGCGGCGGCCCGCAGCCCGGCGGCCATGCGCGCCAGCACGCTCTCCTCGGCGGTGGCCCGCACCTCGACCACCAGCGAGCCGTCCTCGAGAACGCCCCCGGTGACGACCTTGTCGCCGGCGGCCACCGGCACGGCCTCGCTCTCGCCCGTGAGCAGGGCCATCTGGACGAGGCCCTTGCCCGCGACCACGACCCCGTCGGCGGCCAGCTCTTCATCGGCCGCCACCCGCACCCGGTCGCCGATGCCCAGGTCGGCCGGGTTCACCTCGACGAGGCCCGTGGGGGTCTCGACCCGGGCCACCCGGGGCGCCTGGGCGGCGAGGGCCGTGGCGGCGTCGGCGGCCCGTCGGCGGCCCCGCTGCTCGAGGATGCGCCCCACCAGCAGCAGGGTGACCAGCATCGTGAGCGAGTCGAAGTAGCCGTCCTCGTGGGCGAAGGTGGCGACGAGGCCGTGGGCGTAGGCGACGGCGATGCCGATGCTCACGGGCAGGTCCATGTGGAGCACGCCCATGCGCAGCCCGTTGACGGCGCCCCGGAAGAAGGGGGCCGCCGACCACAGGGCCACCGGGGTGGCCAGCACGAGGCTCGTCCAGCGGAAGAGGGCCTGGTAGAGCGGATCCATGCCCTGGAGCCAGCCCAGGTAGACGCTGGCGGCGAGCAGCACGATGTTCATCATGCCGAAGATGGCGACGCCCAGCCGCAGCATGAGGTCCCGGTCGGGGGCCGTCTCGACGTCGAGGGCCCGCGGCCGGTAGCCCAGCGAGCTCACCCGCCCCAGAACATCGTCCAGGTGGACCTCTTCGGGGTTCCAGCGCACCGTGCTGCGGCCGCTGGCGTAGCTCACGTGGGCGTCGACCACGCCGGGGGTGCGGGCCATCACCCGCTCGGTCACCCAGACGCAGGCCGAGCAGTTCAGCCCGTCGATGCAGAGATCGGCCTCGACCGTGCCGTCGCCCAGCTCGCGCCGCTCGACCCGCTCCCAGCCGGCGCTGGGGGGGGCCACCGGCCGGTTGCCCGCGCTCTCGCGCGAGTCGTAGTAGTCGTCCAGCCCCGCCTCGTTGATGATCTGGGCGGCGAGCACACAGCCGTGGCAGCAGTAGAGGGGCTGGCCGGGCTGGTGGTCGGCGGGCACCTCCATCGGGGTGGCGCAGTGGGTGCAGGGCTGGACGTCGGCCATGGCTCAGCGCTTCTCGTCCACGTAGGACTGCTCGACGTCGGGGGCGTTCTGGGTGGCGTACCAGAGCACGGCGCCGTTGGCGGCCAGCATGAGGCCGAAGAAGACGACCAGCAGGCCGATCATGAGGTTGCGGCCCTCCCGGCTGAGCCGGGCCCGCTCGGCGGCGGGGTCGGGGGAGGCAGGGGCGGGGGCGAGGGAGGCCATTCAGCCCTCCAGGGTGAGCGCTTCGCCGCTCTTGAAGGTGGTGTCGACGGTCACGGCGTCGATGTCGGTCTGGACCGTGATGCGGACGGGGGTGGTGCGCGAGACGCCGGCCTCGGGGGGCACCCGGACGACGAGGGGCACGTTGACCGCGTGGGCGGCCTCGACCTCGATGGGGGGCACGATGAGCTGGGCGCCCTCGATGCCCTCGAGGCGGACGTTCACGGCGGTCTTGCCGTCGGCGGCGTTGTTGCTGACGTTGAGCAGGTAGGTGTTGCGGGTCCAGCCGTCGTCGTCGACCTGGAAGAGGGTGCCCGGGGCGCGGTTGACCGTGGCCTCGAGGCTGTGGCGGTTGGCGGCGAGGAACAGGAAGGCCGTCGCCAGGCCCGTCAGCAGCGCCGTGTAGCCGACCGTGCGGGGCCGCAGCCAGCGCTGGCCGTTGCCGGTGGTCTCGGCGATGGTCGTGTAGCGGACCAGCGACTCCTGCTCGCTCTTGCCCATGACGATGGTGCAGGCGTCGACGCAGCGGGCGCAGTTGATGCACTCGAGCTGGAAGCCGTCGCGGATGTCGATGCCCTGGGGGCAGACGGTGACGCACTTGTTGCAGTCGATGCAGGCGCCCACGTCGCCGCCCTCCTTGAGGGCGAGCTTGCGGGTCTTGCCCTTCATCCGGGGCTCGCCCACGGGGGCGTTGTACTCGATGACGACGCTGTGGTCGTCGGTGAGGGCGCCCTGGAAGCGGGCGTAGGGGCAGAGGTAGTTGCAGAACTGCTCACGGAACCAGACGAAGTCGATGAACAGCGCGCCGCCGACCGCCGCGACGCCCATGTAGGCGCCCGTGCTCGCCGCGCCGGTCCACAGGGGGATGGGCCCGGAGAAGTAGGCGACGAAGGCCATGGCGATGACGAAGGCCACCAGGGCGAAGCTCGTCACCTTGCCGGCCTTGCGGAGGGCCTTGCCGGCCGTCCAGGGCTTCTTGTCGAGGGCCATGCGCTTGCCGCGGTCGCCCTCCCAGAAGGTCTCGAGGGGGCGGATGAACTCCTCGAGGAACACGGTCTGGGGGCAGGTGTAGCCGCACCAGAGCCGGCCGAAGAGGGCCGTCATGAAGAAGAGGGTGAAGGCCGCCCCGAGCAGCATGAGCACGAGGAAGATGGTGTCGCGCGGGGTGAAGACCGAGCCCAGCAGGAAGAGCCGGCGCTGGGCGAGATCGAGCTGGATGGCCGGGTGGCCCCCGATGGGGATCCACGGGGTCACGAAGAGGAGCAGGTTGAGCACGACGCCGCTGATGCGGTGGAGTCGCTGGAACTTGCCCTTGACCTTTGCTGCGTAGACCCACTGGCGCTTGCCGGTCTTCGGGTCGGTTCCGCCGGCCATGGTGGCCTCCAAGCTGGGGGAGCGGTGCGCCGCGGGGCGCAGGGACACCACCTCTGCAAGATGCGGGCCAACGTGGGTTCACCGGGCCGATGCGCAGGGAGTCCCGCCCGTGCGGTCGATCCTGGGCCTGCGCCAGATCAGTTGTGTGAGAGCCCACATGCCGTGTGGGCATTTCCACACGGGCGCCGCGGGGCGGCCCGGGACGGCGGCGCCCGGGGGCCGGACCCTTGCATGCCGTGGGGCCTCTGGCGCAGGATGGCGGGGTCTCGGGAGGCCTGCTGTGCGTCGCTGTCTGTCTGGGCTCGGTCGGAGCGGGCGCCCCGGCGCCTGGGCGGCGCTGCGGGGGGCCGTGGTGGGGGGGGCGCTCCTGGCGGGGGGCTGTGGGGACGACGAGCTGCCCGGGCCGGTGGCGCCCCTGCCCGGCGGCCAGCCCGCCAGCGGCGCGATCCAGGCCGAGGCCGTGCCGGGCGGGGTCGTGGGCCACGAGGCCGGCGGGGGCCGGGGCCGGGGCGCTGTCCGGGGCCCTCCGGGCGGGGGGCGGCCGCCGGGCGCACGGGGGCCGGGCGGGCGCTGAGGCCCGGGCGGCGCCGTTGGTTCAGGTGGAACAGGTCACAGCTGAACCGTGGGAGACCGGCGGCGGGCGGTGGGCTCAGCTGTGGACGTGGAGGGCCGGCGGCAGGGCGGGCTGGCGGGGCGCTGTGGTGCCCGAGAACATGCTGTGCATCAATACAATACGCACCCACATGTCGACCACCCGGGCCGGGGCGGGCACGGCGAGGCCGTGCTCGCGGATGAGCCACTTGGCGGCGCACTCGACGCCGCAGAAGCGCCCGAGCATCGTGCCCACACAGACCTCGGCCCGGCCGCCCGTGGCCCGGGAGGGGGTGACCATGCTGATGTGGGCCGTGCCGTCGCAGACCAGCAGGTCGAGGGCACCGGCGGCCTGGGCCTCGTGCCAGGCGGGGCTGCCGTGGGGCAGGGCCCAGAAGGTCCACGGGCCGCACTGGTCGACGAGGATGCGGCGCCGCGGGTCGTGGCGCAGGGCGACCGCCCGCTGGGCAGCGGCGTCGAGGGTGGGGGTCTCGGGGGCGTGGTCGTGGGGGGCGGACATGGGGGCTCCGGCAGGGGGCCCACCTATTGTAATGAAAACGAATGTCGATTTCAACAAGAAAGGTGGCGGCCGATCGGCTCGGATAAATGTTTGATTGACACGAAGGCCGGGCGGGCGTACCTTCGTGTTGTAGATACACACTGGGGCCGCCGCCCTGGTCGTCCCCGGAGCGCCCGTGCCGCCTGTTCCCGCCGCTGTCCCCCCGTCCCGTCCCGCTGCCGCCGCCCCCGCTGCGGTCTCGGGCCCGTCTGCCGCCCGGCGCGCCGACCGGGGCCGGGCCGCCCTGCTCGGCCTCGCCCTCGGCGACGCCTGCGGCCGCCGCCTCGAGTTCGTCTCGGGGCCCGCGGTGCGCACCCGCCCGGTCGGCCCGGGCGCCCCCGACTTCCGGTGGACCGACGACACCCACATGGCGCTCTACCTGGTCGAGGCCCTCGCCGCGCTGGGCCGCCCCGGCCTCGCCGACCTCGACGAGGATGCCCTGGGCCAGGCCGTCGGCGCGGCCTTCCTGCGCTGGTCCGAAGACCCGCTCACCCCCTCGACGGCCCCGGGCCAGACCTGTCTGCGGGGGGCGGCCGCCTTCGCCCGCACCGGCGACTGGCGGCGCTCGGGGGTGCGCGAGAGCGATGGCTGCGGCGCGGTCATGCGCATCGCCCCCCTGCCGGTGGTGCTGGCCGGGCCCGATCTGGTGCGGGCGGCGCGGGTCCAGAGCGCCGTCACCCACGCCCACCCGAGCGCCCTGGCGGCGGCGGTGGCGGGCTGCCTGCTCACCGGGGCGCTGCTCGACGGGGCGCCCCTCGCGCCGGCCACGGTCCGGGACTGCATCCGGCGCCTCGAGGCCCTGGGCGAGGTGGGGGAGGACGGGGTGGTCGTGGCGGCCCTCCGGGCGGCGCTCGACCAGGCGGCCCGGCCGGGGCTCCGGTGGCTGGACGAGGCGGCCGTGCCCGCGGGGGACGGGGGCTGGCGCAGCCCGAGCGCGCTCGGCCTCGCGGTGGTGGCGGCCCTGCGCTGGGGCGAGGACTTCGCCCACTGTGTCGAGCAGGCGGCCCGCATCGACGGCGACAGCGACAGCGTGGCCTGCCTCGCCGGCATGCTGGTGGGGGCGGCCCGGGGCACGGCGGCCCTGCCGGCGGACTGGCTGGCGGCCCTGCCCGAGCGGGCGCGCGTCGAGGCGGCGGCGGCGACGCTCGCGGCCCTGGGCCCGCCGGGGTCGGCGGGGGGCCGGCCGGCGGTGCGCACCAGCGAGAGCGACCCGCTCGCCGTGGACTCGTTGGTGGCTAGTCTTGGAGAATGCTGTGGTCGAGACTGGAATTTGGTCCAGTTCGAGAGTGCGGTTGGAAGGTGCTTCTACGGAGGTGAAGCGTGAAAAAGAAAGTTGATGTGAGTCGGTCCTTGCGCTGCGCGGATGGGACGGCCAGCCTGCAGTATGTGGCGAGTTCGCCGTTCCCCGCATTGGAAGCGAGCCCCATGAAGATTGAAAGCCCAGTGAAGCTGGAAGAAGTGCCCTGGCGTACTAATCGATGGGTATCCCTAAGACTAGTCAGGTATTCCATGAATAAATAGCAGCGAATGGCTCCTCTCCTCGGCGTGGACGGCCCCCCTGTAAGCCGCCGGGCCCGGCCCGCGTCTTCGTGCCCGTCCCCGCCGAGGAGCCCGCCGTGTCCCCTGTTCCCCCGTCCGCCTCGTCCCCTGTCTCGTCCCCTGCGGCCCCCGTCCGGTCCCCTGCCGCCCGGCGCCTCCGCCGGGGGGGCGCCCTGCTGCTCGGGCTGGTGCTCGCCGCCCCCGCCGGCGCGGCGGCCCTCGTGGGGCCCCCCGCCGTGCTGGCCCCGGAGTGTGCGGCCCCGGCCCCCTCCCGGGCGGTCCGGCCCACCCTCGGCCCCCTCCCGGGCGCCGCGCGGACCGATCCCCAGGCCCGGGCCGCCGCCCAGCGGGCCCTCGACTGGCTCGCCGGCGCGACCATCGCCTGGCAGGACCAGCACCAGTGCTACGGCTGCCACGTCCAGGCCGTCACGGTCGACGCCCTCGCCGTGGGCCAGGCCAAGGGCTACACGGTGGTCCCCGCCCAGCTCGACCGGGTGCTCGCGGGCGTCACCGCCCTGCCCGGCGGCGCCCACAGCCCGGGGGGCCTCGGCTACCACGGCGGCCAGCTGCGCATTCCCGCCAAGGCCATCGGCGGCGCCGCCTTCGCCCGCTTCGACGCCCTGGTCGACAACCGGCTGCGCGACGAGCTGCTCCAGGTGGCCGAGGAGCTGCGCGCCGCCCAGGACCAGAGCGGCCGGGTGGTCGACGCCGAGGGCTGGTCGAACCCGCCGGTGGGCACGGGGCGCCCCGAGCAGTGGACGGCCCTGGGCATCCAGGTCTGGCGCCAGGCCTACGAGCGCTCGGGCGACGACCGCTGGCTCGCCGCGGCGGCCCTGGCCGAGGACTGGATGGCGGGCCAGGCGGCGGCCCTGACCGGCCAGGAAGACCTCCAGCAGGTCAACCACACCCTCATGGGGCTGCTGGCCGGCGGCGCGGGGGCCGGCGAGCAGAGCGTCGCCCGGGTGGCCGCCGTGCTGGCCGAGCGCCAGCATGCCGACGGCGGCTGGGGGCTCCAGCCCGGGCGCTCGGACCCGCTGGCCACGGGCCAGACCCTCGCGGTGCTGCGCCAGCTCGGGCGCACCGAGACCGATCCGGTGGTGGCCCGGGGCACGGCCTGGCTGGTCGACCACCAGCTCGCCGGCGGCAGCTGGGGCACGGGCGGCGCGGCCAAGGCCGAGGCGATGTGGGGGGTGCTGGGCCTCGTGAGTGTCGACGCCCTCACCGTCGAGCACGCGGGCCTCGCCCACGGCGACCACGTGGCGGGCACGGTGCCCGTCGAGGTGGTGGCGGCCGACAACGGAGGCGCCGGGGTGCAGAGCGTCGAGCTCTTCGTCGACGACATCCGGGTGGCGGCGGCCTGTGGCGACCGGCTGGCCTTCCCGCTGCCCGCCGATGGCCTCGCCGACGGGGCCCACATCGTCGACGTGCTCGCCACCAGCGCCAGCGGCGCCCGCACCCGGCGGCGCCTGACGGTCTACGCCGGGGCCCACTACCTGACCCGCCCCGCGAGCCGCTGGGAGGGCACGGGCACCCGCCTCAGCGTGCGCAACATCGCCGATCCGACCCTGGGCACGGCCCTCTCCGTCGAGGTGCGGGCCGAGGGCGCGCCCGCCGTGCTCTGGTCCACCACCGCCCCGGCGCCCCAGGGGGCCTGGTCGACGGTCTGGGACGGCACGGGGGCCGTGCCCGGGAACGACCGCTACGTCGCCACCCTCACCCTGCGCGATCGGTCCGGCACCGTGCTCCACCAGCACGAGCAGCGCTTCGTGCACGACAGCCCGGCGGCCCGGGCGGCGACCTACGGTGCCGTGGCCGGCCAGCTCAACTGGGCCGACAGCGCCGAGGAGGTGGCCAACGCCGTCATCGAGCTGGTCGACGGCGATGGCCGGGTGGTCGAGCGCACCCGCTCCACGGCCAACGGCGCCTACCGCTTCAAGGACGTGGCGGGCGGGGCCTACACCGTGCGGGTCAAGAAGGAGGGCCAGGCCGCCCAGGAGGCGCCGGTGACCGCCGCTCCGGCCGCCGAGGCCAGCGCCGACTTCGCCCTCTGAGCGGGGCCCGCTCCCCGGGGGCGCCGGCGGGGCGGTGAACAGGTCGAGGGAGGCGCCTGCGCGGCTGCTGTGCTACAAACAGTGTTCAAAGCCAGCGCAAACAGGTGTCAACCCGTGCACGTGCCCCTCCTGCTCACCCACGCCGCCGCCACCCTCTACATGACGGGGCTGATCTGGTTCGTGCAGCTCTCGCACTACCCGCTCATCGCGAAGGTGGGGGCGGGGGACCTGCCCGCCTGGCAGGCCGACAACCTCGCCCGGACGACCTGGGCCGTCGGGCCCGCCATGCTGGTCGAGCTGGCCACGGTGGCGCTGCTGGTCTTCGCCCGGCCGGCGGGGGTGTCGGCGGCGGCGGCCTGGGCGGGGGCGGGGCTGCTGGCGCTGATCTGGCTGTCGACGGCCGTGCTCCAGGTTCCTCTTCATCAGGCCATTCTCGACTCTTCTGAGCCGGCGCTGGCCGTCGAGCGGCTCGTGCGCTCGAACTGGATCCGCACGGTGCTCTGGTCGGCCCGGGGGCTGCTCGCCCTCGGCCTCGTCGGCGGGAGCATGCGATGAGCCGCCCGGCCTACTTCGTCGGCCCCTGGGACCTGGACCGCCGGCTGGCCTGTGTGCCGGACGACCCGGCCGCGGGCACGGTGGTGATGGTCGAGAGCGTCGGCCGCAGCCGGGCGATGCCCTTCCACAAGAAGAAGCTGGTGCTCGTGGTCTCGGCCCTGCGCCACTTCGCCGCCGAGCTGCGGGCCGCGGGCCACGAGGTCGAGCTGGTGCGGGCCTCGACCTACGCGGCCGGCATCGCCTGACTCGGTGTTGCATCAGGAACAGACGCTTCGCCGCCGGTTCGCCAGCCGCGCCTTTCACGCGATCATTCAGGGCTTTTTTTGGATGGGCATTCGCG
>CAXQUZ010000232.1:0-2270 GCA_964226865.1 Myxococcota bacterium | reverse complement strand
GACGTGTGCTCTTCCGATCTGGCGCCGGCGGCCCGGGTGGTCAACGTGGCCAGCCACGCCCACCGCAACGCGAAGCTCAACCTGGACGACCTCGAGCTCGCCCAGGCGGGCTACCGGGGCTGGACGGCCTACTGCAACGCCAAGGCCTGCAACATCCTCTTCACCCGCGAGCTGGCCCGGCGCCTGAAGGCCGAGGGCTCGCGCATCACGGCCAACAGCCTCCACCCGGGGGTGGTCCGCACGGGCTTCGCGCGCAACGACGGCGGGCTGATGTCGATGCTCTGGGGGCTCATGGGGCCCGTGCTGCGCAGCCCCGACGCCGGGGCCGACACCAGCGTCCACCTCTGCGAGGCGCCCGAGCTCGCCGGGGTCAGCGGCCAGTACTTCGCCGACTGCGCCGCGGTGCGCCCCCGGGCCTTCGCCGAAGACGACGCGGCGGCGGCCGTGCTGTGGCGCAAGAGCGCGGCGATGCTGGGGCTTCCGGCCGAGGGGCTGCCGGATCCGCTCTGAGGCCGCTCAGGCCGCTTCGGCGGGGGCCGGGCGGCCGGCCATGCGATCCACGGCCGCGTGCACGGCGTCCGGGTCGAGGAAGGCCAGGTACAGGGCCCACATGGTCAGCGAGAAGGTGCCGACCGGCAGGGTCCAGTAGATGTAGCCATGGAAGGCGAGGCCGATGGGGAAGAGCCAGCGGCGGGGCTTTCGAAACCAGAGCCCGACGGCGAGCACGGGCTCGATGAGGATGCCCACCCAGGACTGGAGCAGCTGCCAGGCCCGGAACATCGACCCATCGGGGATGTCGGACCCGAAGTACAGGTGCATCATGTAGTGGTCCATTCGCGACCCGTCCATGTAGGCCGGGTAGAGCTTGGCCTGGGTGCCCCAGATGTAGATGGCGCAGACGTGGACCGCGATGAGGGGAAGAGCCCAGAGCGGTCCCGACTCGGGCGGCGGCGCCACCCCCGCTGCCTCGGCCTTCTTGACCACCCGCCAGCGGTCCCAGGACCACGAGCCGCCACAGGGCGTCAGCGAGAGCAGTGCGACGCCCAGGGCCAGGGCCCAGGTGTGGTGGTGGGTGTAGGGCTCGTGGCCCATGAACTCGCCGAGTCCCATCACGAGCACGAGTGCAGAGAGACCGGCCAGGGCTGTGGACAGGCGGCTCCAGACCCCGAAGAACATCGCTGTGGTCGACGCGTAGAAGACCGTGCTGAGCGCCCAGAACTGCAGCGAGGGCATGTCGAGACGGTCGGGCTGCATGTCGCGGAACATCTGGAGGTCACGGGCCCAGCGGGCAAACAGCAGCATCGACAGCGAGATGCGCATCAGCGCCAGCGTGCGGGTCGAGCCCTCGCGGGCCATGGCGTCGATGAACAGCTTCTTGGGGTTCATCGCCGCCTCCGGGCGCCGCGGCAGAGGTTCTTCTGGCCGTCGAACTCGACCTTCCAGCCGTCGCGAGCAGCGCACGAGGCCCAGACCCGGATGTCGGGGGAGGACTCGTCGACCTTGGTGCACATGCGGCGGCCGATCGACAGGGCCGTCTTCGCGTCGGGCACCCGCCACAGGCTGCGGGGGGCGTCGAAGCGGTCGGTGAAGCCGAGGGTCGCGTAGCGGTCGAGAGGAATCTCGATGCCGTCGCCTTCGATCATCGCGTAGCGCACCTTGCAGACGTCGAGGCCGTAGCCCGCGAACATCTGCCACTTGGGCAGCACGGGCGAGACCTTCTTGAAGACCTGGGCGGAGACGGGGCCGGCCAGCAGGTAGAGGGCGATGGCGGCGAACACCACCGCGCGGAGACGGAGAAGCATGGGTTGTTGCATCGACTGCCTTCGGCCGGGTCGCGTGCCGACTATTCCGTCTCTGCCCGTCTCGCCCCCGTTCCCGGCCCGGGCCTCCCCCAGAGCCCCTGCGCTGGATCATGCCGCCGCGGCTGGCGGTCCCTCCGCCCCCGGGGCCCGGCGCCCGGGCTATGGACGGCTGCCCCCACGACCCCCCGGAGCGCACCGATGCCCGACATCTGGCTCATCCGCCACGGCCAGGCCGGCGACCTCATGGGCGACTACGATCGCCTCTCCGACCTCGGTGTGCGCCAGGCCCAGGCCTGTGGTGCCCGGGCCCGCCACCTCGCCCCCGTCCACCAGCTCTGGGCCGGGGCCATGCGCCGCCACCACGCCACGGCGGCGGGCTTCGGCGAGACCTTCGGGCCCCTGCCCCCCCTCCAAGAAGACCCCCGCTGGAACGAGTTCGACCACCAGGACGTCATCCGGGTGGCCCTG
>CAXQUZ010000231.1:0-11849 GCA_964226865.1 Myxococcota bacterium | reverse complement strand
CACGGGGTCGCTGAGCTCGGTGGCGCCGGCCGCTGCCTCGCGGGCCGCCTCGACCGCGGCGAGGGCCTCGTCGGCGTTCTTGGCGGCGATGGCGTCGCGGGCCCGCGTGAGCTCGTCGTCCAGGGGGGCCGCGGCCGCGGGGGCGGTCACCGAGAACAGCCCGACGGCGGCGGCACAGACGCGCGCGAGGCCAGGGCCGCGGGCGGTGCGCACGCGAGAGGACGGGGCCACCGGGGAGCCGGCGGGACCAGGGGCGGGGCAGGCGGTCATGGGGTCTCCGCGAAGACGCTGGACACGGTCCTGTCGAGCGTAGCACGTCGCCCAGATCAGAGCCCCCAAGGGGCCCGCCAGCGTCCGCGCGATGCTCAGGAGCCCAGTGCCACGGCCCCCTCTGGGCTGCTGCGCCAGAGCCGGACGGCACCGCCGGGGGCCGTGAGCTCGAGGCTGCCCGCGGCGCTCTCGTCGCTCGCGACACCGTCCAGGGAGAGGGTGTCGGCCGTGCCCCCGAGGTTCCAGCTGTCGTCGTCGTGGGCCAGCGCGATGTCGCCGTCCGCCACGGTGACCCGGGCCTGGCCCCCCGCGGGCACGTCCCCGCGCACGCTGCCCTGGCCGACCCGGGCGATGAGGCGCTCGGTGTGGTCGCTGGTCACCTCGCCCCGATCGACGAGAATGTCGGCGGCGCTGATGCCCACGGTGTGGACCGTGCCCGTGCCCAGCTCGACCCGGACCGGCAGCCCGGGGGGCAGCTCGAGCACCGTGTCGACCGCACAGGGGGCGAGGGCGGCGCAGCGGGCCTCGAGGTGAAGCACGCCGCTGTCGACCCGGTGGGAGAGCTCCAGGGCGCCCTCGGGGGCCTTGATGGCGCGCTCGACCCGCAGGCGCGGCCCCTCGCGCAGCTCGACGGCGCCGGCGTCGGCGACCAGCTCGAACCGGTAGACGGCCCCCTCGGGGTGGAAGGCCTCGACGTAGCGCACCGACTGGCAGCCCCCCGTGAGCGCAGCCGCGAGGCCGAGCACGAGACCAGACACGGACGGGCGGGGACGGCGCGGCATGGCTCACTCCTGCGGGGGGACCGTTCACGAGACACCGCGACGCCGCCAGAGCGTCACGCCTTCATGCAAGAGCGGAGAAATTGCCCCGCTCGCGGCAGCTCGTCTGCCCCTTCCCACGCAGGGCGCGGGCAAGACGCGAATTGCCGTCGCTGGCAGGCGCAGCCCCCGGGGGCCCCTCCCCTCCCCTGGCGCCGGGCCCGGCACCGGTTCCTCCGCTCAGCTCCCGAAGACCGCGGCGGCCTGGGCGCGGGCGCCGTCGGGATCGGTCGGGGTCCAGCCCATGCTGCGGGCCCAAGTGCGCTGCTTGCGGGCGAGGCGCCAGCTGTCGCGCTCGGTGCGCCGGATGGCCTCGCCCAGGCTCAGCTTGCCGTCCAGGTGGTCGACGAAGTGGCGATAGGAGAAGGAGCGCAGGGGGCGGCAGTCGCGGCGGATGCCCTGTGCGAGGGCGCTCTCGAGCTCTTGGAGGTAGCCGGCGCCGATCATGCCCTGGAGGCGGGCGGCGATGCGGCTGCGCAGGTCGCTGCGGTCGAGCCAGGCGACGTCGGTGCAGAGCGGCGGGCGGGCGGCCCCCTCGGCGTGCAGTGCGGAGAGGGGGCGTCCGGTGAGCCGGTGGACCTCGAGGGCCCGCACCAGGCGCACCCGGTCGTTGGGGTGGAGGCGGGCGGCCGCTGCGGGATCGACGGCGGCGAGGGCGCCGTGGAGATCCGGGAGGGCCTCCAGCTCGGCGCGCAGGGCCGGGTCGGCGGGGGGCATGGCGGCGAGGGGCTGGACGATGGCGCGCAGGTAGAAGGGGGTGCCGCCGGCGATGAGCACCCGGGGGTGGGCGGCGCAGACCCGCTCGACCAGGGCCGTGAAGTCGGCCACGCTGAAGTCGTCGTGGGGGTGGACGATGTCGATGGCGTGGTGGGGCACCCGGGCCTGCTCGGCGGCGCTGGGCTTGGCCGTGCCGATGTCGAGGCCCCGGTAGACGGTCATGGCGTCGGCGCTGACGATGACCGCGCCGTGGGTCTCGGCCAGCTCGAGGGCCAGGGAGGACTTGCCGGCGGCGGTGGGGCCCCCGAGCACGAGGGTGCGGGCGGTCATGGCTGGCCCTTGGCGATGGCGGCGGCGAGGTGGTCGGCGGGCAGGCGGACCAGGAGCCCGGGCGGCGGGTGGAGCGGCGACAGGCCCAGCTCGTCGAGGCGCCGGAGCAGGCCGCGGAGCTCGTAGGGCGAGAGGCTGCGGCCGGCGAGGCTGGGGGCACAGGCGGCCAGGGCGGCGATGCGGGCCTTGGGATCGGTGGCGGTGTCCGGGCCGAGGGCGGCGGCCACCAGGGTGGCCGGGGGCACCCCGGAGAGGGCGCGGGGCACAGCCCGGACGAGCACGCTGCCCTCGCCGAAGTCGCCCAGCTCGAGGCCGAGGGCCTCACAGGCGGCGGCCGCGGCCCCCACCGGGCGCGCGCTGGCGACCACGGCCGGCTCGGCGAGGGGCAGGCGCTCGGGCGACCGGGCGAGCTCGGCGCGGATGGCGGCCCGCCGGGCGGCGTCTTGATCGATGACGATGAGATCTTCGCCATCGGCGCAGGCCACGCGGGTGCTGCCGATCTGGCCGAGGACCCGCAGCTCGCGGAAGGCCCGCACCGGAGCAGCGGGGCCCGCCGGCGCGGGGGGCGGTGGGGCACGCGGCGGCGGCGGGGCCCAGCGGCGGGGGGCCGGGGCGAGCGGGGGCCGGCCACCGGGAGGGCCGAGGGGCGGGCGGGGCTGCCAGCGGGGCGGGGCGGGCGCGGCCACGGTGGCGGGCGCGGGGGCCGCAGCGGGGGGCGTGGGGGCCGGTCGGGCCTCTCCGGGCGGGGGCGGGGCCGGCGCCGGACGCGGGGCGGGCACCCGCGGCGGCAGCGGGGTCGGGAGCTCCTCGCCCGTGAGGGTCAGCTGGGTCGGGCCCTCGGCGCCGCGGGCGACCGGGGCGGCCTGGGGCCGGGGGCTGCCGCGCTGCTTGATGCCGCGGTCCTCGAGCACCCGGCGCAGGCCCTCGGCGAGCATGCGCTGGACCCGGCGGCCGTCGGCGAAGCGCACCTCGGTCTTGGCCGGGTGGACGTTGCAGTCGACGAGGTCGGTGGGCAGCCGCAGGTCGATGGCCACGACCGGGTGGCGCCCCCGGGGCACGAGCCCGCGGTAGGCCTCGGCCACGGCCCGGCGCACGAGCGGGTCCCGGACGAAGCGCCCGTTGACAAAGTGGTAGGCGGCGCCGTTGGCGCTGTTGCGGTGGACGTCGTGGGGGGCGATGTGGTCCACGCAGCGTAGCTCGCCCTTGTTGAAGTCGACCGCGAGGAGCTGGTCGGCCTCGGTGCCCAGCACGTCGTGGAGCCGGGCGCGGGGGTCGGTGCTGGCGGCGGAGCGGAGCAGGGTGCGGCCGTCGTGCAGCACCTCGATGTCGAGGCCCGGACGCAGCAGGCACTGGCGGCGCACCGCCTCGACACAGTGCGAGAGCTCGGTGGCCACCGTGCGCAGGAACTTCCGGCGGGCGGGCACGTTGAAGAACAGGGAGCGCACCGAGATGGTGGTGCCCGGGGGGCCGCCGTCGTCCCGCACCCCCGCGAGCCGGCCGCCCTCGACCGACACCCGGGTGCCCGTGGCCTCGTCGTGCAGGCGCGTGCGCAGGTCGAAGCGGCTGACCGAGGCAATGGAGGGCAGCGCCTCTCCCCGGAAGCCGAGGGTGCGGACCCGCTCGAGGTCTTCGAACTCGCGGATCTTGCTCGTGGCGTGGCGCTCGAGGCAGAGGGTCGCGTCCAGGCGCCCCATGCCCCGGCCGTTGTCGGTCACCTGGATGAGGTCGCGGCCGCCGGCCCGCAGCGCGACCCGCACGTCGGTGGCGCCCGCGTCCAGGCTGTTCTCGACCAGCTCCTTGACGACGGCCGCCGGCCGCTCGACCACCTCGCCAGCGGCGATGCGGTTGACGACGCGGTCTTCGAGAATGCGGATCAACGGGCCATCCCCGGGCGTGTCAGCCCTCGAGCTCTTCCTTGCTCTGGCCCGGCTTCCGCTTCTGCTTGAGGTGGATGCGGATGGGCGTGCCCTCGAAGCCCCAGGTCTCGCGGAGCTTGTTCTCGAGGTAGCGCTTGTAGGGCTTCTTCACGGCCTCGGGGCTGTTCGACCAGATGAGGAAGGTCGGCGGGCGCACCCGGGCCTGGGTCGCGTAGTTCAGCCGCACGGGGTGGTGGTGCTTCTGGGGCGGCGAGTGGGCCTCGACCGTGGCCTTGAGCCACTCGTTGAGCCGGGCCGTGGGCACCCGCTTGTCGAAGTCCTTGAAGATGCGGGTGACCTCGGGAAGGATCCGGTGGCAGCCCTTGCCCGTGAGGGCCGAGATGTAGAGCCGGGGCGCCCAGCTCAGGTGGGGCAGGGACTGGTCGAGCTCGTCGTCGATGACGTGGACGTTGCGCTCGGGGTCGAGGCGCACCTCGTCCCAGCGGTTGAGCAGCAGCACACAGGCGCGGCCCCGGTCGACGACGAGGGCGGCGAGGCGCGCGTCCTGGGCGCTGACCCCCTCGGCGGCGTCGATCATGAGCAGGGTGACGTGGCAGCGCTCGATGGTCTTGATGGCCTGGAGGGTGGCCCAGGTCTCGAGCTGGTCGTCGATGCGCGCCTTGCGGCGGATGCCGGCGGTGTCGACGATGCGCCAAGTCTGGTCGCCGTCTTGGAGCACGGAGTCGACCGCGTCCATCGTGGTGCCGGGCATGTCGTGCACGACGTGGCGATCCTCGCCGATGAGCCGGTTCACGAGGGTGGACTTGCCGATGTTGGGCCGGCCGATGACCGCGATGCGGATCTCGCCGTCGTCCTCTTCGATCTCGTCGGGCTCGTCGCCGGGAGGCAGCCGCTCGGTGATGGCGTCCCACATCTCGTAGATGCCGCGGCCGTGCTCGGCCGAGACGCAGATGAGCGGGTCGAAGCCGAGCTCATAGAACTCGACCGCCTCGTCGTCGTGGCGCGGGCCGTCGCACTTGTTGACGACGAGCACGAGCCGGTCCTCGTCCTTGCCGAGGTTGCGGCGCAGGATCTCGGCGGTCAGGCGGTCGGCCGGGGTGATGCCGGCCTCGCGGTCGACCACGAAGAGCACCAGCTCGGCACCCTCGACGGCGGTCTCGGCCTGGCGGCGGACCGAGCGGAACATGTCGCCCTCTTCGAGCTGGGCGAGATCCGGCTCGAAGCCGCCCGTGTCGATGAGGTGGAAGTCGCGATCGAGCCAGGTGGCCGTGCCGAAGATGCGGTCGCGGGTGACGCCGGGGCGGTCGTCCACGAGGGCCTTGCGGGCGCCGATCATGCGGTTGAAGAGGGTGGACTTGCCGACGTTGGGTCGGCCGACGATTGCGATGACGGGGGCCATGGCCCACTCCAAGGTGCCGCGGGGCGGCTCAGGTGATGCCCAGGTCGCGGAGCACGCGGGGGCTGCGGGTCCAGTCTTTGCGCACCGTCACGTGGAGATCCAGGTGGATGCGCGCGCCGAAGAGCGACTCGAGCTCGGCGCGAGAGCGGGTGCCGACCTCCTTGAGGAGGCCGCCGCCCTTGCCGATGACGATGCCCTTCTGGCCCGGGCGCTCGACCAGGATGCGGGCGAAGATGGTGATGAGGCCGCGCTCTTGGCCAGGGGCCGGCTCGGCTTCGTCGAAGGCGTCGATCTCGACGGCCGTCGAGTAGGGAATCTCCTCGCGGGTGAGGAGGAAGAGCTTCTCGCGGATGAGCTCGGCGGCGATGAAGCGCTCGGTGGCGTCGGTGAGCTGGTCGGGGGGGAAGAGCGGACCCTGCTCGGGCACCCGCTCGGTCCAGACATCGACGAGCTCGGCCACGCCGCGGCTCTTGAGGGCGGAGACGGGCACGATGGAGGCGTCGGGGAAGCGCGCCGCGAGGGCGGCCATGACCGGCAGGATGCTCGGCTTGCGCACCCGGTCGACCTTGTTGAGGGCGATGACCAGGGGGCCCGGCGCCCGCTGTTCGAGCAGATCGGCGACGATGCTGTGGGAGCGATCGAGGGCCGGGCGGCCCTTGTCGATGTTGCCGCAGAGGCGGATGGCGTCGACCACCCAGCAGAGCACGTCGAGCTCTTCGCAGGCCCGCAGGGCCGTGTCGACCATCGCCCGGTTGAGCGTGGTGTCGGCCTTGTGGATGCCCGGGGTGTCGAGCAGCACGAGCTGGGCGGCGTCGGTGGTGTGGATGCCGGCCAGCCGGTTGCGCGTCGTCTGGGGCTTGGGGCTGATGGCCGCCAGCTTCTCGCCGAGAATGGCGTTGAGGAGGGTGCTCTTGCCAGCGTTGGGCCGGCCGAGCAGGCCCACGGTGCCGGCGCGGAAGCCGTCGGGCACAGCGGGGCTGCCAGCCAGCGCGGCCTGGATCATGGCCTCGGTGGCGGGGTCGAGCGGGGAGCCCTCGTCGGCGGACGTGGGCTCGTCGTCGGTGTTCTGGGTCGGATCTTCGGACATTCGGCCGGCTTAACCAGCCCGGTCGGCGCGGCCATCAGCGTCGCGGGACTGCCCCGATATCGGCACCGTCGAGGCGCACGGTGCCGCGGGGCAGCGCGGGGGCGGGACGCAGCCGGAGCTGGGGCAGGCCGTGGCGGGCGCGAAGGGCGCGGATGTTGTCGCCTTGGGGGCCCTTGGCCCACTGGAGGTCGGCCGGGTGGACCAGCAGCGCGGCAGGACGGGAGCGCGGCGCGAGGGCCAGGGCGGCGTCCATGCGGCGACGGAAGCGGCGCGACTCGGCGAGCCCCCGGAGGTTGGGGTGGTCGGGGCCCGCGACCGCCGCCACGCCGAGGTCCTGGGCGGGCTGGAGGCCGACCCGGGCCACGGCCAGTCCGGCTTCGTCGCAGGCCTCGAGCATGGCCTCGACGGTCGTGACGGCCTCGCCGAGGGTCATCGGGGTCCAGCGACCGGCGGCCGCGAGGCGGGCCAGCCCCGTGCCGGCGAGGGCGAGCGCCGGCAGGATGCGCACGAAGTCGACCCGCGGGTGGCCGTCGCCACAGAGCCAGGCGAGATCGTCCATGGCGGCCTGGTGGTCGTAGCCGGGCAGGCCGGGCCAGAGGTGGACGCCGAGGGTGAAGCCCCGGTCGCGGGCGCCCCGGACGAGGGCCTGGAGCGCCGCGCCGCCCGTGCCGCGGCCCAGGGGGCGCAGCACGGCGGTCTGGAGGCTGAGCAGCTCGAGCTCGAGGGTGCGCACGCCCTGGTCCCAGAGCCGCGCGAGGGTCTCCGGGCTGAGCTCGCCCGGGTGGCAGGCGAGGCGCACCGGGTGGGGGGCGGCCTCGGCCAGCAGCCCGCGGTGGGGGCGGCCGCCCCGAAAGAAGGCGACCTCGAGGGGCTGGCCGGGGCGGGCCCGCTCGCGGGCGTAGTGGTCGACGAGGGCCCGGACGAGTGCCCGGTCGGGGGGCGGGGACGGGGCGGGCATCACGGCGCAGCGGTGGTGGCTGCCGCCCAGGTCGACGGGGACGATCAGGGGCCGCACGGCGGCTCCTCTGGCGGGCTCCCCTCCCCTGGCGCCGAGACGCTGCCGTCGGCGATGCGGGCGAGGGCCTCGGCGGCCGCGGCGGCGTAGGCCTTTCGCTTCTTCGGGCCCTTCCCGCGGCCCCAGCAGGCGCCGGCCACGTGCACCTCGGCGAGGAAGACACGCTGGTGGTCGGGGCCCTCTGCGCCCACATCGACATAGTCGGGCACCCCGAGGCCCCGGCGCTCGGCCCAGATCTGGAGGGCGCTGCGGGCGTTGCGGCGCGTCTGGGCCCGGCCCACCTCGTGCTGGAGGCAGGCCTGGACCACGTCGCGGGCCGCGTCGAGGCCCTGGTCGAGGTAGACCGCGCCCAGCAGGGCCTCGAAGAGGTCCGCCAGGTTGCTGTCGCGATCGCGGCCGCCCTGGCGCTCTTCGCCGATGCCGAGGCGCAGCAGGGCCCCCAGCCCGCGCTCGCGGGCGAGGCGGGCCAGCAGCTCGTTGTCGACGAGCTGGTGGAGCACCTTCGAGAGCTGCCCCTCGTCGGCTTCGGGCATCTCGTCGCAGAGCAGCTCGGCCACGAGCAGCTTGAGCACGGCATCGCCGAGGAATTCGAGCCGCTGGTTGTGGGGGCCGCCCTGCTCCCGCGCCCACGTGGGGTGGGTGGTGGCCGTGCGGTAGACCGCGGGGAGCTCAGGCACGGGCGGCCTCCACGCCGGAGATCCAGCCGCCGCCGAGAACCTCGTCCCCGTCGTAGACGACGACGGCCTGGCCCCGGGTGGCGGCCCGGGCGGGCGCCCCGAAGTGGACCGTGGCGCGGTCGTCGCTGGCGAGGGTGACCGTGGCGGGCAGCAGCCGGCCGCGGTGGCGGATGCGGGCCGTGAGGGGCACGCCGGGGGCGGGCCGCCGGAACCAGTTGCAGTCGACCGCCGTGACGGCGCCGTGCTGCAGGCGGTCGTTGCCGCCCACCACCACCCGGTTCGTCTCGGCGTCGATGCGCAGGACGTAGGCGGGGGTGCCCAGGGCGACGCCGAGGCCGCGCCGCTGGCCCACGGTGAAGCGCCAGAAGCCGTCGTGGACCCCGAGCACCTTGCCCGCCTCGTCGACGATCTCGCCGGGCTGGGGCGGGGTGTTGGTGTGCTCGCGGACGAAGCGGCTGTGGTCGTCGTCGGGAATGAAGCAGACTTCCTGGCTCTCGCCCTTCTCGGCGGTCACCAGGCCGAGGCGCCGGGCGTGGGCGCGCACCTCGGGCTTCGTCATGCCGCCCAGCGGGAACAGGGTCGCGGCCAGGGCGTCGGGGCGGATGGGGAAGAGGAAGTAGGACTGGTCCTTGTCGGCGTCGACGGCCATGTGGAGGCGGCCGTCGGCGATGCGCGCGTAGTGGCCCGTGGCCAGGTGGGTGGCGCCGAGGGCGCGGGCCCGCTGGAGCAGCACCTGGAACTTGAGCACCCCGTTGCAGCGGATGCAGGGGTTCGGGGTCGCACCGGCCAGGTAGGTCTTCGCGAAGTCGTCCATCACCGCCTTGCGGAAGGCCTGGCGCAGATCCATGACGTAGAAGGGAATGCCCAGCCGGTCGGCCACCTCGCGGGCGTCGAGGGCGTCGTCCAGGCCGCAGCAGTGCTTGTCGCTGCCTGCCTGGTTCGAGGGGTGGGCCGGGCCATCGTGCAGCTTCATGTGCACGCCGATGACCTCGTGGCCCTGTTCCTGGAGCAGGGCTGCGACCACCGAAGAGTCGACCCCGCCGCTCATTGCCGCAACGACACGCACGCTGGCTCCCTCGGGCTCCGTCAGGAGAAGGCTGCGCCGGGCCCCATCGCCCCGCGCACCCGGGCCACCACGCGCTCCAGCGCCGCGATGACCGGGCCGGCGGAGCTATCCGGTCCGAAGCTGAGGCGCAGGGGACGGTCGGGGATGCCCATCGCCGCCAGCACGTGGCTGGGCTCGGCGGCGCCCGATGCGCAGGCGGAGCCGGTCGAGGCGCTCACCCCCTCGAGGTCGAGGCCCATGACCAGAAGCTCGCCGGGCACGTCGAAGACGAGGCAGCTGGTGTTCGGCAGGCGCGGGCTGCTGGCGCCCACGACCCGGGCGCCGAGGGCGACAGCGGCGGCCTCGACCGCGTCTCGGGTGGCCGGGGAGCAGAGCGGCGCTGCGGCGACGGCGGCCGCGGCCGCACCGAAGCCCGCGACGGCGGCGACGTTGACCGTTCCGGCGCGCTGGCCGCGCTCTTGGGGGCCGCCGCGCAGCAGCGAGGCCGGCGGCGTGCCCCGCATGACCAGGGCGCCGATCCCCTTGGGGCCGCCGAGCTTGTGGGCCGTGCCCGTGCGGGGGTCGGCGCGGGCCAGGGGGCCGAGGGGGATGCGCCCGGGCGCCTGGGTGGCGTCGACGTGGAGGGGCACGCCTGCTGCCCGGCAGCGCGCGGCGACGGGCGCGAGCTCGAAGCAGACGCCGGTCTCGTTGTTCGCCGCCATGACGCTGACGACCGCGAGCTCGTGGCCGTGGCGGTCGAGCAGGCGGTCGAGCTGTTCGAGGTCGAGGCGGCCGTCGGGGTGGACGGGGATCTCGTCGTCGGCCCAGGCCCGCACGCTCGGGTGCTCGACGGCGCTGCAGAGGACCCGCGGGCGGGCGGCGCTGCGCAGGCCCGTGAGCACGGTGGCGTTGGCCTCGGTGGCGCCGCTGGTGAAGCAGAGCTGGACGGGCGCGCAGCCGAGGAGGTCGCAGACCTGGCGGCGGGCCGTGCGCACGCGCGCCGCCGCGGCCCGGCCCGGCCCGTGGGGCGAGTGGGGGTTGCCCACGAGCCCGAGGGCCTCGATCATGGCCGACCGCGCCGCCTCGGAGAGGGGCGCGGTCGCGTTGTGGTCGCAGTAGAGGGCGGTCTCGGCGGTCATGCTCAGCCTCGGGACCGCCCCCCTATCGCAGCCAGGCTCAGAGGGCGGCGTCGAGGCGCTCGCGGAGCACCCCGTGGCCTGTGTCGGCGCCCGGGGGCACCGGACCGAGGCGGTCGTTGAGCTTCGGGTCCTCTTCGAGGGCCGCCGAGTAGGCCGCCTGGGCCGCCGGCGAGTCGCCGCCGTGGGCGTGGGCGACGTAGCGGACGAGCTGGAGCCCGGCGCGGTCGGCCGGCGCCACCCCCTCGAGGGAGAGGCCGCGCTCGGCGAGGCCCGCCGCCTCCGGCCAGTCCTGCTGGCGCAGGGAGAGCTCGGCGAGGCGCAGCAGGGCCTTCGGCTGGCGGGGATCGAAGTTCAGGCTCTTGCGGTAGTGCTGGGCGGCCTTCTCCGGGAGGCCCATGCGGGCGTCGAGCACGAAGCCCTTCGTCAGGTAGGCATCGACCACCTCGCCGGGCTCCTGGGCGTGGTAGATGATGTTGTTGTAGACGTTGAGCAGGTTGTTCCAGTCCTTGCGGGCCAGCAGCACCCCGGCGATGCCCTGGAGGGCGGGGATGTCGTTGGACCGCAGCTCGAGCGCCTTGTTGAAGCGCTTCTTGGCCTTGTCGAGGTTGCCGAGCTGGAGCTCGACCTGGCCGAGCCGGGTGTAGGTGCGGGCGAGGCGCGCCGGGTCGCCCTGGCCGCCCGTGAGCTGGAGGATCTGGCGGTAGACCCCCCGGGCGTCTTCCCACCGCTCCTGGCGGAGGTAGAGCGGCCCGATGGCCTCGAGGGTGGGCAGGTGGGCCCGGTTCAGCTCGAGGCCCTTCTCGTAGCGGTCGAGGGCCTCCTCGACGCGGTCGAGCTTGCGCAGGGCCTCGGCGAAGCGGAAGTAGTAGAGGCCCACCTCGATCTGCTCGTCGAAGTCGTCGAGGTCGCGCTCGGACTGGGCGGGCTCCATGCGGGCGAAGACCTCGACCGCCGCGGCGAGATCGCCCTGGGCGTAGAGGTGGTCGCCCCGGAACTCGAGGGCCGTGGGGTTGGTCGGGTCGGCCTCGAGCACCATGCTGTAGATGGCCGCCGCGCCCTCGCGGTCGTGCAGGGTCTCGAGCCGGGTCTCGGCGGCCGACAGGTAGAGGCGGACCCGCTCCTCGGTGGAGGTCGCCGCCCGGGCCTGGCGCAGCACGCCCTCGACGGCGAGATCCCAGGCGCCCCGGCCCGCGTGGATGCGCTCGAACTGGCGGGCGGCCTCCATGACCGGCGCCTCTCCGGAGGAGGCCGCGTCGTAGAGCGCGAGCGCGTCGTCCTCACGGTAGAGCCGCTGGAGCTGGACCTCGCCCAGCTCGGTCAGCAGGCTGGCGCGCGCGGCGCCCTCGAGCTGGTCGGCGCGGGCGGTGCCGAACTCGACCACGGCGGGCCAGTCCTCGGTGTCGCGGGCGATGTGGAGCAGGTGGTCGAGGGCCTCGGTGTCGCCGGGGGCGAGCTCGAGCACCCGGCGCCAGGCG
>CAXQUZ010000230.1:0-5284 GCA_964226865.1 Myxococcota bacterium | reverse complement strand
CCAGCACACACCAGCTAGATGGCCTTACGCATCAAATCCCTCGCCGTCGCCGCGCCAAGCATCGAACAGCTCTGCACCAAGTTTGCTGAGCTGGCCCTGGGGCTGCCCGGGCTCCTGCGCCGCATGGGCTGGGCCCAGCCTCTCCGCACCACCACCTGGGTGCTGGCGCCCGGGGGGGCCTCCGTGCTGGTGGCCGGGGTCGCGGGCGCCGGCACCCTCGCCCTGCTGGGGGCGGTGACCCTGGGCCTCGGCGCCGGGCTGCTGCTGGCGGGCCTCTCGCGCCGGCTGGCCCCCTGGGTGATCGGCCTGGCTGCGCTGCTGTGCCTCGGTGGCGTCGAGCTGGCGGTCCGCGGGCTCGAGGCGCCCCCGGACCGCACGCCCGCGGCGGCTGCACCGATCCTGCCCGACGAGCCCGGCCCCCGGCGGCCCCTGGTCATCGGCAGCCTCGGCGCCGACCACGGGGGCCCCGAGCCCGGCGGTCCCGATCCCCACGGGGCGGCGGCCCCGGCGCTGCGCCCCCTGCTGCACCAGCTCGCAGCGGTGGTCCAGCGGCCCGGGCTGCCGGGGGTGGTGCTGGCCCTGCGCCCCGAAGACCTGCTCGTCACCCGCGAAGATCTCCACCACATCCGCATCGGCGGCAGCGCCCTGCTCGCCCGCCTCGCCCTGCTCCGCGACCTGCTGCTCGGGCGGCCGCCCACCTCGGTCTCGGTGGACGAGCTCGAGGGCGCCCTGCGCAGCGCCCGGGCCCAGCTCGGCGACCGGCCGCTGGTGGTGGTCATCTCCGAGGGGGCTGTCGACCCGGGGGCGGCCTGGGACTGGGTCGCCCGCATCGCGGCGCTCGCCGACGCGGATCCGGGCCTGCGCCTCCTCCACACCCGGGGCGACACGGCGGCCCTCGAGGCCCAGCTCGACGCGCTCGGGCGCTGAGCCATCAGGGACGGCCGTCGAGGGCGGCGCCGACGGCCGCGGCCACCTGGGCGAGGCCGCCCGGGCCGAGGTGGATGGGATCGCCCGCCAGCCAGGCCCCGGCCTCCACCCTGGGCCGCACCAAGGGCGCGCCGCGCTCGGCTGCCACCTCGGCGAGAACGGCCTCGTGCTCGGCCGTCTCGTGCTGGTGAGGGAAGGCGAGGAAGACCGTGCGGGCCGGGGCGGCCGCGTCGGCCAGGGCGCGGAGCTGGGCGCCATAGTCCGCGGGGGAGACCCGGAACGCCCCCGTGGTGGGCGGGGCGGCGGCGGCGGTGGCGGCCGCAGCGGTCGCGGGCGTGGGGCGCAGCAGCCGGGCGAGGCGCCGCCGGTGGAGCCAGGGCGTCGGGCGTGCCTGCTTGTCGGCCCGGCCCGCCCGCCAGGCGTCGCGGATGAGGAAGCCGAGCACCACCGTCTCGGGGCCGTCGTCGAACCAGGCGCTGCCGTGGGCAAGGGCCTGGTGGGTCGACCAGCCGGGCTGGCCGGCGTTCACCACCGCCCGGCCCGTCTGGGCCGCCAGCTGGGCCGGCCAGGCCTCCTCGGCCTCGACCCCCCAGCCGAGGGTCGTGCTGCAGCCCATCGCCAGCACCCAGGGCCCCGCGGCCGGCGGCGGCGGGCCCCGGCGCCCGTGCGCGTCGGTGCGCAGCCGGAACTGGCGGCCCGTCAGGGGGTCGTCCACCACCCGGTCCAGGCCCGGGCGCAGCCACCAGACGCTCGCGGGATCCCCCGCGTAGAGGCCGTCCGGGGGCAGCCCAGCCAGGGCGAGGGCCCCCTCTGCTGCGGCCAGCAGCCCGACCGTGAGGCTGCCGCTGGCCAGCACCTGGGCCAGGGTCTTCTGCCAGCCGCGCATGCCTTCTCCTGGCGATCCACCCCCGGGGAGGGCCGGTGGCGCCCCGTCCCGATATCCGCTCGGCATGGCCCCGCCCCGCTGCCCCCGCTGTCGCCTCCACCTCGCCCACTGCTGCTGTGCCTGGCTGCCGGCCGTGCCGTGGTCCCTGCCCGCCGGGGTCGAGCTGGTCCTGGTCAACCACTGGAAGGAGGCCCGCAAGCCCACCAGCACGGGCAGCCTCGCCGCCACGGTGCTCGCGCCGGCGCGGGTGCTCTCCTACGGGGTGCGCGACCAGCCCTGGGATCCGGCGGCGCTGCCCCTCGAGGGCGCCGCCCTGCTCTTTCCGGGCAGCCCCGACGCCCCCGCTGCGCCTCTGGCCCCCGACAATGCCCCAGCACGGCTCATTGTCGTCGACGGCACCTGGCCCCAGGCCAGCCGCATGGTGCGCCGCATCCCCGGCCTGGCGACCCTGCCGCGGCGGGAGGTGTCGGGCCCGGCCCGGGACGTCCAGCGGCTGCGGCTGCCCCACGCCGACTGGGCCCGCTCGACCATCGAGGCCATCGCGGACGCCGTCGCCGCCATGGGCGATCCCGACCTCCAGCAGCGGCTCTTCGCTCTGCACGACGTCTACGTCCAGGCCACCCTCCACCAGCGGGGCACCGCGCCGCCCCTGCCGCCCCGGGAGCCCTGAGCCATGCCCGTCGTCCCCGGCGCCCACCGGGCCGCCTTCACCCTCGATCCCGACTGGACCTTCCTCAACCACGGCAGCTTCGGGGCCACCCCCCGGGCGGTCCAGGCCGAGCGCCGCCGCTGGCTCGATCGCATGGAGGCCCAGCCCGTGCGCTTTCTCGCCCGCGAGCTGCCGGGGCTGATCGCCGCTGCCCGGGCCGAGCTGGCCCCGTTCTTCGGCACGGATGCCGCGGGCCTCGCCTTCGTGCCCAACGCCACCACGGGCATCGCCGCCGTGCTCGCCAGCGCGGGCCTCGGCCCCGGCGACCGCATCCTCACCACCGACCACCGCTACCAGGCCGTCCACGAGGCCCTCGCCGCCACCGTGGGCGCCGCGGGGGTCGAGGCCCTGCCCCTGGCCCGGGTCGGCCACCGGGATCCCGCCGCGGTGGTCGCGGCCCTCCGCCAGCGCCTCGCCACGGGTCCGCGTCCGGCGCTGCTGGTGGTCTCATGGATCACCTCGCCGACGGCCATCGTGCTGCCGGTGGCCGCCCTGGTCGCCGAGGCCCGGGCCGCCGGCGTGCCCGTGCTCGTCGACGGCGCCCACGCTCCCGGCCAGGTCGACATCGCGCTCGACACCCTCGGCGCCGACTACTTCGTGGGCAACCTCCACAAGTGGCTCTGCGCCCCCAAGGGCTGTGCCCTGCTCTGGGTCGCCCCGGCCCACCGCGACCGGGTCCACGCCCCCGCCGTCTCGCACGGGCGCGGCCAGGGCCTCCACGCCGAGTTCGACTGGCCCGGCACCTTCGACCCGAGCCCCTGGCTGGCGGCCCCCGCAGCGCTGCGCCAGCACGAGGCCTGGGGGGGCGCCGCGCTCCGGGCCGCCCACCGGGCCCTCGCCCAAGATGGCCTCGCCCAGCTCCTCTCCGCGGGTGTCAGGGCCGAGGCTGTGGTGGTGCCCGGCTCCCCCATGGCCGGCGCCATGGCCACCGTGCGCCTGCCCCTGCCGGCCGCGGCCGCTCCGCGCCTGATGGCCGCCCTCCACGCCCACCGCATCGAGGTGCCGGTGCTCGGCTGGTGGTCGGACTGCTTTCTGCGGATCTCGGCCTTTGCCGCCCACAACCGCCCCGAAGACGTGGCCCGGCTCTGCGCGGTGCTCCCCGCGGCCGTCGCGGCCGTGCGCCGGGGCTGAGGCTCAGCGGCCGGTCGCGTAGGCGCCGCCGGGCTCGGGGGCGAAGCGGGTGCCGTCGTAGCGCAGGCGTTCGATGCTGTGGATGCCGTCGCCGTCGACCTCGTAGATGTTGAGGTGGGCCGTGCGGTCGTGGTCGGGCAGGAAGGCGTAGCCGCTGGCGCCGGGGTTGAGGATCGGGATGCCGTTGAGGGCCGCCTGGAAGCCGTGGTGCTCGTGGCCGTGCAGGATGGCGCCGATGCCGCCCACCTCGCGGATCCACGCCTCCACCTGGGCGGCGTTCGCCAGGGCCCGGGTGGACGGGCCATAGGCATCCCCCCGCCGGTCGCGCAGCGGGTAGTGCTGGCAGAGGAACACGAAGCAGTCGCGGGCCGTGCGCAGCAGACCCGCGGCGCTCCGCAGCTGGGCCGGCGGGCAGTAGCCCGACGACAGCAGCGAGCTGCGGCAGGTCTCGATGTGGAGGAAGGCGACGTCGCCGAAGCGGTGGAGGGCCGGGGAGCCGCCGCCCATCCAGTCGCCGAAGACGGCCCGCATGCGCGCCCCGGGGCGGGCCTCGCGCACGTAGGTGTCGTGGTTGCCGGGCAGCAGCACCGTCGGCACCTGGGAGAGCAGCGGGTCGAGCAGGGCCCGGGCCGCGACGAATTCGCTGTCGAGGGCCTGGGCTGTGAGGTCGCCGGTCACCACGACCACGTCCGGCTCGGCCGCGAGTGCCGCCGCGACGGCGGCCTCCTGGCTCTCGGGGCTGAAGTGGCCGTGGCGCCCGAAGAGGTAGAGGTTGGCGCTGCCGATCAGCCGCTTGCCCCAGAGCTCGCCGAAGGCGGGGGGGCGCTGGACGTGGAGATCGGTCAGGTGCACGACGCGCATGGGGGCTCCCTGGGCGGCCGGGGCGGCGCGGGCTGGCTAAGCTGCGGGCCACGGGCGCGTCGACCGCCCCCTTGGAGCACCATGGCCCTCGATCCCCGTCGCTTGCTCGATGACGCCGCCCAGCAGCGCGCGGCCTGCCGTGTGCTGCCCCGAGCGGGGGCGGCCGAGACCGGGCGACTGGTGCGGGTGGAGCGCGGCGGCATCATCATCACGGTGCCCTCCCGGCGCTTCACCGGCGGCGAAGACGTGCGGGTGTGGGTCCAGGTCGACGACCGCGCCTGGATCTTCGAGGCCAGCGTGCTGCGGACGGGGGTGCCCGTGCCCGACCGCTCCCAGCACGGCCTGCTGCTCGGCTTCATCGACAAGTTCCGCGAGGCGGCGGCCCCCGAGAGCGACGACGGGCGGGTGCTCGAGCTGGTGCCCCCGGGCGGCGCGGCCATCTCGCTGCTCGACGGTCCCGCCCGCCTCGTCCACCTCGACCTCCACCAGCTCGCCTTCACGATGCCCTCGAGCTTCAAGCTGGTCTTCGTCCACAGCGGCACCGTGCGCCTGCGCTTCGGCATGGGCGGCCTGGGCCGGGTCGAGGCCACCGCCCGGGTGCGCACCCTCACCCCCGAAGAGGGCTGGCTGCTCTACGAGCTCGCCCTCGAGAATGTCGACGACGCCCAGCTCCATCGCCAGATCATCGACGCCTTCGGGCGCTTCTGAGGGCGCTGCGCGCCGGGGCCCGCCAGCGGCCGGGGCCCGGGTGCGCTCAGATGCGGCCGATG
>CAXQUZ010000229.1:0-2446 GCA_964226865.1 Myxococcota bacterium | reverse complement strand
GATAGCATGCGGTGACTGGAGTTCAGACGTGTGCTCTTCCGATCTATTGACGCCGACATCGCCGCCCAGCGCTTCTCGGCCGTGCTGACCTCGACCGACAAGCTGGGCCACGGGCTCAAGCAGAGCTACCGCCGGGCCCACCGGGTCACGCCGGCCGGCACGGCCCTCAAGCCCACCACCGGCTGGCCCGTGCGCCCGCGCACGATCTGGGAGCCCAAGCGCTGAGGGCGCGTGGCACCCCGGCAGCGGTCCGGGTACCCGGCGGAGCATGTCGCCTTCCGCCCCCGCTCCGTCCTCCGCGCCGCCGGCCACCCTCCGGGTGCGCATCGAGGTGCCCCGCGGGGCCTTCGTCAAGCCTGGCCACGACGGTCGCGGCGTCGACCTGGTGTCGCCGCGGCCGAGCCCCGTCAACTACGGCTCGGTGCCCGGCACCCGCGGTCCCGACGGCGATCCCTGGGATGCGGTCGTGCTCGGTCCGCGCCTGGCCCGGGGCACCGAGGTCGAGCTGCCCGTGCGCGGGCGGGTCTGGTTTCGGGACGGGGGCGTCGACGACCCCAAGTGGGTGGTGGGCGAGCGGCCGCTGCGCACGCGCGACAAGATCCTGCTCGTCGGCTTCTTCGGGGCCTACGGTGGCCTCAAGATGCTCCGTGATCTCGCGCGCCTGCGCCGCCCCGACAGCGGGCTCCAGGGCCTCTCGCTCGGCCCCCCGCCGCAGCACTGAAGCGCGCACGCCCCCTTCGGCGCCCGAGCCGGCCCAGAAAGCTTCCGTTAACGGCAGATCCCGTTACACCGTGCCCACGAGGCCGCTCCGACCGGCCCCCGGAGGTATTCCATGGCCATGTTCGGCATCCGTGACGCCCTGAAGTCTGGCATCAAGCGCGTCTTCGGCGACACGCCCACGCCGCCCCCCACGGTCGCCCGGCCCCCGGCCCCCGCGGCCGCCGCCCCGACCGCCGCCGCACCGGAGGCGCCGGCAGCGGCCGCCCCCGAGAGCGCTGCGGACGACACGCCACCGGCCGGCGACACGGCCCCGGCGGACGACTCCGGTGCCGACACCACCGGTGCGGCCGGCGAGACCGCCGCCGCCGCCGAGGGCGCCCCCATGACCTACGACGAGGTCTGGGAGCTGCTCGACGAGATGGTGCGCCCGGCGCTCCAGAGCGACGGCGGCGACATCACCCTGGTCAAGGTCGAGAACAACGACGTCCACGTCCAGCTCGTGGGCGCCTGCTCCACCTGCCCCTCGAGCATCATGACGATGAAGATGGGCGTGGAGGCGCTGCTCCGCGAGGAGTTCCCCCAGATGCGCGAGCTGGTCCAGGTCGGCGCCTGAGCGGGCTCAGCGCCGGGGGCCCCAGCTCGGCGGCACCTGGCGCAGCTCGACCCAGCCCTGGGCGACCCAGTCCTCGATGGGATCGGCGACGCCGACCTTGCCCACATAGAGCAGCCGCACGTCATTTCCGTCGGCCAGCCACCGCTGGACGGCCATGCGTCCGGCGAGGTAGACGCTGTCTTTGGCGTAGACCCCCGGCTGGCCGGGCTGGGCGAGGCCGCGCTTGATGCGCAGGCAGATGCCCCAGGCCAGCCCCGGGCCCAGCTCGTCCACCAGCGCCTCGTAGAGGTCGCGGAAGCCCATGCTGCGGGCCATGTCGATGGCGCGCACCACCTGGACCTGGCGGGCCAGCACGCCCGGAGCGTCCACCCCGGCCCGCTCCTCGGTGATCATGGCCAGCCCCTCTTCGGTGCCCAGCGAGCCGGGCAGCCCCGTCTGGAAGCAGCGCAGGGCCTGGCGCTGGCCGTTGGCGGCCCGCATCGCGTGCACGTCGACCTCGTGCACCACCAGACGCTCGATGTCGCGCGGGCGAAAGCGCGAGCGCGGGTTCATCCGCACCAGCCGCTTGGCCCCGTCGACCAGCACCCGGGCGGCCATGACCGTGTCTTCGACCACGTCCCAGTCGTGCAGCCCGCGCTCGTCGAGGGCGTCGCGCAGCCGGTCCACCACGTGGAAGGCCGCGAGGTTCATGGGCTCGTGGTCTTCGCCGGCCGGGAACTCGAGGTCGAGCAGGGCCGGGTCGGGGTACCAGCCGCCCCGCATCGCCACCTCGTGGAAGGCCGAGGCGGTGCGGTCGCGCAGGGCCCGCAGCAGCAGCCGGGTGCCGTCCATGCAGGCCCCGACGATGGCGCCCGCCGGGTGGTCGCGGGGGGGCTCGGCGGCGTCGAGCCGGGCGAGCTGGAGGTCGGCGTCGACCAGCGGCACGTACTCGAAGGGCGGCGCGAAGGCCCCCTGGAGGAAGGCGTGGCGGGCCGCCGGCGCGTTGGCCGGGTTGAGGTGGCGCGAGAAGGCGACGGACCGCAGGACCTCATGGTGGACCTGATCGGCGCGGAGCACGGGTTCGGGCAGGCGGGCGATCATGGGGCGGACGTCCTGGGGGCGCGGGGGCCCGGG
>CAXQUZ010000228.1:0-8989 GCA_964226865.1 Myxococcota bacterium | reverse complement strand
CAGACGTGTGCTCTTCCGATCTGCGGCCGCCACCGAGCGTGACCAGATCGCCCTCGCACACGGCGAAGACGGGCCGGTGCTGCTCGTGGCCGGGCCGACCAGCCAGCGCATCCCCCTCCGCCTGGAGTCCGCGCGATGATGCCCCCGAGAGTGGCCCAGCACACGCCCGTCTCGATGTGCAGATCTGCGCCCGGGCTCGGGCTCTCCCTCCTGCTCGCGGGCTGTGGAGGCACCGCGCCGGCCCCGTCCGGGTCGCCGGCGCCCGCGCCCCCGTCGGCACCGTGGCCCGGTGGGGCGGAGACGGTCGACAAGGTGCTCATCGTCGTGGTCGACACCCTGCGTGACGACGTCGCCCGGAGCGCGTCCACCCCCACGATGGACGCCCTGGCCCGCACGGGCACCCGGGTCGACCGGGCCTGGTCGGCCGGCAGCTGGACGGTGCCCTCGGTGGTGAGCCTGCTCACGGGCATGCCGGTGCGGCAGCACGGCTGGGACGAGCCCGCCGCGCGCATGGGCAAGTACCCGCCCCTGCCGGCGGTGCCCACGGTCGCCACGGTGCTGCAGGACGCCGGCTTCCGCTGCGACGGGCTCTATGCGAACCCCTACCTCGCCGAGGCGCTGGGCTTCTCCCGGGGCTTCGACAGCTGGGTGCGGGCCGGCGATGCCGCGATCCCGGCCAAGCTCGCGGCCCTCGTCCAGGCCCACTGGACCCCGACCAGCCGCAACCTCGCCTACGTCCACCTGCTCGGGCCCCACTCTCCGTTGCTGCCGGGCGAGGAGGCGCGCGCACGGCACGGTCTCGGCGGCAGCGCCGGGGACGCGTGGTTCGCGGGGCGCCACGGGCTCACCATCGGCCAGGCCAAGCGCAACACCGAGCCCGGGGTCCGCGCGGCCTACGCCCAGGCCTACGCGGCGGTGGTCGAAGAGACGGACGCCCGGCTGGCCGCGGTGCTCGCAGCCCTGGGCCCCCACCGGGACCGCACCCTGGTCGTGCTCACCTCCGACCACGGCGAGCTGCTCGGCGAGCACGGCATCGCGGGCCACGGCTGGTGGCTCTGGCGGGAACTTGTGGAAGTGCCCCTGATTGTCGACCACCCGGGCATTCCCGGCGAGCAGGAGTCGCTGCCGCCCGTGCTCGCGAACGGTGTGGTGCCGGCGCTGGTGACCGGCGCGGCCGGGGTGGCGGCCCCGTGGCCCTGGGACCTCACCACCGCCACCACCCTGCTGGCCCAGAGAGAGGGGCGCGTGGCGGTGTCGGGAGACGGCCAGCACAAGGCCATCTGGGATGCGCGCATCCTCGATCCCGGGCCGGCGGTCTTCGACCTGGCCACCGACCCGGGCGAGGCCGACCCGGCGGCTGCCGCCGCGGACCGGGCGGCCCTGGTGTCGCTCTGGGAGGCGCTGCAGGCCCGCCACCCCGCGGGGCAGCAAGCACCGGCCGCGGTCGGGCTCGACCCCGCCACCCACGACGCCCTGAAGACCCTCGGCTACGTGGCAGAGGACGACGCGGCGGCCCCCTGAGGCGGGCCACTGTCCGGGATGACGGGGCCCGGTCGGGCGATCCAGGCGGCAGGGGCGGCTTCTGGGGCCCTCGCCCGGTCCAGGGGGGGCGTGCTATGCTCCCGCGCGACGGTCTGCTCTGCGGCGACGTGCCCGTCTCAGCCTCCGGACGACGTTGGGGAATGCCTGGTGCGTGGCTCCCCTCCCCGCCGTCTCGGCCCCACAGGACCTCCCCGATGCCTGCTCCTTCTGCTGTGCGCCTCGCTGCGCTCGTCGCCTTGGCCGCCGCTGGCTGTGCCTCCTCTGAGACGCGCGAAGACCGCATCCGCGACCGCGAGGCCCGGCTCGCCAGCGGGTCGACCGCGACCGATCCCGGGCCGGCGGCCCCGCGCCTCCAGTCGGGCGAGGGCCTGGTCGAAGACGAGGGGCCGACCTTCTCTCCCATCGGCACCCGCGCCGAGGCCCTGCGCTGCCAGGCCGCCCTGGGCACGGCCGCCGAGTACTTCTCGAACGACTGGTACACCTTCTCCGACCGCGACAACCCCGACACGGCCATCGAGGGCTGCGACGTGGGCATGACCGGCTCGCTGCTCGAGGCCCTGCCCTGGGGCGAGGGGCGCACGAACCTCTGCGCCATCCGCTGGATCGTCGACTTCCAGCGGGTCGCCCGCTACCCCTACGCGGGCATGGGGGTGCGCTTCCGCACCAACGACCCCAAGAAGCTCGCCGAGATGCGCGAGATCGTCATCGAGACCCGCAGCGAGAAGCCGGTCGAGATGGACGCCCAGATCCTGATGCTCCAGCAGGAGAACATGGAGTGCGGCGACGAGCGCAAGTCGCCCTACGGGCTGCGGGTCACCTGCGATGGCACGGGCGAGTGGCGCGAGCAGGTCATCACCCTCGGTGAGCTCGAGGCGCCGGCCTGGGGCAAGCCCGCGCCCTTCTCGGCGAGCCAGGCCATCGCCTTGCACTTCCACATGGGCGCCGACCGCATGAAGGCCGGCCTCCACAACGAGTGTGACGTGCGCATCCGCGACGTGCGCTGAGGCGGGGCGCCGGGGCGGCCAGAATTGGTCCGCCGGCACAGGGGGCGGCGGCCCGATCGCGATAAGGCGGGGCTCCATCCCTGAGCCCCGGGTCCGCCCATGTCGCCGAACAGCCCCTCCCGCTACCAGCCCGAGAACAAGCTGCGCATCGTCACCGCGGCGAGCCTCTTCGACGGCCACGACGCCGCCATCAACATCATGCGGCGCATCATCCAGGGCTCGGGCGCCGAGGTGATCCACCTCGGCCACAACCGCTCCGTCCAGGAGATCGTCGACTGTGCCGTCCAGGAGGACGCCCACGCCGTCGCCATCACCTCCTACCAGGGCGGCCACGTCGAGTACTTCAAGTACATGGTCGAGCTGATCCGCGAGAGCGGCCAGCGCATCGAGGTCTTCGGCGGCGGCGGCGGCACCATCCTCCCCTCCGAGATCGACGAGCTGCACGCGGCCGGCGTCACCCGCCTCTACTCGCCGGACGACGGCCGCACCCTCGGCCTCCAGGGCATGATCGACGACCTGCTGCGCCGCTGTGACTTCGAGAAGCGCCCGGCCGTGGTGGACGAGAGCGTGTGGGCCGCCTTCGCCAGCGGCGACCGGCGTGCGCTGGCCCAGCTCATCACCGTGACCGAGAACCACCCCACCGTGCGGGACGCCGTGATGGCGCGAGCACGCGAGATCCTGGGGGACCGCAAGGTGCCGGTGCTGGGCATCACGGGCACGGGCGGCGCGGGCAAGAGCTCGCTGGTCGACGAGCTCGTCCAGCGCTTCCTGCGCGACACGCCCGGCGGGCGCAGCGGCCGCATCGCGGTCATCAGCGTCGACCCCACCCGGCGGCGCTCGGGGGGCGCCCTCCTCGGCGACCGCATCCGCATGAACAGCGTCGACCACGACCATGTCTTCATGCGCAGCCTCGCGACCCGCGGGGCCAACCTCTCGCTGTCGGTCAACGTCCAGGACGCCGTCGAGCTCTGCAAGGCCGCCGGCCACGACCTCGTCGTGCTCGAGTCGAGCGGCATCGGCCAGTCCGACACCCGCATCATCGACCACTGCGATGTGTCGCTCTACGTGATGACCAGCGAGTACGGGGCCGCCACCCAGCTCGAGAAGATCGACATGCTCGACTTCGCCGATGTCGTGGCCATCAACAAGTTCGACAAGCGGGGCGCCGACGACGCCCTGCGGGACGTGCGCAAGCAGGTGCGCCGCAACCGGGACGCCTGGGAGACCCCCGTCGACCAGCTCCCGGTCTTCGGCACCATCGCCAGCCAGTTCGCAGATCCCGGGGTGACGGCCCTCTACGTCCACCTCATGGGCGTCATCAGCGCCCGCACGGGCGTGTCGCTCGAGTCCGCCATCCCCGCCGGGGACGGCCGCACGGGCAAGCCGAGCCTGATTCCCCCCGACCGGTCGCGCTACCTGGCCGACATCTGCCGGACCATCGACGACCACGCGGCCTTCACCGCGGCCCAGGCGGGCATCGCCCGGCGCCTCTTCCAGCTCCAGGGGGCCATCTCGGCCGTGCGGGGCGACGACGCGCCCGCGGCCACCACGCCGGCCCTGCCGCTCGAGCCCCGTGCCGATGATGGCGACGTGGTGCACGATCTCGTGCGTCGCTACAACGCCCTGCGCGAGCGCCTCGACGTCGACTGCCGGGAGTTGCTGGCGGAGTGGCCGGCGATGGTGGCCCGCTACAAGGACGAGGTGTACCGCTTCACCGTGCGGGGCAAGGAGCTCACCCAGCCCCTCGTCCGCACCTCGCTGTCGGGCACCAAGGTGCCCCGGGTGGCCCTGCCGCGCTTCAGCGACTGGGGCGACCTGCTCGCCTGGCGCATGCACGAGAACCTGCCGGGCTTCTTCCCCTACGCCGCGGGGGTCTTCCCGCTCAAGCGCATCGGCGAAGACCCGGCGCGCATGTTCGCCGGGGAGGGGGGCCCCGAGCGCACGAACAAGCGCTTCCACTACGTCTCGCAGGGGCTGCCCGCCAAGCGCCTGTCGACCGCCTTCGACTCGGTCACCCTCTATGGCGAGGATCCCGACCACCGGCCCGACATCTACGGAAAGGTGGGCAACTCGGGGGTCAGCGTCTGCACGGTCGACGACGCGAAGAAGCTCTACAGCGGCTTCGACCTGTGCAGCCCCTCGACGAGCGTGTCGATGACCATCAACGGCCCGGCGCCCATCGTGCTGGCCCTGTTCCTCAACGCCGCCATCGACCAGCAGTGCGAGCGCTACATCGACGAGAACGGCCTCTGGGACGAGGTGGAGGCGAAGGTTGCCGCCATCTATGGCACGCGGCCGCGGCCCGCCTACCAGGGGGCGCTGCCCGAGGGCAACGACGGCCTGGGCACCCGCCTGCTCGGTGTCTCGGGCGACGAGGTGCTGCCGCCCGAGGTCTACGCCCGCATCCGGGCCGAGACGGTCAGCCGGGTGCGCGGCACGGTCCAGGCCGACATCCTCAAGGAGGACCAGGCCCAGAACACCTGCATCTTCTCGACCGAGTTCGCGCTGCGCATGCAGGGCGACATCCAGCGCTACTTCGTCGACCACAAGGTGCGGAACTTCTACTCGGTGAGCATCAGCGGCTACCACATCGCCGAGGCGGGCGCGAACCCCATCACCCAGCTCGCCTTCACCCTGGCCAACGGCTTCACCTTCGTCGAGTACTACCTGGCCCGGGGCATGCACATCGACGACTTCGCGCCCAACCTGAGCTTCTTCTTCAGCAACGGCATGGACCCGGAGTACAGCGTCATCGGTCGGGTCGCCCGCCGCATCTGGGCCAAGGCCATCAAGCTCCGCTACGGCGGCAACGCCCGCAGCCAGAAGCTCAAGTACCACATCCAGACGAGCGGCCGGTCCCTGCACGCCCAGGAGATCGCCTTCAACGACATCCGCACGACGCTGCAGGCCCTCTACGCCATCTACGACAACTGCAACTCGCTCCACACCAACGCCTACGACGAGGCCATCACGACCCCCACCGAAGAGAGCGTGCGGCGGGCGCTGGCCATCCAGCTCATCATCAACAAGGAGCTGGGCCAGGCGAAGAACGAGAACCCCCTCCAGGGCAGCTTCATCATCGAAGAGATGACCGAGCTGGTCGAGGCCGCCGTGCTCACGGAGTTCCGCCGCATCAGCGAGCGGGGCGGGGTGCTGGGCGCCATGGAGCGCATGTACCAGCGGTCGAAGATCCAGGAAGAGTCGCTCCACTACGAGACCCGCAAGCACACGGGCGACCTGCCCATCGTGGGGGTCAACACCTTCCTCTCGGACGACGGCAGCCCCACCATCATCCCCGCCGAGGTCATCCGGGCCACCGCCGACGAGAAGCACTACGCCATCGACAGCCGCAAGGCCTTCCAGGCCCGCAACGACGACCGGCGGCCCGCCGCCCTCGCCCGGCTCCAGGAGGTCGCCCTCTCGGGGGGCAACATCTTCGCCGAGCTGATGGAGACGGTGAAGTGCTGCACCCTCGGCGACGTGACCGGCGCGCTCTACGACGTGGGCGGGCGGTACCGGCGCAACATGTGAGGGCCGGCCGGCCGCGTGCTCAGGCCCGGTCCGCCGCGGCCCAGGCGTAGAGGCCCTCGCGCACCACCGCCGCGGCCCGCTCCTCGGAGAGGGCCACCAGAGCGGGGTCGAGCTTCATGTGGGAGTCGTCCCCGCCGTAGACCGCGAGCACACAGCCCGCCTGGATGCGCTGGTCGCCGCCGTCGAGGCTGCGCACCCCGTCGGCGCTCATGGCGGTCGCCAGGATGAACAGGACCGAGGCCTCCATCTCGCTGGCGATGACCCCGGCCCGCGACAGCCAGGCCTGGTAGGCCCGGTTGGCCTCCCCGGCGGGCCCGGCGCCGAACTCGCGGGCGAAGAGGCTGGCCTTGGTGTGGCAGAGGCCGACGAAGCAGTCCGCGCCCAGCCCTGCGGCCCGTGCTCCGGCGCTCATGGCCGCCACCACCCGGTGGTCGGCGACCGCCGGCAGCTCGACCGGTGCGTAGTGGCGGCTGGCCTGCTCGTCCCGCACGGCGCCCGAGACGACGACGACCTGGCCCGGGCGCACCTGGCGGCTCAGCGATCCGCAGGAGCCCACCCGCAGCAGCCGGCGCCCCCCTGCGGCGATGACCTCGTGCACGATGACCTCGGCGCTGCCCGGGCCCATGCCCGTGGCCACGGCGGCCACGTCGATGGGCGGGCCGCCGTCCCGGGCCGGCAGGGTGCCGAGGTAGGCGGTGTGGTTGCGGGGGTTGTCGACGACCGTGACCCCGTCGAACATCTCGGAGAGGCGCCGGGCGCGGGAGGGGTCGCCCGGGAGCAGCACATAGCGCCCGCGGCCGCCGTTGCCGGCGAGGTGGGAGGGCAGCAGCCGGGTGTGGTGCTGGGCATCGGCAGGGACGGCGAAGTCCGACATCGGGGCTCCGGGAGCGGGGGGCGGGAGCCTGGGCCCCGCCCGGGGGCCGGCAGCTTAGCGCAGGACGGAGGGAGGGCCGGCCGGGGTTATGCTGCCTCCTCCTGACGCCCGGTCCACGCTGCATGCTGCGCCCGCTCCTCGGTCTCGTGATCCTGCTCTCCGCCGGGGCCTGTGCGCCCAAGACCGCCACGCGCCCGGGGCTCTCGGCCCGGCGCCAGGCAGGGGCCGCGGCGGTGCTGCCCCTGTGGCGCTCGCCGAGCGAGCGAAAGATCTTCGTCGAGGCGGATCTGGGCGACGGCAAGCCGCGGCTCTTCCTTGTCGACACCGGCGCTGACATCAGCGTTCTCAGCGCGGAGGCCGCCGAGGAGCTGGGCCTCGAGACGGCCGACTCGGGGGCCGGAGCCCTCGCCGGGCTGGGGGGGCGGGTCGCCCGGTGGGAGAGCGCCACGGTGCCTGCCGTGGGGCTGGGACCGGTGGCGGCGGCCGACATCCTCTTCGCCGTCGGGCTGCCCGGGGTGCCAGAGCGGGTGGGCATGGCCCCCCTCGCGGGCATCCTCGGCAACAACGTCTGGTCCCAGTTCCAGCTGGCCATCGACTACCCGGCCGACACCCTCGAGCTGTGGACGGGCGACATGCCCGTGCCCGACTCCGCCAGCTCGCTGTGGTTCGACGGGTCCCACATCCGCACCTGGGCCACCCTCGAGCTGGCGCCCCCCGGTGGCGGCCCGCCCGTGCGCCACGCCTGGACGGTCGAGGTCGACACCGGCGCCACGGGGCTGCTGCTCTACGGCGACCAGGACGGCGAGGCCCTGCCGCTGCTGCCGCTCGCCTCCCGCGGTGAGGAGCCCATCCTCGGCGTGGGCGCCGGGGAGGGGGTGCCCCTGAGCAGCTTCATGCGCGAGACCCTCCGGCTGCCGGTGGTGGCGGTCGAGCTCGGCGGCGCCCGGGTGGACGAAGCGATCCAGACCGCGTGGATGCCCGCACCGGACCGGGGCACGCCGCTGCGGCTCAAGGGCCTCGCCGGCCACGAGCTCTTCGACGATCATCGGCTCGTGCTGGACTACCCGGGGCGCAGCATCGCGCTCGTGCCCAGTGCCGTCCCGCTGGCCGACCGCACGGGGCCGCGGCCCCCCACCCACAGCGTGAACCACTGGGCCCTCGACCAGCTCCGGCGGCCCGAGACCCGCGACGAGAAGCTGGCGCGGGCCCGCCTCCTGGCGGTGCTCGACCGGCCGGACGAGGCGCGGGCCAGCCTCGAGCGCCTGCTGCGCCGCAGCGGCGAGGACGTCGAGCTGCGGGTGCTGCTCGCGCGCCTCCACCGCATGCGGGGCGAGGCCGACCGGGCCACCTCGCTGCTGTCGGTGCTCACCACCGCCGAGCTGGTCGACCACGACGAGATCGTCGCCATGACCAACAGCGCCTGGCTCTCGGGGGATGCCGAGCGGGCCCGTGCGCTGGCGGCCGAGGCGGTCGCGGCCCGGCCGACGGCCCCCGGTGCCTGGGTGGCATGCAGACGTCAAAAGTCTGGCGCTGCAGGATGTCTATGGCCGCGTGGCCAATGTGCTGATGGATTTGGCGGAAGAGCGCGGCGATGGGACGTTGTTCATTCCCGAGAAGCTGACCCAGCAGGATATTGCTGACCGGGTGGGTGCGTCGCGCGAGATGGTGGCGCGCATACTCAAGGATTTGACGATCGGCGAATATATTCGTTTCGAAGGTCGGCACATCGTGATCAATACCCGGTTGCCCGCAAAGTATTAATCAATCCTCTGGGTGTCCTGTTACGATAGTAGTGAGGGCCCCTGAACCCAACCTCACACGCAACGCGTCGCCGGTTTTGGCCTGTGTCGAACGTCTGATGACCGTCCCATTCTCGCCTGTGACAATTGCATAACCTCTGCTGAGGGTCTGCTCGGGACCCAGTGATGCCAGCAGTTTTTCCTGATGTGTGACCGTTGAGCGCATGTCTCTGAGCCGTTGTCGAATAAGTTGCTGCAGCTGTTGGCTGAGTTGTTGGGCCTGCACCTGGTGTCGTGCC
>CAXQUZ010000227.1:0-7751 GCA_964226865.1 Myxococcota bacterium | reverse complement strand
TGCCCCCTGCGCGGCCGACATGGACGCCGAGGAGCCCGTGCTGCTGCCCGACGGCGGCGGGGTGCGGGTCCACCCGGCGGCCGCCCCGGCCCTCGCCACCTACATCGAGGCGGGCTTCCTCTCGGCCCCCTTCGCCCCCGAAGACGGCGGGCTCGGGGTGCCCTTTGCCGTCCACCAGGCCATCTCGGCCCTCTTCGGCGGCGCCAACACCCCGCTGCTCGCCTACGCCGGCCTCACGGTCGCCGCCGCGAACCTGCTGCGGGCCCACGGCAGCCCCGCCCTCCGCGAGACCTGGCTGGCGCCCATGATCGCGGGCCGCTTCTTCGGCACCATGGCCCTCTCCGAGCCCCAGGCGGGCAGCTCGCTCGCCGACCTGCGCACCACGGCCACTCCCGCCGCCGACGGCAGCTACCGGCTGCGCGGCAGCAAGATGTGGATCACCGGCGCCGACCAGGACATCTCCGAGAACATCGTCCACTTCGTGCTCGCGCGCCTGCCCGACGCGCCCCCGGGCACCCGCGGCATCAGCCTCTTCCTCGTGCCCAAGTGGCTGCCGGACGCGGCGGGGGCCTTCACGGTCGCCAACGACGTGGCCGTGGTCGGCATCAACCACAAGATGGGCTTCCGGGGCGCGGTCAACACGGTCTTCTCGCTGGGCGATGGCGACGGCGCGGTGGGCTTTCTCGTCGGCGAGGCCAACCGCGGCCTCTCGGCCATGTTCCACATGATGAACGAGGCCCGCATCGGGGTCGGGCTCTGCGCCGCCTGCCTGAGCTGGGCCGGCTACCGCCACGCCCTCGCCTATGCCCGCGACCGTCCCCAGGGCCGGCCCCTCAGCGGGCCCGGCGCCAGCCAGAGCGCCCCGCCCGTGCCCATCGTCGAGCACGCCGACGTGCGCCGGCTGCTGCTCGAGCAGAAGGCCCTCTCGGAGGGGGCCCTGGCCCTCGTGCTCCACGCCGCCCTGCTCGTCGACCGCCAGCAGTGCGCCGCCGCGGCCGGCGACCGGGCCACCGCCGCCGAGCTCGGGCTGCTGCTCGACACCCTGACCCCCATCGTGAAGGCCTGGAGCGCCGACCACGGGCTGCGCGCCAGCGAGGCCAGCATCCAGGTGCTCGGCGGCTACGGCTACTCCCGCGAGTACCCCGTCGAGCGCCTCTACCGCGACAACCGCCTCAACCCCATCCACGAGGGCACCAACGGCATCCAGGCCATGGATCTGCTCGGGCGCAAGGTGCTCGCGAAGGGGGGCGGGGCGGTCCTGCTGCCGCGGCTCCAGGAGGCCGTCGCCCGGGGCCGGGCCGCCGGGGGCGAGAGCGCCGCGCTGGCCGGTCTGCTCGACACTGCCGTGGCGCGGCTCACGGCCGTCACCGTCGCCCTCGCCGGGGTGGCCCAGGCCGAGGGCCCGACCGTGCTGCTCGCCAACGCGACGCCCTACCTCCACCTCGCGGGCCACACGGTCGTGGCCTGGATGTGGCTGGAGCAGGCCATCGTGGCCGAGGCCGCCCTCGCCGCAGACCCGCGCGAGGCCACCGAGGCGGACTTCCTCCGGGGCAAGCTCGCCGCGGCGCGCTTCTTCTTCCGCTGGGAGCTGCCCAAGACGGCCCAGTGGGCCGACCTGCTCTCGCCCGTCGACCGCACCTGCCTCGACACGGATCCCGCCTGGCTCTGAGGGGCCCGCCGGGCGCGGAGCGGCGCCCGGGGCTCAGAGGGGGCGCCAGTCCTCGCAGAGGTCGCCCTCGACGACGAGGCCCCGGATGCCGTGGCGGTTGGTGTCGGCGCCCGTGGCGGCCGTGAAGCCCACGTAGGCGTCGAAGTCGGGCAGCAGGGCCGGGTCGATGGTGGCCGAGAGCAGGGGCAGGCCGTCGATGGCCACCGAGAACTCGGGCACCTGCACATCGACGACAACGCTGTGCCAGCCGGTGTCTTCGATGTCGGGGAGGTCGGCCCAGGCGAGCAGCTGGTCGAGGTCGAGGGCCCCGTCGACCGTGAGGCTCAGGTGGTTCGACGAGCTCGGGTCGATGCTCGGGTTGTAGTAGGTGTCGAGCTCGAGCGACCAGCCGGGCAGGGCCGCCCCCTCGTCCACACAGCTCGGGTGGGCCTCGCCGTAGCCCAGGGCGCAGCCCGGCGCGCCCATGAAGCCGTCCATGCGGTCGATGTCGAGCAGGGTCAGCGAGAGGCCGTCGGCCCCGGTGCCGCCGCCGGTCTCGACCTCGAAGCGGATGGAGAGGGCCGTGCCCGAGACGGCCCGCGCGGTCTGGAAGGCCGTGCCCACGGCGAAGGGGTCGAGGCTGGTCAGCTCGACCACCTCGCGGCTGGCGTCCCAGGCGGCCGTGCCCTCGAGGTGCCAGGTCGAGAGGTCGAGGGCGTCGGCCACGAAGCCCTCGGCCTGGCAGACCCCGAGCTGGTCGGAGGCCGTCTGGCCGCAGGCGTCGGTCACCGTGGCCGTGAGGACCTGGGCGCCCGCCAGCCGGTCGCGGGCCACCCAGTGGGCCGTGGCCGTGCCGTCGGCCTCGACCGTGGCGGTCGCGATGGGGCCCTCGCCGTCGGTGGACCAGGTCACCAGCAGCCCCGCGGGCGCCTCGTCCGAGACCCGGGCCACGAGGGGGTCGGTGGCGTCGATGTCGAAGACCCCGCCGTCGCCGGGCAGCTCGAGCACGATGGTCGGGGGCAGGTCGGCCGTGCTCTCGAGGGCCACCCGGACGGTGGGCCGCTCGGGGTCATCGCTCTCGACCACGAGGGCCGCGGGCCCCCCGGCGCCGGTCAGCTCGACCCCGAGGCTGTCGCCCGGCGACAGGGTCGTCGGCAGGGAGGGCCCCGCCGACAGCGCCCAGCCCGTGCCCTCGACCGAGAGCCCCGAGATCGTGAGCAGCCCGTCGCCCACGCTGGAGATGGTCACGGGCACGGTCTCGGCGCCGCAGACCCCGCCCCCCGCGTGGGCCGCGGGCGAGACGGCGACGGCGGCCACCGTGGGCACGGGCTCGACGGCCGCGACCTTGTCGAAGCGGTAGTCCGAGCAGCCGACGAGGCCCAGCACCAGGCCCGCCGGCGCACAGGCGCGGCAGAGGGGGGCGGCCAGACCGGTGGAGAGGGGCACGGGCAGGGCTCCGGGGCGGGCCCCCGAGGATAGCCGGCGCGGACCGGGCCGGGGGCGCCGGACCACCGGGGAACGCCGGGGAACGCCGGGGAACGCCGAGGAACGCCGAGGAACGCCGGGGAACGCCAGGGAACGCCAGGGAACGCCGGGGAACGCCGGGGAACACCCAGCACCGCCGCTCAGGGCGCGGCCCCGGGCAGGACCACCGGCGCACAGCCGCCCGCGTCCCAGGACAGGTCGAGCCCCACCGGCGCCTCGGGGCCCGTGCGCGCGTCCCACGAGAACCAAGCCGTTCCCGAGAAGGTCTCGGGCCCCTGGACCACGAGGGCCCGGGCGGCCGGGTCGATGCGGAGCTGGACGGGCGCCAGCACCCACCGCTCCGTGCCCGCGGGCTGGGGCCGGGTCACCACCATGCCCACCAAGGGCAGGGGCCCGGAGCCCGAGAAGGGGCAGCGCAGCTCGACGGCCGGGGGGGCGACCTCGGCCCGGCCCGCCACGACACAGCCCCCGTCGGCGCCGATGGCGAGGGCCAGCACCCCGCCGTCCCGCAGCTCGAGCCAGGCGTTGCCCGCCGTGAAGCCCGCGAGGCGCAGCACGGTGTCGGCCTGGGCGTCCGTCCAGCGCCGCTCGGGACCGGCCCCGGCGAGGCTGCGGCTGTCGACATCGAGCACCCCGCCGTGGAGCGGAACGGCCACCGAGATGAGCTGGCGGCCCCCGAAGCGACCGGTCAGCGCCCCCGCGCCGCCGCTGTCGGGGGGCAGGTCGCAGCGCAGGGGCCCGTCGGGCGCCCCGGGCCCGGGCTGGGCCTGGGCCTGATCCGCGGCCTCGGGCGCGGTCGGGGCCGCGCAGCCCCGGGGATCGCCCAGGCGCCACCAGAGCACGGCCCCCATGCCGAGGCCGAAGGCCAGCAGCAGCACCCCGGCAGAGGGGCCCTCCGGGGCAGGGGCGGGGGGACGATCGGGCACGGGGCCTCGCGGCGACAGCGGACGCGCCGCCCCCTATCCGCCGGGCGCCCGGACGCCGCGCCCCGTCCGCCGCGCCCGCAGGGGCTGCGCCCGATCAGGCTCTGGTCGCCCCCCGGTCGCTCCGGCGGCCCCCACCGGCACCCTCCGATGCCCAAGACATCGAAAACAACGACCATCACACCATCGCGGCCACAGCAGTGCATCCCGTCGCGACCCGAGCGGGGGGCTGGTGCTCCGCCGCCGCAGCCCGTAAAAGGAGAGGCGAGGACCCCCATGCCCACCCCTGCCGCGCCGCTGCCCGACGTGCTCGTCGTGGACGACAACCCGCTCGATCGCCGCTGGGTGCGGCGGGTGCTGGCGGGCCGGGCCCGGGTCCACGAGGCCTCCACCCTGGCGGTGGCCCGGGGCATCCTGGCCGCACGCCCCGCGGTGCTGGTGGTGATCGACCTCCACCTGCCGGACGGCTTCGGCACGACCCTGGTCGACGCCGTGGGCGATGCCACCGTCGTGCTCATGACCGACGATCCCCGCGGCGAGCTGCCCCCGGGGACCCTGCGCATGACCAAGTCCGGCCGCCACCCGGCCCTGCTGCTGGCCGCCCTCGCCCGCGCCTGAGCCGGCCGGGGGCCCGGGCCCTTGCCCCCGACACGGACGGATCCCAAGGGGAGCCGAGGCCACGCCGCCCGGCGGGCCCGGGACCTGCCGTGCTGCCCCTGTGCCTGACCCCCCCCGACCTCCGGCTCGCCCTGCCCTGGGCGGGGGGGCTCGTGGTCGAGGCGCGGCGGACGCGGCCCCGGCCGGCCGTGGCCCTGGCGCTGGCCCTGGCCCTCGGGGCGGCCCTGGCGGCGGGGCTCGACCGGGCCCCGGGGCTGCTCCACCGGGCGGGCCTCGTCGACCCGGAGGGGGTCACCCGGGCCGGGGGCTGGTGGCTCGTGGCGGCCCTGGCGCTGGCGACGGCCCGGTCACCGGCGGGCCCCCCGGCGCAGGCCGCCGCCCCCGGCCCCCGCGCCCTGCTGCGGGCCCTGCTGCCCCTGGGGATGGCCGGGCTCGTGGCGGCCGCGGCGGCGGGGCCCCCGGGGCTGGCCGCGCCGGCGGGCGGCGCCCTCGTGGCGGGGGTGCTGCTGCTGGCGACCGACGGGCTGGCCCCCCGGCGCCCCGCGCGGTGGTGGTGGGCGGGGGCCGCGGCCGCCCTCGCGCTGGGCAGCCTGCTCGACGCCGAGCGGCTGGGGCTGTCGCTGGCCCTCCGGGGCCTGGGGCTGGGCCTCGACGGCACGGTGGCCCTGGCCCTCGCCCTCGCGCTCGTGCCCACCCTGGTCGGCCACGGGCTCCTCCTCCGGGCCGCCGGTCCCGACGGGCCCCCCTCCCGTCGTCACCTTGGGTCACCACCCCGCGCCCGCCCTGGAGCCCGCGGCCCGCCACCGGCACGCTGAAGCGCCTCCGGCCCTGGACTCCCGTCCCCCGTCCCCGTCCCGGAGCCCGCCCGTGCCCCAGCCCCTCCCCCGGCCCCCCGCCCGGCGGGCCCGTGCCCTCGCCCTGCTGGTGCTCGGCCTCGCCGCCGGCCCCGCGGGCGCCGCCGACAAGGTGGCCATCTGCCACGTGCCCCCGGGCCAGCCCGACCGGGCCCAGACCCTGCACGTCGGCCGCTCGGCCGTCGCCGCCCACCTCGACCACGGCGACCGCGAGGGCCGCTGCGACGCGGACGAGACCATCGTCGACCCCGACGCCGACGGTGGGTCTGGAAAGAAGGGGAAGAAGGGCAAGAAGAAGCAGAAGGGCAAGAAGAAGCGCTAGCCCCGGCCCCCGGCAGGCGCTCCGGCACGCGCCCCGGGGCGGGCTACACTGGCGCCGCTGCGGGCGGCCTCGGGCCCGTGCCGCGGCCCCCCACCGGCCCGGAGCCCCCGATGTCTGCCGCCCCTGCCCTCCACATCTCGTCGGCCTTCGACGCCGGCAACATCGAGGTCGTCGACGCCACCGACCCGGCCGCCGTGCGGCTGCGCATCCGGGACGACGCCGGCGGCGAGCACCGCCAGTGGTTCCACTTCAGGGTCAGCGGCCTGCGGGGCCAGCGGGTGGTGCTCCACATCGAGAATGCCGAACAGTGCAGCTATCCCGGCGGTTGGTTCGACTACCGGGCCTGCGCCAGCAGCGACCGCCAGCACTGGCGGCGGGTCGAGACGGCCTACGAGAAGGGCGCGCTCATCATCACCCTCGACGGTGCCACGACGGCCACCACCGACACCCTCTGGCTCGCCTACTTCGCCCCCTACTCCCACGAGCGCCACCTCGACCTGGTCGCCCGCTGCCAGCAGAGCCCCCTCGCCCGGGTCTCGGTGCTCGGGCCCACCGTCGACGGCCGCGACCTCGAGTGTGTGCACGTCGGCGAGACCGGCCCCGTGCTCTGGATCATCGCCCGCCAGCACCCCGGCGAGAGCATGGCCGAGTGGTGGATGGAGGGCTTCCTGGGCCGCTTGCTCGACCCGGCCGACGCCCTGGGCCGCGCCCTCCGCAGCCAGGCCCGCCTCCACATCGTGCCCAGCATGAACCCCGACGGCGCCGTCCGCGGCCACCTGCGCTGCAACGCCGCCGGCGCCAACCTCAACCGCGAGTGGCACGCCCCCACCGCGGCCCGCTCGCCCGAGGTGAAGTGGGTGCGGGACGCCATGGACGCCACCGGGGTCGACCTCTGCCTCGACGTGCACGGCGACGAGGCCCTGCCCCACAACTTCATCGCGGGCGCCGAGGGCATCCCCGGCTGGAGCCCGCGCCTCGCGGCCCTCCAAGAGCGCTTCCTCGCCGCCTATGTCGACGCCTGCCCCGACTTCCAGACCGCCCAGGGCTACCCCGTCGACGCCCCGGGAGCCGCCGACATGAGCATGTGCACCAACCAGGTGGCCCAGCGCTTCGACTGCCTCGCGATGACCCTCGAGATGCCCTTCAAGGACAACGCCGACGCGCCAGATCCGGTCGAGGGCTGGAGCCCCGCGCGCTGCCAGGGCCTCGGCCGCGCGGCGCTCTTCCCGCTGGTCCAGGTGCTCGCCAGCCTGCGCTGACGACCTGCGATTCTGCACGTACATGGCGCACTTTGCACACATGCCACGCTTCGGTGCGGAAATGGTCACTGGCGCCACACCCGACGCCAGGACATGGGACACCTGAGGAGGTCAACGGATGCGCCACCGCTGGCTGGCCATCGCGGGCGCCGTCGCCTGCACCACCCCGCCCGGCGCCGGCGGCAAGTCCCGCCCCGACACCGCGCGCGGCGACACGGGCCGCCCGGCCCCAGCGGAGCTCTCGCTGGCGGTCGGGCCGCCACTGACCGTCTCGCTCACCGCAGCGCTCGGCGCCCCCGCTGCGGCGACGGCGACGGCCTGGACCCTCGTCTCCGAGACCGCTCCGGGGGTCGACTGCAGCGCCCTGCTCACCGAGACCGGCCCCACCCAGGCCACGGTGCGGCTGCCGGGCACGGCCGACACCCGCTGCGCCGACCGCCTCCGCCTCGCCGCCCAGCTCGCGGACGGCGGCACCCGCAGCACCACCCTCGCCGTCGTCCCCACCCCGGGCCGGGTCGACACCCTCGTGCCCGCTCCCGCCAACCCCCAGCCCCCCATCGGCGGCTGCCCGAGCTGGCACTGCCTGGGCCACACCGACCCCACCCTCGGCCGCCTGCCCGACGGCCGGCTCGCCCTCTGGGC
>CAXQUZ010000226.1:0-13148 GCA_964226865.1 Myxococcota bacterium | reverse complement strand
GGCCCGGACGGGCCGCGCTTCCGACCAGGCCGACGACCCCCAACAGCACGGGCACCACGAGAAAGCGGCCCGCCATGAAGTCGCCGCCGATGGCCACCACATAGGCGAGGTAGAGCAGCCCACCGGCCCCCAGGGCCCCCCGCCGCCCGCCGGCCCCGAGCGCCCGCACCAGCCCCACCCCCGCGGCCCCCACGGCCAGGGCGTCCCAGCGCAGCCCGGCCCCGCCCACGTAGGCGAGGCCCTGGACGAGGTCGTCGGCGAGGCGGCCGTGGCCGAGCTTGGCGAGGGCCGTGTTGGGCACCAGGGCCCCGTAGTAGAAGGCCGAGAACCCCGTCCAGCACGCCAAGGGCGCCACGGCCCAGGGCAGCACAGGGGGCCCCGCCTCGCGGAGCAGGACCAGGCCGAGGGGCAGCCCCACCAGGGCCAGATCCGGCCGCACCAGGGGCAGCAGGCCACAGAGCAGGGCGAGGGCCCGGGGCGCGCCGGCACGGCCCGGGGCGGGCGCCAGGGCCCCGTGGCAGATCAGGGCCACAAGCGCCATTGCAAGGGCATTCTCGAGGCCAGAGGTGGCATACTCGGGCACGCACTTGGTCGCGGCCGGCACGAGCAGCACGGGCCACGACCGGCGGGCTCCGGGCAGCCCCGTGAGCCACCAGCCGGCGAGGGCCGTGAGCCCGAGGCCGAGGCCGATGGCGGTCAGGTAGAGCTCGCCCGTGGCGGCGCCCGAGAGGGCCAGCAGGGCCAGCCACAGGGGGTGGGTGTAGGCCTGGACCCGCTCGCCCGGGTTCCAGACGGGGCCGTGGCCCTGGAGCAGGTTGTCGACCGTGCGGAAGCTGATGTAGGCGTCGTCGCTGATCCACGCGACCTTGGCCGCCGCGGCGACCAGCACGAGCACCAGCGCCAGCCGGGGCCCCCTCCTCACCGCTTCCGCCACCCGGGACCGTCGCCCTCGACGGGCTGGTCGGAGATCGACAGCAGCAGCAGCCGGCAGTCGAGGGGGCCGTTGTGGACCGGAATGCGCTGGTCGGGCCGCAGCCCGATGGCGCCGCCGAGCTTCTTGCTGCCGGCCAGCACGGCGGCCTTCCAGCCGAGGAACTCGTGGCGGAGCACGTCCCCGAGCAGCCGCATGGTCGCCCGTGCCCCCTCGGCGTCGTCGAGGCGCTCGCCATAGGGCGGGTTGGCCACGACGAGCCCCGGGGGGCCCGCCGGGGGACGGGCGCCCTCGAGGGGCCCCACCTCGGTGTGGAGGTGGGCGGCGAGGCCCAGGGCCGCGGCGTTGTCGGTGGCCCCGCGGATGGCCGCGTGGAGCACGTCCCGGCCGTGGGCGGCCACGTCGCGGTCGCGGGCGGCCTCCCGGCGCTGGCGGGCCTCGCGCAGCACGTCGTCGAAGAGGGCCTCGTCGACCACCTGCCAGCCGTCGAAGCCCCACTGGTCGCGGTGGAGGCCCGGCGCCCGGTCGAGGGCCATGCCCAGCCCCTCGAGCAGCAGGGTGCCGCTGCCGCAGAGCGGGTCGACCAGGCGCAGGGGCCCCCCGGCGGCCACCTGGGCGGGCCAGCCAGCGAGGTGGAGCAGGGCCGCGGCGAGGGTCTCCTTGAGGGGCGCCTTGCCGGCCCGGCGCCCGGCCCCGCGCTCGTGCAGGCTCATGCCCGCCATGTCGACCGAGACCGTGGCCGCGCCCCGTCCGAGGTGGACGTTGATCCGCAGGGCCGGATCGTCGAGGTCGACCGAGGGCCGCCGCCCGGTCGCGCTGCGGAGCATGTCGACGATGGCGTCCTTGGTCTTGTAGGCGCCGAAGCGGCTGTGGCGGATCTCGTCGCTGCCGCCCACAAAGTCGACCGCGAGGGTGTCTTCGGGGTGCATGTGGACCGTCCAGTCCACGGCGCGCACCCCGCGGTAGAGATCGTCCGGATCCACACAGGGAAAGCGGGTGATCACGGCGAGCACCCGGCTGGCGATGCGGGTCCAGACGAGCACCCGCAGGGCCTCGCGGAGGGTCGCCCTGAAGCGCACGGCGCCGGGCAGGGGGGCCACCTGGACCACGCCCAGGCCCTTCAGCTCGTCGCGGAGAACCGGCTCGAGGCCGCGCGAGCAGGTGGCCACAAAGGTGTGCTGTCGGGACATGGGGACTCCGCGCCGGGGGCAGGCCGGAGGACTATTCCACCGCTGCGCGGTCGGCCTACAGTCGCCCGCTCCCCGGGCCGATGGTGCCCTCCAAGCATGGAAGACGACGCTCGCGACGCCGTCCCGACCATTCCCTGCGGGAGAAGCCCATGACCACTGCGATGCCCCCCTCGGCCGCCGACCAACTTCGGGCCGCCCTCGAGGGCCAGGAGACCAAGCTGCCGCCCCGACCCGAGGTGGTGGCCGAGGTTCTCGCCCTGATGGACGACGCCAATGCCGACTCCCGCCGGCTGGCGCGGCTCGTCCACGGGGATCCCGCCCTCGCCGCCCACGTGCTCCGGGTGGCCAACTCGCCGGCCTGGTGCGGGCGCTCACGCATCGTGACCCTCCAGCAGGCGGTCGCGCGCCTCGGCATGGGCACCCTCCAGGAGATCGTGCTCTGCGTCGGCATGTCCGAGGTCTACCGGGCCCCCGGCCACGAGCAGACCGCCCGCGAGATCTGGCGCCACGCCCTGGCCACGGCCCTCTACGCCAAGATCGTCGCCCGGGCCTGCCGCGAGAACGTCGAGGCCGCCTTCCTCGGCGGGCTGCTCCACAGCGTCGGCCACGCCGTCGTGCTGCGGAAGGCCGCCCGGCGGGCGAAGCGCAAGCGCATCAAGGTGTCGCGCGAAGAGATCCTCGAGGTGGTCGGCGAGCAGCAGAAGGAGGTGGGGCTGGGCCTCGCCGAGACCTGGGACCTGCCCGATGTGGTCAAGGCGGCGATCCAGTGGGTCGACCAGCCCGAGGCCGCCACCCGCCACCGCTCCCTCGTCCACACCGTCGCCCTGGCCGCCCGGCTGTCGACCGAGATGCTCGAGGGGCTGCCCGTCGACGAGGAGGCCATCTTCCCCCTGGCCGACGAGCTCAACCTCTACCCCGAAGACCTCGACGCCGTCCGCGAGAGCGAGCTGACCGTCCAGGAAGCCATGAAGGCGATGGCCGCATGACCGCCGCCGACCACACCCACGACCTCATCGTCATCGGCGCGGGCCCCGCCGGCCAGAAGGCCGCCATCCAGGGCGCCAAGTCCGGCCTCAAGGTGGTCGTCGTCGAGCGCGACCGGCGCGTCGGCGGCAGCTGCGTCTACCGGGGCACCATCCCGAGCAAGACCCTGCGCGAGACGGCCCTCGCCCTCACCTGGCTGCGCCAGCGGGCCCCCGGCGTCGCCCACGACCAGCTCGGCACCCACACCGAGATCTACACGCTGATGGAGCGCCTCGACCAGGTGCTCAGCGCCCACGGCCGCTTCCTCGCCGACCAGCTGGCGCGCAACGGCGTCGAGCTCCAGCGCGGCATCGCCCGCATCTCGGGCCCCGGCACCGTCGAGGTGCGCAGCGTGCGCGGGAGCACGACCACCCTCAGCGCCCCCACCCTCGTCATCGCGACGGGCGCCCGGCCGCGCAAGCCCCCCGAGATCCCCGTCGACCACGAACACATCTACGACAGCGACTCGCTGCTGAGCATGGTCTACCTGCCCGAGTCGCTCACCGTGCTCGGCGCCGGCGTCATCGCCAGCGAGTACGCCAGCGTCTTCCAGCAGCTCGGCGTCAAGGTCACCATCGTCGACCGGGGCCCCCGTCCCGTCGCCTTCATGGATCCCGAGCTGTCGAACCGCTTCGTCGCCGCCTTCGAGGCCGCCGGCGGGCGCTACCTCTCGGACTGCACCATCGAGACCATGGCCTGGGACGGTGTCTCGGAGGTCGTCACGACCCTCGCCAGCGGCGAGGTCATCCGCTCCGAGAAGGCGTTCAGCGCCCTCGGCCGGGTGGCCAATGTCGAGGGCCTCGGGCTCGACAGCCTCGGCATCACCCTGACCCGCCGGGGCCACATCCCCGTCGACAGCTTCTTCCAGACCACCGTGCCCGGTGTCTACGCCGTGGGCGACGTCATCGGCTTCCCGGCGCTGGCCTCGACCAGCATGGAGCAGGGCCGCCGCGCCGTGCTCCACGCCCTCGACATGCCCATCTCGGAAGACATGAAGGTCGTGCCCGTGGGGATCTACACCATCCCCGAGATGTCGAGCATCGGCATGACCGAGGCCGAGGCCCGGGCCGCCCACGGCGAGATCCGCGTCGGCCGGGCCTGCTACGCCGAGGTCGCCCGCGCCCACATCCAGGGCGACACCGACGGGCTGCTCAAGCTGGTGGCTCGCGCCGAAGACAACGTACTGGTCGGCATTCACGTCATCGGCGCCGGCGCTGCCGAGCTCGTCCACCTCGGCCAGCTCGCCCTCATGAGCGGCTGGACGGCCGAGCGCCTCGTCGACACGACCTTCAACTTCCCGACCATGGCCGAGAGCTACCGCATGGCGGCCCTCGACCTCGTGGCCCAAGACCGCGGCACCCAAGACAGCGACAGCGACAGCGCCGCCGCCTGAGCCGACGGCCCGCTCAGACCTCCATCTCGATCTCGGCCCGGTAGGGCGCGTCCTCACCGGCGTGCCCCCGGGCCGCCCGCGTGAGCAGCCGCAGGATGTGGGGGCCGAGCAGGTCGACGGCCGTGCTGGTGTAGCGGGCCTGGCCCCAGTGCCGCATGGAGGCGGTCTGGAGCCGCAGCAGCACGGCATCCTGCTGGAAGATGCGCATGGCCAGCGGCTTGACGACGAGCCGCAGCAGCCAGTGGGGGATGCGCGAGCGCAGGGCCACCACCGAGTAGAGCCGGGTCTGGTGGTCGTCCTCGGGGGTCAGGGCGGCGGCGTTCACGATGTGGTTCTCGGCGCCGATGCTGTACTCGACCTCGACCACACAGGGCATGCGGAAGCGGTCGAAGTGGGTCACGACGCCGCCGCTCGGGCTCAGCAGCCGGGCCACGATGCCCTCAGGCCGGGGCTCGCCGATGTACTCGCAGACCGCGGCGGCGTCGGTGCGCTCGATGACACAGCGGATGCGGTTGCGCTGGGCGCTGTCGTTGCGGAAGAGCCCGCCGTGGAGAAAGGCGGTGTGGGGGACGTCGAGGGCGTTCTCGGCGACCGCATGGAGGCTGGCCTCGGCGGCGACCTGGGTGCGCACGACGAGGTAGCCGGGCCGGTCGGCGTAGGGGAAGCGCGGGGGCGCCCCGACGGGCGCCGTGGCGCGGTCGGCCCAGATCCAGACGAAGCCCTGCTGCTCGCGGACCACGAAGGCCTGGGCCCGCCGGGCGGGGCGGTCGACGGCATCCGCGGGCTCGAGCAGCGCGGGAATGCGCTTGCAGCCGCCGTCCTTGTCGAACTCCCAGCCGTGGTAGCCGCACTGGATGTGGGCGCCCTTCACACAGCCGAAGGACAGCGGCACGTCGCGGTGGGGGCAGCGGTCGACCAGGGCCCCGGGCCAGCCGTCGCGGCCCCGCCAGACGACGACCGGGTCGCCGAAGAGCTTGCGGGACAGGGGCTTGCCGCCGGGGCGCAGCTCGCGGCTCTCGGCGATGACGTACCAGGCCTGGCGCACCCGGGGCACGGCGGGGCCCCCGGCGCCACGGGAGGCGGGCTCGGCAGACGGGGCAGACATGGCGACCTCCGGGGCGGCCGCCTCGGGCAAGAGCGGCGCGGGCCCCAGCCTAGCGCGGTGGGGCCCGGTCGTCCGGTGGGGGCGGGGCCCGGGGGGCCCGCCGTGGCTCAGCCGCCGACGGTGAGGCGGTAGACCTTGTTCTCGACGGCGTCGGTGAACCAGAGCTCGGTCTCGGAGCGCACGGCCATGCCCATCAGCGCCCCCTCGCCGAGGCCCGTCGAGAGCCGGTCGACCTCGTTGCCCTCCTTGTCGAAGGCGATGATTTCGCCCGTGCCGTTGTCGGAGATGAGGATCAGGTCGCCGAGCAGCTCGATGCCCGAGACCATGCCGAAGCCGAGGCTGGCGCCGTCGAGGAAGGTCCAGGCGTCGGTGTCGATCCACGACTCGTAGTAGGTGCCCGGCTCCTGGACCCGGATGCGCACGTCGGCGACGCCCGAGTCGGGGTCCATCGCGACCACCCGGGCGTTGGCCGGGTCGGCGACGTAGAGCAGGCGATCCTCGCGGTCGAGCACGATGTGGGCGGGCACGTCCTCGACGTAGCCGAGCTCACCGGCGATGTGCTGGAGGATGATGCCGTCGCTGTGGTCGTCGTAGCCGACGCCGTGGTCTTCCTGGAAGTCGTAGCGCACGACCGAGCCGTGGTGGCCGTCGACCACCCAGTAGACGTTGTCGTAGTCCCAGGTGATGCCCATGCAGAGCGGGCTCTCGTGGAGCATGTCGAGGTGGGAGCCGAGGTCGACGGCGAAGCCGAAGAGCTCGCTGAGGTACTCGACCGCCTCGGGGTTCGAGGAGCCGAAGACCTCGAGGTCGCTCGACCAGAGCGTCGGGCCCATGAACTCGTTGGGGCGGCCGGCGCCGTTGTAGGTGTTGCGGGACTCCTGGCAGGTGCCGAAGGTGCCGTCGGCGCCGAAGTCGATGCTCGAGACCTCGTCCATGAAGTGGAGGGCGTAGGGGTCGATGACCTTGTCGGTGGTCTGGTCGGCCGTGCCGGCGTCGTAGAGCCGCACCACCGAGTCGTCCTTCTGGTTGACGACCCAGAGCAGGCCCTCATGGCCCGGGTCGAAGGCGAGATCCCGGGGGATGCGCAGCCCGTCGTCTTCGTCGGCCATCACCTCGATGTTGACCGTGCCCTGGCCCTGGTTGCCGAGCAGGGCCACGCCGGGCAGGGCCGGCTCGTCGCCGCCGTCCGCACCCTCATCGCCGTCGGCCCCGTCGCTGCCGGTCTCGGCACCGTCGTCGCTCGACTTGTCGTCGCCCTCGTCGGAGCACGCGACGAGAGCCAGGGGCAGGAGGGCACAGAGCAGGGGGATGCGCAGGGACGCCACGAGACACTCCAGGTCAGTCATGCCACCGTGTAGCCCACTCGGCGCCCCTGTCGCACCCCCCGCCCGCCCGTGCGCGGCCCCGGTGGCGCGATAGGGCGGCCCCCCGGAGTGTCGCCATGTCCCCTGCCCTGCTGATCTTCGCCCTCTCCGGCCCCGCCCCGGCCCACGTGGGGGCGCCCATCGACGCCATCGACGTGCACGCCATCGGCGAGACGGGCCGGGTGGTCGAGGCCAGCGTGGGCCTGACCCTGCGGGACGAGGACGGCGCCTGGCAGTGGGTCTGCCACGAGGCCATCACGACCCCCGACGCGGTCATCGCGCCCCGCTATGCCGTCTCGGAGCGCCACTGGGTGGGCACGGTGCCGGCCCTCGCCCAGTCCCGGGACGGGGCCACGGCGGTCGACTGGACGGACGACGGCTGCGCGTGGACCGGGGCCACGGGGGTCTCTGGCCACGAGGTGCCCGAGGTGGCCCTGTCGGCCGACGGCGCCGTGGCCCTGGCGGTCACCGCCGACCTCGCCGACCCGGAGGCCGGCACCGCCGCCGACAATGCCGTGCTGCGCTCCACCGACGGGGGCCGGAGCTTCACCCCCGTGCTCACGGTGCCGGGCCAGCGCCTCACCTCGGTGGTGATGGCCACGGGCAGCGCCGGCACGGCCCTCGTCGGCGGCATCGACAACGCGGGCCAGGGCTGGCTGCACTGGTCGGCAGACGCCGGCGCGAGCTGGACGAGCCACCCGGCGGCCCCCGGCGAGCTGGTCGCCATGGCCCTCCACCCCGACGATGCCGCCGTCGGCTATGCCGTGGTGGACGGTGTCGGCGTCGAGACCCTGCTGCGCACCGACGACGCCGGGGCCTCGGTCACGGTCGTGCTCGACCCGGAGGGCCCCATCTCGGATGTGGCCGTCGAGCCCGGCGGCGGGGCCTGGGTGGCCTTCTCGGGCAACGCCTTCCTCTACGCGCCGGACGGCGTCGCCTTCGCCCTCGAGACCACCGCCCCGCCGGGGCTGGGGGTGGGCCTCGCCGGCGACCGGGTGCTGCTCGCCACCCGCTACGAGCTCGTCAACAGCGCGCTCTCCGAGGGCAGCCGCGCCGCGGGCTTCGACCCGGTCTTCAGCTTTGTCGAGCTGGCGGGCCCCCTCGACTGCCCCGCCGAGACAGAGGGCGCCGACGTCTGTGCGCCGCTCTGGGACACCCTGCTCGTGAGCCTGGGCCTCGGCGAGGACGGCGGCACCGAGGGCGGCGGCGGCAGCGGCCTGAGCGACGGGCCGGACGGCGGCGACGGCGCCGACGACACGGGGCCGGTCGACGCGGGCCCCCAGGACGAGACCGCCGGGGCCGCGGCCGGCGACAAGGAGGGCTGTGGGGGCGGCGGGGCGGCGCTGGTGGTGTTGCTACCGCTCGCCGGTGTCGGCCGGCGCCGTCCAGACCACCTGTGAGCCCGCGAGGGTGAAGGTGGGCATGCGGTCGCGCACCGCCGGGTCGAGATCGCCGCTGGCCACGAGCAGGTCGAGCAGCTCGAGGGCCACCGGGCGGATGTGGACGGCGGCCTCGACCGTGGCGGGGGTGACGGCCCCGAGGTCGAAGGTGCGGGTCTGGTGGGCCTCGACATAGCCGGCCTCTCCCGGCGAGAAGCGGCTCGGGGCGGGCAGCGCCGCCGCCTCGACCGTGGCCACCTCCCAGAACATGTGGGCGTCGGCGCCGCTCTCGTCGCGCACCCAGTCGCCGAGCCACCAGAGCTGGGGATCGGCGGCGATGGCCGTGCGCAGGGGGGTCTGGGCGTCGACCACCCCGCTCGACCAGAGCACGGCGCCGTCGGCGTCCCGGGCGACCAGCGAGACCCAGGCGCGCCGGTCGTGGGCCGCGCCGCTCGGGAAGCCGTGGCCGGCGGCGATGTTGTCGAGGGTGACGTTGACGCCCGTGCCCACGCCATAGTCGAAGACGTCGAGCTGGAGCCAGACCGTCGAGTCGAGGGCGTCCTGGACGAGGGCCCGCTGGGTCTCGGCCTCGGGGAAGTCGGTCAGGGCCACGTCCACCCCGGGCATGGCGTGGCTGTGGATCCGCCGCTCGGGGGCCCCGTCGACGCTGGCGGCCGGGCCGCTGCGGCCGGGCATGTGGCAGGCGCCGCAGGTCTGGAGCTGGCCGGCCCCCGTCTCGGCGTAGATGCTGTCGCGCCACTCGGCGAAGCTGCGCTCGAGGGGCACGCCGGCGGGGGTGACCACGTCGTGGCAGGCGCCACACATGGCCGCGCTCTCGGGGGCGTCCCGGTCGTGCAGCGGGCTCTGGCGGTGGCCGTGGGCGGGGGTGGCCAGCGGCTGGTCGAGGGGCCCCCGGAAGCGCCCGTCGGGCACCCAGGACAGGGCGTGGTTGTGGTCGCCGGTCACCGCGTCCACCTGGTGGCAGGCGGTGCAGGTCACGCCGCGCAGGGCCGGGTCGACGGCGTCGAGGTCGGTGCCGTCGGTGGTGGCGCCCTCGGCGAGGGCCACCGGCGCGTGGCACTGGACGCAGAAGTCGCCCAGCTCGCCGCCCGTGACCCGCTGGCCATAGGCGTTCATGGCGCGGAACACGGGATCTTCGGCCGCGTAGGCGTGCATGCTGCCCGACCACTCGCGGTGGTGCTCGGGGTGGCAGCCGGCGCAGGAGGCCGGGTCGAGGCGCTCGGAGCGGGTCAGGGGCGCGCTCTTGTCGGCCGCATCCCCGGCACAGCCCAGCGCCCCGGCGAGCAGCAGGCTGGCGCCCCGCCCCCCACTCAGCCCTCCACACAGAAGGCGAAGACCGCCTCGTGAAGGGCATCTTCGCCGTCCCCACCGTCGTCACCCAGGTCGACCGCCACCCGCAGCTCCCAGCGGCCGGGCATGAAGAGGTCGAAGGGCCCGGCCACCCAGAGCCCGTCGACGTGCGCGGCCGGGTGGTCGGCGGGCACCGTGCCGTGATCGTGGGCCGGCATGAAGGGGGAGAGCACGACCGACGCGCCGTCTCGCGGGGCGCCGGCGGCGTCGGTGAGCTGGAGGGTCCAGGTGTTGTCGCCGCGGTCGGCCGGCATGGGCGCGGCGTCGACGAGCACCAGGGCACAGTCGCCCGTCTCGCAGGCCACCGAGAGGCCCGGCGCCAGGTCGAGCACGGGCCCGCCACAGTCGGCCGCCTCGTCGTCGAGGATGGCCTTGCTCGCGGTGTCTTGGGCATCCGCGCCGCAGGCACAGACCAGGGCCAGGGGGACCAGCAGGGGCAGGGGGTGTCGCACGGGGCGGGCCTCCGGAAGGGACTGGGCTAACCCAGCCGCGGGGGCGCCACGTCCCCGTCCTGTCCCCTGCCGCCCGGAGCCCCCCGTGCCCGCCCTGTCCCTCGCCGCCCTGTCACTCGGCCTCGCCCACGCCGCCGCCCCCGCCGGCTTCACCCTCGAGACCGACAGCGGCCCCCTCGTCGTCGAGCGCGTCTACCACGGCACCGTGCGCATGACGGTCGGCGGCCGCACGGTCTGGGTCGACCCGTGGTCCAAGGCCCCCCTGGAGGGCGCCCCCGCCGGCAGCCTCGTGCTGATCACCGATCTCCACCCCGACCACCTCGACCCGGCCGCCCTCGACCGGGTGGCGGCCCCCGGGGCCCGGGTGGTGGCGCCCCCGGCCGTGCACGACAAGCTCGCCGCCGACGGCGCCGGCAAGACCCGGGTCACCGACGTGCTCGCGAACGGCCAACAGCTCACGCTCGACGGGCTGAAGCTCACGGCCGTGCCCATGTACAACCACAGCCGGGGCCCCGAGCCGGGCAAGCTCTACCACGACAAGGGCCGCGGCAACGGCTACCTCGTCGAGTGGGGCGGCAAGCGGCTCTACATCGCCGGCGACACGGCCTGCACCGACGAGATGAAGGCGCTGCAGGGCGTCGACCACGCGCTGGTGCCGATGAACCTGCCCTACACCATGCCCCCGGACGAGGCGGCGGCCTGTGTGGCGGCCTTCGCCCCCAAGCGGGTCACGCCCTACCACCACGCCGGCAGCGACCTCGCGGTCTTCTCGTCCACCCTCGCGGCCACCCCGGGCGGCGCGGCGGTCGAGGTGGTGCCCGTCGAGGCCTACCCCGGTGGGCTGCCCTGGTGAGCTGAAGCGGCTTGCTCCCCCGGCTCAGACCACGTCGACGGCGAGGGCGCCCCAGATGGCGGCCAGCAGGCCCTCGCGGGTGGCCGTGACGACCCGCACCGTGCGCGGCTGGTGGGCGGCGGTCTCGGTGAGCTCCGCGGGCAGGGCGCCCACGCCCCCGCGCACCCGCAGCCCGCCCTGGGTGCGCAGGGCGCGGCGGCTGTCGGCCACGTCGCCCAGCACGAGGGCGCCGATGCCGGCGGCGGCGAGCTCGTCGGCCAGGGCATCCGCGGCCGCGGCGGGCGCACCCGGGTCGGGCGCGGAGGGGGGCAGGAAGACGAGCACGACAGGCTGCACGGGCGACTCCGGGCGGGGACGGTCCCCGGAGTGTAGCGCCGCCGCGGCCGGCTGCGGGTCGGCGGACGGGGCCGACCGGGAGAGCGCCGCGAGGGGCTGGAGCTTGCCGCGCACGGCCACGAGCGGGCCGCCGTCGCCGAGGTCGCCCACCCCGCGCACGGTCTGGTCGGGGTGGCGGATGAGGAAGGCGCCCCCGGGGATGTCGCGGCCGGCGGCCAGCCAGAGCCCCGTGCCGATGCGCGCCCCGTGGCCCACGGCACAGCCGAGGAAGGGGGTGCCGCTGTCGGCGACCTGGCCGTCCATGACGACCTTGACGTTGTTGTCGAAGTTGGCGTCCATCGCCCAGGTGGCCTGGGTGGTGGCCACGTCGCGGCCGAGCACCGACATCTGGATGATGGGCATGCAGGCGGCGGCGCCGGGGTAGACCACACAGAAGCGCACCACCGAGCCCTGGCCCACGAGGGCCCCGGCGCCGATGCTCGCGCCCTCGACCACGGCCTTGCCCATGATGCTCGCGCCGTCGGCGACGTTGCTGAACATGACCCGGGCATGGGGGCCGACGGTGACCCCCCGGCCGAGCACGCTGCCCTCGACCACGGCGGTGGGGTGGACATCACAGCCCGGCCCCCGGCGGCCCATCTGGGCGAGCACCCGCCACTTGTTCAGGCTGCGGGCCCGGAGCACGGCCCAGAGCAGCCCGAGGCCCAGCCGCCACGGGGCGGTGGTGCGCAGGGGCAGGGCGGCGGCCGCCCGGTCGGCGGCGAGCAGGTGCATCCAGTGGCCGATGGCGATGCACGGGCGCCGGGCCAGGGGCACCCGCAGGTCGCCGCCCATCGAGGCGGGCCGCACCACGGTCTGGAGCTCTTCCTCGGGATCGACCACCACGTCGGGGAAGGGGCCGTCCGGGTCGACCACCACCCGCAGCTGGCGGAAGCGCAGCCCGGCGGCGCAGCGCTCGGTGTCGGGCTGGAGGGCCGCGCTCTGGTCGACGAAGACCGAGTCGGCGAGCACCAGCACCCCGTTGCCCTCGCCGGCGCCCTCGACCAGGGCCCGCAGCAAGAGACCGTTCACGAAGACGTTGTCGGGCAGCTCGAGACAGGGCGCGGCACGGTCTTCGGTCCGGTGGAGCCCGGCGTCGGCGAGGGCCTCGGCCGTCCACTCGGCGAGGGGGCGGTTGCCGATGCGCAGCACCGGCGCGGGGTCGTCGAGGGGGGCGATGCGCCGCCCGCTGGGGCGCAGCCAGGCCCGCACCACCGCCACGGCTCAGCTCCGGCTGAGCAGGTCGGGCTGCTCGTCGAAGTGGGGGTGGGCGTTGAGGGTGGCGAGCGAGCGCCGGCCGTCCCCGACCCGGATGCGGGTGAGGCCCGTGTTGACGAGCACGGTGTTCAGGGCGAAGGCCTTGTCGGGGCGGAGGTCGAGCAGGGCCCGGCAGACCCCGGAGATGACGCCGCCCGAGGTGAAGACGAGGGCCGTCTCGCCCGGCCCGAGGCCGGCCACGAGCGCGTCGAAGGCCGCGACCACCCGCCCCTGGAAGGCGGCGTAGCTCTCGCCATAGTCGGCGTCGTGGGCACCGCTGGCCCACCGGCCCATGGCCTCGTGGAAGAAGCGCAGGAAGCCGGGCCGCTGGCCGTCGGGGGGGGCCAGCCCGGCGCCCAGGGCCACCCGGATGACGTCCTGGTGGTCGAACTCGTTCCAGCTGGGGTCTTCTTGGAGGGGGGGCCGGGGCCCGAAGGTCTCGCCGAAGCCCGCCG
>CAXQUZ010000225.1:0-10924 GCA_964226865.1 Myxococcota bacterium | reverse complement strand
CGCCGGTGAAGTCGGGCTCGGGGTCGGGCCCCAGGGTCGGATCGTCGACCGTCGTGGCCGCGGTCGAGGGGCGCTCGTCCTCGCCCGAGATCGAGATGCGGGGCGTCGTCGGCAGGGGGGCCCGGGGGAGGGGCTGGGGACGCCGGGGGGGCGCCGCGTCGCTGGCACCGCCGGGGGCCGGGGCCACCCCGATCACCGAGGGACGGGCCCGCACGGGGGGCGCCGCCGGGGCGGGCGCGGGCACCGGGGCGGGCCGGGAGGGGGCGATCGGGCGGGGCGCGGCGACGCCCGGGTTCGTGGCCGGCGCCACCGACGGGCGCCGCTCGGGGGCGAGGCCCGGCGACGAGGGCCGGCCGGCGCTGGAGGGACGACCGGCGGAGGAGGGGCGCCCGGGAGAGGACGGACGGCCCGCCGAGCTGGGGCGGTCGCCGCCGCGGTCGATGGGCCGCACGAGCTGGGGGGTGTGGACGCCGGGCTCGGTGACCGCGGTCTTCGGCTCGGGCTCGAGGCTCAGGGGGGCCGCCGGCGCGGGGGCGGGGCGGGGCGGCACGTAGCCCGGGGCGGCCCGCACCTGGAAGTCGCCCTCGGCGGTGACCGGCTCGTCGCCCGAGTCGCGGATGGTGAAGGCCACCCGCACCTTGTAGGCCCGGGGCAGCAGCTCGGAGATGCGGAAGCGGAAGCGGTAGCGGCCGCTCGGGTGGCGGTCGACGGCGTAGCCGACCTGGAGCTCGCGCACCCGGTCGCCGCTGTCGGCGTCGAAGACCGCGATGCCCGTGGCGATCTCTTCGTGGGAGTCGACGCCGGGGCTGCAGGCCACCGAGCAGGTGAAGCCCACCTCGTCGTCGCTGGAGAAGGCGTCGTCGCCGGCCTTCAGGTCGAAGATCAGCCGCCCGGCCTGGGCCACGCTGGGGTGGACCATGGCGGCGAGCTGGTCGAGGCGCTCGGCCAGCTCGGCGAGGTGGCCGAAGCGGAAGGGGGGCGAGGGGCTGGTCTCGCGGCTGAGGGCGCGGTTCAGGGTCGAGGTGAGCCGCTCGCTGAGCCGCGCGTGGAAGCGGGCGTTGGCGGGCTCGGCCTGGAGCCGGTTGGTGATGCGATCGGCCAGCGCGACCTTCGTGGCCTTGTCGAGCCCGTCGACGGGCAGCTCCGGCAGCCGCTCGGCGCCCGCGCAGAGGGCCTGGTAGACCAGCATGCCCACGGCGTAGGTGTCGCTGGCGGCGCTCAGGGGCAGGGGCGCGCTGACCCCCCGTAGCTCGGGGGCCCGCCAGGGGCGCCCGGCGCTGCCTGCCGCGGCGTGGAGCATGGGCTGGTGGCGGCGGAGCGTCGGGGTGGCGCCGTCGATGAGGGTGATCCCGCCCCGCTCGTCGACCCAGACCGTGTCGGGGCCCAGCTCGCCGTGCACGCCGGCGGTGGGGACGAGGGTGATGAGGGCGCGGGTGAGAGCCGCGGCGGCGCCGAGGATGGCGTGGGTGGTGTGGCCGCCGGTGATCCACTCGCTCCAGGGCTGGCCCCGCCGGCCCTGGATGAGGGCCGCGCGGCCGTCGAGCTCGGCGGTCTGGACGGTGGGGGCCATCGGCGGGGCGGCCTCGCGGCCCAGGCGGGCCTGCTCGCCCAGGATCTCGGCGCAGGCGGCGGCCAGGCGGGCATCGCCGCCCAGGTCGGCCACGGCCAGCGGCACGCGCAGCAGCCCCTCGGTCCCGTCGGGCGCCCGGAGGCCCCAGCTGCGGGCCCAGGTGCCCCGCCCGTAGGAGGCGGTGACCTGCCAGGCGGTGCCAGAGGCGTCGCGGACGGAGTCGCCGATGTTCATGTGTCACTCGCGAAGCGGGGGAGGGGAGGGCCAGGGTCCGGGCGGGCTGCCGGACGCGAGCTGGTCGCGCGAGCACCGGGGCGGGGAGCCGCGGTGGGGGGGCCGCTCGGCCGGCGCGGGAGGAGGGCGCCTGGAGAACGACAGAGACGGGCCACCTGGAGAAGGCGTCCGCAGGGGCGGGTATCGGGTGGCTCTTGTTGTGTCAACGGTGGTTCCACGCCCGCCAGGCCGCCGTCTGGCACCATAGGGGCCCGTCCCGCCCATGCCCCCACGTCCCGGTGGAGCTGCCGCCCGATGTCGCGCCCTGCCCCCGACCCCGACCCGTCCGACCGCGCCCGTCCCTTTCCGCTGGGGCCCGAGGGCCACGGTCCCTACCGCCTGCTCTACGCCGGACGCCGCAAGCTCGTGGAACGCTTCCGGGCCGGGCTGGCCGACCCCCGGGCGGCCCAGGAGGAGCGGCTCCAGGTGCTGCTGCGCCTCACCCGCGGCACCCGCTACGGCGACCGCCACAAGCTCGACCGGGTCAAGAGCCTCGAGGACTGGCGCTCGGCCCTGCCCCTCGCCACCCACGGGGCGCTGCTCCCCTGGCTCGACCGGGTCGCCGCCGGCGAGCGCGACGTCCTCACCCGCGAGCGGGTCACGATGCTGCTCGAGACCAGCGGCACGACCGGGCGCCCCAAGCACCTCCCCGTGACCCCCACCTGGGCCCGCTCGGTCGGTGAGGCCCAGGCCATGTGGGTGCTGTCGATGGTGCGCGACCACGAGGCGGTCACGAAGGGCCGGGCCCTCACGATGGTCTCGCCCGCGGCCCACGCCCGCTCCCCCGGCGGCCTGCCCATCGGCAGCAACACCGGCCGCATGCACCGGCGCCAGCCCTGGTACGTGAAGCTGCGCTACCCCGTGCCCACCTCGGTCTATGCCCTGAAGCCCGACCGCCTCAAGTGGTACACCCTGCTGCGCTTCGCCCTCCAGGCCGACATCGCCAGCATCACCACCGCCAACCCCTCGACCGTGCTGCTGCTCTGTCGCCGGCTGCTCGAGTGGCGCGAGCCCCTGTCGCGCGACCTCGCGGCGGGCACCCTGCGCCACGGTCCGGCGGCCGGCCTCTCCCGCTGGACCCGCCGCACCCTCGAGCTGCGGCTCCGCAAGCAGACCCCGCCCACCGACTGGCGGCCGGCCAAGCTGTGGCCCCTGGCCCTGGTCAACTGCTGGAAGGGCGGCCCGGCGGGCTACTTCGTCCAGCGCCTGCCCGAGGCCCTGGGCGCCGCGGTGCCCGTGCGCGAGGTCGGCATCACCGCCAGCGAGGGCACCTTCGCCATCCCCCTCGGCGACGACTGGCCCGGCGGGGTGCTCTGGCCCCTGGGCCACCTCATGGAATTCATCGGCGACGACGGCCGCCCCCGGTGGCTCTGGGAGCTCGAGCAGGGCGAGCGGGTGCGGCTGGTGCTGAGCGGTGAGAACGGCCTGCTGCGCTACGATCTCCGCGACACCCTCGAGGTGGTGGGGCGCTGCCTGAACACCCCCGTCATGCGCTTCGTGGGCAAGACGGGCCGGTGGCTGAACGCGACGGGGGAGAAGGTCACCGAGGCCCAGGTCGCCCTGGCCCTGCGCGACGCCGCCGCCGCCACGGGCCTCGCGCCGGTGGGCTTCACCGTGCGCATCGACTGGGCCGGGGTGCCCCGCTTCGAGCTCGCCGCCGAGGGGGTGCCGGAGGCGGCGGCCGATCGGCTGGCCCGGGCCTTCGACGAGGCCCTCCAGCAAGGCAACATCGAGTACGAGGCCAAGCGAAGCTCCGAGCGCATCGACCCGGCCGCTGCCCGGGTGCTGCCCCCCGGCACCTATGCCCGCTGGCGCGCCGCCCGGGTGGCCGCCGGGGCGCCGGACGGCCAGGTCAAGGATCCGGTCATCGCCGTCGACGACACCGAGTGGGGCCGCATCCTCGCGGCCGCGGAGGGCTGAGCCGTGGCCACCGCCCTGCTCGTGCTCGCCTGGGCCGCCCGGCTCTGGCTGCTGCTCTGCCTGCTGCTGTGGCTCTCGCTGCTCCGGGCGAGCTTCCGGCGGGCCGACGAGGTCGACTGGGTGCTCGATCCGGCCGCTCCCAAGGCCGCGCCGGCGCCGGCCCTCGCGGTCACGGTGGTGGTGCCCGCCCGGGACGAGGCCGAGGTCATCGCGGCCTGTGTGCGCGGGGTGCTGGCCCAGGACCACCAGCCGCCCTGCCGGGTCGTGGTGCTGGACGACGGCTCGACCGACGGCACGGGCGCGCTGCTGGCGGGCCTCGCTGCCGAGACCGACCGCCTGACGGTCATCGACGGCGGCGGGGGCCCCCTGCCCGCCGGCTGGATGGGCAAGCCCTGGGCCTGCCAGCGGGCCGCCGAGGCCGCCCTCGCCGCGGCGCCGCCCCCCGACCGCCTGCTCTTCCTCGACGCCGACGTCGTGCTGCATCCCGCCGCCCTGCGGCTCGCCCTGGCCCACGCCGAGGCCCACCGCCTCGACCTGCTCAGCGGCTACGGCGACCTCGAGCTGGTGAGCTTCTGGGAGAAGGTCGTCCAGCCCGCGGTGGTGACCCTGCTGCTGCTCGGGCGGCCCCTGTCGGTGGTCAACGACCTCGAGCGGGTGGACCGGCCGCCCATGGCCAACGGCCAGTTCATGCTCTTCAGGGCCGAGGCCTGGCGGGCCCTTGGTGGCCACCATGCCGTCCAGGGCGATGTTCTCGACGATGTCGGCATGGCGCGGGCCACGATGGCCGCCGGGCTGCGCAACGGCATCGTGCTCATGCCGGCGCTCTTCTCGACCCGCATGTACACCACCCTCGGCGAGATCTGGGACGGCTGGACGAAGAACCTCTTCGCGGGCCTCGAGCGGCGCTGGGATCGGCTCGGCGGGGCCCTGGCCTTCGTCTTCTTCTTCACCCTGGCGCCCTGGCTGCTGCCGCCCCTCGCCCTGGCCGGCCTCGTCGGTCTCGAGTGGGGCCTCTGGGGGGCCGCCAGCGCGCTCGTGATGCTGGTCCTGCGGCTGCGCATGGACGGCCTCTCGGGCCACGACCGCCGCTTCGCCCTGTCCTGGCCGCTCGGCTTCGGGGTGCTCCTCGCCCTGCTGGTCGGCTCGGCGGTGCGCACCTCCCGCGGCACGGCGGTATGGAAGGGCCGCAGCATCCCCGCCCCTGGAGCCCCATCGTGAAGCCCCGCAACGCGCCGCCCTCCGCCCTGCCCCCGGGCGTCGAGGCCCCGGTGCCGGTCGAGACCATCCCCTGCGTGCTCTGCGGCGCCGAGCGCTTCCGCACCGTGCTGACGGGGGTGCGCGACCGCATCTGGTTCAAGCCGGGCGTCTACCAGGTCCAGATGTGTGAGGCCTGCGAGCTGGTCCAGACCCGCCCCCGGCCCGTGCCCGGCGAGGCCCTCGGCTTCTACTACAGCGACACCTACTCGAAGGACGGCAGCCAGATCAAGGAGATGTACGAGCAGCCCTTCGGCCACCTGCTCAACATCTACCGCATCGCCACCATCGAGAAGGTCCGCCCGGTGACGGCCGACGACCACATCCTCGACGTGGGCTGCAGCTACGGCAGCTTCCTCGCCAAGGCCCACGAGGAGCGGGGCTGCGCGGTCTCGGGGGTCGACATGGACGCCCCCTCCATCGCCGCCAGCGTGCTCAAGGACAAGGGCATCGCGGCGGGGCTGCACGTCGGCACGGCGGCCGAGCTCGCCGAAGACCCGGCACACCAGGGCCGCTACTCCATCATCAGCTTCCTCGAGTGCCTCGAGCACGATCCCGACCCGGTCGCCACCCTCACGGCCACCCGGGCCCTGCTCCAGCCCGGCGGCCTCGTGCTCATCGAGGTGCCCAACTGGCGCTCCTTCTGGCGCTGGTTCTGGGGCCGCCACTGGATGCCCCTCTTCGTGCCCCAGCACACGGTCCACTTCTCGCCGGCCACCCTCCAGAAGACCGTCGAGAAGGCCGGTCTCGAGATGGTCCACCACCAGACCATGCTCATGCCCATCGAGTGGTCGCTCTCCTTCCGCGGCATGGTCCACGACTGGGTGGCCCCCCGCAGTGCGCCGCCGCCCTGGGTCGACAAGGTGCTCGGCCCCTTCATCTTCCTCACCTGGTTCCTCATCGAGTTCCCGGTGCAGTTCTGGCTGCGCGCCTTCGGCTTCGCTGGCCACCAGGCCCTCGTCGCCCGGCGGCCCGCGTCGTGAGCGGCCGGCGGCGCAGCGTGGCGGTCTGTGGGGGGGCGTCGGGCTCCCCGGCCCTGATGGCGGCGGCCGAGGCCCTCGGGGCGGCGCTCGTGGACGCGGGCCACCGGGTGCTGACCGGCGGCCTCGGGGGCGTCATGGCGGCGGCCTCCAAGGGGGCCCGCCAGGCGCAGGGCTGGGAAGAGGGCCGGGTGGTCGCCGTGCTGCCGGGCGAGGATCCGGCGGCGGCCAACCCCTGGGCGGACGTGGTCGTCGCGACCGGCATCGGCCGGGCCCGCAACCTCGTGCTCATCCACAGCGCCGACGCGGTCGTGGCCGTGGGCGGGGGGGCCGGCACCCTGAGCGAGCTTGCCCTCGCCTGGCAGCACGGCAAGCCCGTGGTCGCGCTCGATCTCGGCGAGGGCTGGAGCGCCCGCCTCGCCGGCCAGGCGGTCGACGGGCGGCGCACGGACGTCATCGGGCGGGCGACCTCGGTGGACGAGGTGGTGGGCCTGCTGGCCCAGGTCTTCGCCGCCGCGCCCTAGCGCCCGTCCCCGCCGAGCCAGTCCACCAGGCGGGCCCAGGGCCCGGGCGGCGCGGCGGTGGTGGGGGGCGCGGTCACCGCGCAGTCGGCAGCGGGGGGAAACCAGCGCAGCTGGTCGGCCTGGGTGCCGAGGGGGGTGCCCCAGGCCCGCCAGACCATGGCCTTGTAGAAGCGGTCGGCGGCCGCGGGGTCGCGCACCATCAGCCAGCGCCCGGCCGTGCAGAGCACCCGGGGCGCCATCGGGTCGTCGGCCGGCATGCGGGCGGCGGCCTCCCAGGCGAGGGCGGCGGCGACGTGGCGGTAGTGGAAGCGGGTGTCGGGCGTGGGGGCGTGGGCGGCCATGCGCCCCCGCTCGTCGGGGGTGGGGGCGAGCAGGCCGGCCTCGTCCCGGCGGGCGACCCCGAAGGCGAAGCTGCCGTCGAGCCAGGCCACGTCGGGCTCGAGCTCGGTGCCCATCAGCGCCATGCCGTGGGCACGCACGAGGCGGGCGGCCTCCCAGAGACCCGCGGCCGTGTCGCTCTCCTGGCCGGCCACGACGGCGTCCAGCCAGGCCTGCTCGGCCGGACCGTGGAGGGCCCGGGCCCGGTCGAGGGCGCCGGCCCGGGTGAGGCGCCGGGCCACGAGGGCCTGGAGCTGGGGACGCTGGTCTTCGGGAAGGGCCGCGAGCAGGCCGTCGTCGAGGGCGGTCTCGAGCTCGTCGAGGGTCAGCACCCGGTCGACCACGTGGGCCGTGTCGCGCCAGTTGCCGGCCTCGGCGAAGGCCCGGGCCGCCGCCGTGTGCGCGCCGCTCCGCAGCAGCAGGGCCCCCCGCTCGCTCGCCACCTCCTCTGCGGGGCGCACCGCCGCCGGGCCGCTCTCGTCGGCCATGCGGGACCCCCACTGGCACTGCCAGGCCAGGTCGGGGGGGAAGCGGGCGGACGCGAGGGCGGCCAGGGCCGCGTCCACGTCGCCGTCGATCATGGCGAGCCGGGCGCCCAGCCAGTGGGTGAGCGGGGAGGGGGGCGCGGCGGCGAGGGCCGCGCGGGCCCGGGGCAGGTCGCGGGCCAGCCAGGCCACCCAGGCCTGGAGCTCGGCCGCGACCGCGGCGCTCTCCGGGGCGGCGAGCCAGGCGGCCCGCTGGTCGGGCCGGGGCTGGGGGGTCACCATCCAGGCAGCGAGGGCGGTGGCCACCGCCGGGTGGGCCATGGCGGCCCTGCGGCGGGCGGGGTCGTCCATGGCTTCGTCGAGCCGGATCTCCAGCGAGCGGCGCGCGCTGGGGTCGCCGGCGAGCAGCTGGCGGCGGTAGCGGTCGAGGGCGGCGGCGGTCTCCCCCGCGGCCCACAGCTCCCGGGCCTCCCAGCCGAGGGCGGCCGCGCTGAGGCCGAGGGGGTCGGGCGCGCCGGCGGCCACCCGGGCGTGGAGCGCAGCGTGGGCGGCGGGCGCACCGGTGAGGCGCGCGACCATGTAGGTGGCCCAGAGCCCCCGGCTGCCCGTCTCGGCGGGGGGCCGGGCGGCCAGGGCCAGGAAGCCGGCGAGGGCCGCCTCCGGCTCGCCCGCCGCGTGCAGCCAGGCGGCGTCCAGATAGGCGCGCCACGGCTCGGGAATGTCCGCAGGCAGGCTGTTCCCGTCGGGGAGGGGGCCGCGGCCGCGCCGGGCCTGATCGAGGGCGCGGCGGAAGTCCCGGCGGGCGGTCTGGGCGGCCGGGGGGAGCGCCGCGAGCTCGGTGGCGGCGGCCTGGTCCTCGGCCTGGGCGGGGGAGAGGCGGCTGCCCACCACCCCGGGCCCGGGCCCGGGGCCCGCTGCCGAGAGGAGGGCCACGAGGTCGCCGTGGGGGCCCGAGAGCAGGGGCGCCTCGCTCCAGGAAGACAGCAGGCTGTGGGGGTAGAAGGGCCCACAGGCCCGGGCGGGGCGGCCCGCCAGCAGCGCGGGGGCGACGGCGAGGAGGACGGCCGCCCGGGCGCGGCGGCGGGGGCGGGCGGGGGCGCCCGGAGGCACGGCAGGCATGGCAGGCTCGGGACGGGGAGGCATCAGGGGGCGGCCGAGTCCGGCGGGCGGGGGCGCACGCGGACGGGACGGTCGGCGGCGACCAGCAGGGCGACCACCGGGGCTCCCGGGGCCACCAGCCCGGGGGGCGGGAGGTGGGCCTGGCAGCCCTGCGGGGCCGTGGGGGCGGGCTGGTAGGCCAGGGAGGCGGGCGCGGCGGCGAAGGGGCCGTCGGCGCAGAGCTCGAGGGCCGGCAGGGGCACGTGGTCCTCGCCCGTCGCCGCGACCGTGAGGGCCTGGCCCCGGGCGGTGGCGCCGGCGCCCCAGTCGGCGGGCAGGGGGCCGAGCGTGGCCGAGAGCCCCCGGGTGGGGGCACGGCCGGCGAGCACGGCCGAGAGGGCCGCGCCCGTCCAGGTGTGGGGGTCGCCGAGCACGGGCAGCCGGAACCAGGCCACCCCCGCGAGCCCCGGGCGGCCGGCGAGGGTGGGCAGCCAGGCCGCCACCGCGGCGGGGTCGGCCCGGACCAGGGCGCCCGTGTGGCGGTCGCGCAGGCTGTGGGTCGGCAGCGCCACGGTGAGGGGCCGGGTCGTGCAGCCGAGGGCCCGGTCGAGCCACGCATCCGCCTGGTCGGTGTCGAGCAGGGTGGGGCCCGACCGGCCGGCGAGGGGTACGGAGTGGACCTGGAGCACGATGCGATCGACGGCGGCGTCGACGGCGGCCCAGCCGGGCGCGCAGGCGTGGTCCGGCAGGCTGAGCACCGTGAGCTCCGCCGCGGTGGCCGGCAGCGAGGCGAGGGCGGCAGCCCAGTCCGAGAGGCGGGCGGTGGGCACGTCGGCGTCGAGCTGGAGCTCGGCCAGCGGGAGGCCGGCGCCGGCGGCCCGGTCGCGCAGGGCGGCCACGGTCGCCCCCAGGACGGCGGGGTCGAGGGCATCCTCGGCGTCCGCGAAGCGCAGCACGAGGCGCAGGGGGCCGCGCGCCTGGAGCGGTGCGCGCAGGGCGGGATCCCAGAGCCCCGTCCAGACTGTGCCGGCGGGGCCGTGCTCGGCGGCCAGCAGGGCGAGGCCGTCCAGGCCCGCGGGCGGCGCGGCCACGGCGGCCTGGACGGCGGGGGTCCACTGGCGCTGCCACACATAGGCGTGGTGGCGCAGGGGCGGCGGCGGGGCCTCCGGCCGGCAGGCGGCCAGGAGGAGGGCGCCGATCACGGGGCGGGGCGGCATGGCGCCCCCTTAGTGCGCCGGTGGCCCGGCGGCCCCGGAGGGCGGGACAGCGGACGGGGGAGGGCCCGCCCGCTGTCCCGGCACCGTCACTGGGCGGCGGCGGTGTCGTCGGCGGCGACCGCGGCGGTGTCGGCGCCCTGGGCGGCGGCGGTGTCGCCCTTGGCGGGCTTGCCGATGCAGCCGGCGACGAGGGCGGAGACGGCGAGGACGAGGACGGAGCGGGAGATGAGGGTGCGGGTCATGGTCACTCCACGGCTCGCAGCGGAGCACGCGGTGGTCGGGGAGTCGGTCCCCCTCCGCCCAGACCAATTCGGGCGGGAGGACCGCTCTCGGGCCCCACAGGGTCCCGATGGCCAGCCCCTGAGCAACCCCCGTGCCAGAGTTGGGGTCTTGCCCAAGAAGCTGATGTGTGAGCCGTTCTCGGTGGTTCGGGCGCCGGGTGGCCGCGGCGGGGCGGGGCGCCGGGGGGCACTGTGGCCTTCTGCCCCAGGGCAAGACGCCCCAGTGCCGGCGCGGGACCGTCGCCTTGCCGCGCCCGCGCCTGCGGGTGACGATGGGCCCCCGCGCCCCGGCCCTGGGCCCCCCCATGATTTTCCCCATCGGCGACACCCCCAACCCCCGGCGCTTCACGGCCTGGGTGAACCTGGGGCTGATCGCGCTCAACGTGCTGGTCTACCTGCTGTTGAGCCTGCCCCTGTCGCTCCAGGCGGTCGATCCGGCCGACCCGGCGACCCGGGAGCTGCTGGCGGCGCTGGCGGCCCGCAACCCGGGCGTCGACCCGGCCCTGCTGCTCGTGAGCCTTGACCGCTGGGACGTCTTCGTCCAGGCCCACGCCTTCGTGGCCACCCGCCCCACCCTGGGCGCCCTCTTCGGCAGCATGTTCCTCCACAGCGGCGTCGCCCACCTCGCCGGGAACATGCTGTTCCTGTGGATCTACGGCGACAACATCGAGCACCGCCTCGGCCGCGCTGGCTACCTCTTCTTCTGGCTGGCGGCCGGGGTGGTGGCGACCGGGGGCCAGGTGCTGCTCAACGGGCTCACGGACGTGCCGATGATCGGCGCCTCGGGGGCGATCTCGGGGGTGCTGGGGGCCTACTTCCTGCTCTTCCCGCGCAACCGGGTGCGGCTGCTGGTGGCCCTCTTTCCCATCTACGTCAACGTGCTGCTGGTGCCGGCGCGCCTCGTGCTTGGCGCCTACCTCGTGCTCGACAACCTGCTGCCGGTG
>CAXQUZ010000224.1:0-2354 GCA_964226865.1 Myxococcota bacterium | reverse complement strand
CTCCACGACGCTCTTCCGATCTCGAAGACGGTCTGCTGGACGAGATCGTGGCCGATCTCTTGAGCGACACGGCCGGCGAGGCCACCCCCCGCATCCAGGCCGTCGGCGCCCGCCTCTGGGAGATGATGCGCGAGGACGACACGGGCGCGGTCATCCGGCGGGACCACTACCGCCGGCGGCTGGGCGGCGCCCGGGGCATCCTCGGCCGCATCCTCGACGAGGCCGTGGGCGGGCTGGGCACCACCGATCAGGGCGTCGCCAAGGAGATGCTGCGCGCCCTCACCCACCTCCCGGGCTCCCCCACCAGCCGCCCCGCCCCCGAGTCCGAGCTGGTGAGCCACGCCGTCGACCCCGAGCGGCGCCGGGCCGTGCTCCGCGACCTCGAAGACCGCTGGCGCATCATCCACGGCTTCCTGGACGGCCGCTGGCCCGGCGAGCGCACCTACCGCATCGCCCACGAGGCCCTGATCTTCCGCATCCAGCAGTACGGCGAGGAGGGCACCGGCCGCAACCGGGCCCGCCAGCTCTTCCACCAGGGCTTCAACCTCTGGCTCCAGGGGGGCCAGAAGGACGAAGACCTGCTGCCCGAGCAACACCTCGAAGAGGTGCGGCGCGAGGTGGAGGACCTCGTGCTCCGGACGGCGGCCGAGCGCAGCTTCTACGAGCGCTCCCGCACGGTCTACGACGACACCTACGTCCAGCGCCACATCGCCGAGCGCCGCCGTGCCCTCTGGAACTCGGTCCAGGTGGTCATTCTCCCCACCTTCGTGCTGGCCAGCGGCTTCGTGCTGGGCCAGCTCGCCACCGGCTACACGGCCCTCGAGACCCTCTGGGCGCGCACCCTGAGCCACCTCAGCGTGCCCAAGGCCGACCACCGCGGGGCCGTGCTCCGGGCCGCCGATCTGCGGGGGGCCTACCTGCACGAGGCCAAGCTGGGCCACGCCGATCTGCGCGAGGCCGACCTCACGGGCGCCCACCTCGAGGCCGCCGACCTCTCGGGGGTGCGGGCCACGGGCGCCCGCTTCGACAAGGCCAACCTCCGGGGCGCGACCCTCAGCGCCGATCGCCTCTGGGACGCGAGCTTCCGCGAGGCCGACCTCCGCCGGGCCAGCCTCGAGATCGACCCCGAGGGCGCCGACTTCTCGCTCGCCCTCTTCGATCGCACGACCACCTTCGGCACTGGCGGGCCGCCCCCCCGGGCGGTGGGTCCGGGCGGCCAGGCCCAGGGCCTCCAGGCCCCCGGCGCCCAGCTCGCCAAGCTCGATCTCGGCCGCATCGACCTCAGCGACGCGCGCCTCGACCAGGCGGTCTTCGACAACTCCGTGCTGGCCGAGGCCGAGCTGCCGGGGGCCAACCTCGTCGGCGCCCGCTTCCGGGGCGCCCAGCTCGACGGGGCCAACCTCGCCGGGGCGGCCCTCCGCGATGCCGTGCTGGCCGAGGCCCAGCTCGCCCGGGCCGATCTCTCGGGCGCCGACCTGACCGGGGCCGACCTCCAGGGCGCCATCCTCACCGAGGCCAATTTCGACGGCGCCAAGCTCTGCGGGGCCGACCTCCGCCGGGCCGACCTCACCCGCGCCCGGGCCGCCGGGGCCGAGGTCTGTGACACGACCCGGTGGCCCGAGACGGGCCCCCTCGACACCGCGCCCCCCCGGGGCCGCCGCGGCCGCCGCTGAAGCGCCCCCGGGTGGTGCCAACGCGCACCGGGTTCCGCCGAAGATGGCGTGCAGAAGCCCATTCCAGGCGCCTGCGGCTGTCATCGTGTTGTCATCGTGGCCGTTTGACCGGGGGGCGGCGGGGCCGCTATTGTCAGCGGGCACAGCGGTGGCCTGCGCGCGCCGCGTCCTCTGCGCCACCGGTGCACTGGGGCCGCCGTGCCCAGCGCCGTCGTCTCGGGCCTCCCCCGAGGCCGTCTCTCTGCGGGGCGCCCGCTGGCCGCCCGCACCCCGCCACTTCTTGCTGCACCGGAGGGCCACATGCCAAAGGTCACCGACCGCTACGGACGCCCCGTCTCCGGCCAGATGCCGGGCCTCGTCGAGGCTATCGTCATCGACAACCAAGACCCCGAGAACATGGGCCGGGTGAAGCTCAAGTTCCCCCTGCTGCCCGAGATGCCCCAGTCCTTCTGGGCCCGCCTGGTCATGCCCATGGCCGGCCAGAAGCGCGGCTGGATGACCATTCCCGAGGTCGATGACGAGGTGCTGGTCGCCTTCGTCCACGGCGACTTCAACCACGCCATCGTGGTGGGCTCGCTCTACAACGGCGTCGACGTGCCGCCCTACGCCAACGAAGACGGCGAGAACAACCTGCGGGTCTTCCAGTCCCGCTCGGGCCACCGCCTCACCTTCGACGACACC
>CAXQUZ010000223.1:0-8177 GCA_964226865.1 Myxococcota bacterium | reverse complement strand
GGTGTGGCGCGGGTGCCCGCCGCGCAGGCCCCCATCCTGGCCACCCTGCCCCGGGCGAACCACCCCGTGGTCGTGGGCCCCCTCGACGCCGTGCAGGACGAGCTGGCCGCCACCGCCGACGACCTCGCCACCTGGCGCGCCACCCACCGCCAGCCCACCCCCGAGGACTTCGGCGTCGCCTGGCAGGTGCCCGATCCGCGCAAGATCCAGGCCGCCGTCAAGGACGAGCTGGGGCTGGTCGGGGCCGCCATCGACGTGGCCCGGGGCGTGGCCACCGGCGACCTGCCCCGCACGCTGTCGGGCCTCGCCGCCATGGCCCCCCCCGACACCCGCCTCTCGGCCGTCGCCAGCGGCGTCGCCGCCGCCTCGAAGGGCGACGTGAAGGGCACCCTCGCCGCCATCGCCGACCTCGGCGGTCCCGACACCAAGGTGGGCCGCGTCGCCGCCCGCCTGGAGCAGGCCGCCGGCGTGCTGGAGCTCGCGCGCTGAGCCGCGTCGCGCCCGCCTCGACCCGGAGGGTCAGCGCGAGCGGGGGATGGGGTGGCCGCGCCTTGGCGGACGGCTTCCGCGCTCTGGCGGACAACCTCCGCGCGCCCGCCTCGACCCGGAGGGTCAGCGCGAGCGGGGGGGAGGGGGTGGCCGCGCCCTGGCGGACGACCTCCGCGCTCTGGCGGACAACCTCCGCGCGCACGCCTCGACCCGGAGGGTCAGCGCGAGCGGGGGGGATGGGGTGGCCGGGGTATCCACCCCGGACGCCCCATTGCGGGGGGGCCTCCCCCCCGCCAACTCCCGGTAGCTCACGCCCACGCTCAGGGCCGTCCGCCAGACGTCGGCGGCCATGCCCTCGGCGCTCAGCCCGATGTAGTAGGTGCCCGTCGTCTCGGGCACGTAGACCAGCGAGGGGTCGCGGTCGCCCGAGCTGCGGACGAGCTGCTTGCCGCTGGCGTCGGTCAGCATGATGCTCGTGCCCTCGGCCAGCTGGTCGGCACAGCCCTGGAGCTTGTACTCGGTGTCGGCGAGCAGCGTGACCTCGAAGACGGCCACCTCGTCGGGGCCCAGCCGGGTGGTCGCCGCCGTGCGCAGGGCCCAGCCCTCGCCGTAGGACGAGCGCAGGTGGTTGCGCAGGCAGGTGTCGGCCTCGTCGCGCAGGCCGAAGGTGCGGTTCAGGTCGATGGCCAGCTCGTGGCCCGGCATCGGGTTGCCCAGGCCGCGCACGGCCCGGTCCTGCTCGACGAGGAAGGCGCCCTGGCCGAAGCCCACGATGGTGCGGCCCCGGGCAAAGACGACGACCTCCTGGCCGACCTCGAAGGTGGCGGCGCCCTCGATGTGGAGCTCGACCTCCTGGCCCTCCACATTGGCCGCCCGGCCGCCCGGCGCGATCACCGTCATCGTCGGGCTGCGCTCGCCCAGGAAGGTCTCGGAGACATCGATGACGACCTCGGTCTCGATGTAGCCGCCGTCGGTCCAGTGCCCGTGGGTCTTGATCACCCGGCCCCGGACGACGCGGTCGGCGCTGTCCATCAGCCCCTGCATGTCGAGCACGTGGGCGTACTGGGTGGCCTCGGCCGGTGCGGTGCCGAGAGCGAGGGCGAGGGCGAGCAGTGGGGCGGACATGGCGGGCTCCGGGCGGTCGAGAGGCGGACGGCCCACCTCGGTGTCTCCACTGGTCAGAACGGGATTGGCGGGCCCACACTTGAGGGCGCGATCGCCGCCGGGCCGAGATCGGGGCCCGGGACCGTCTCGCCGTGCCCCACCGGGGCGCACCCGGTGCCGCCCGCCCGCCGGGCACGATCGCGGACGCCAGATCTGGGCCCAGCGGTCAAAGCCGGCCGCGGATCGACCGAGGACACAGGGGGCAGGCCCGTCTGCAGCCGGGCCCGACTCTCGTCCGACGGGATGAGAACCCCGCCAAACACGTCATCCTGGTCAACGTGCTCACCATTCGCGCCCCCGCCGGGGCCGGTGCCCTGGATCGCCACGGGCTCCGGACCCAAGGAAGCCTGCGCCGCTCTCTCGAGCGGCTGTCGAGCGGCTTGCGCATCAACGAGGCCGCCGACGACGCCGCGGGCCTCGGGGTCTCGACCGACCTCCGCACCGACATCCGCTCGGCCGAGATGGCCCTGCGCAACGTCGAAGACGCGATCGAGATGACCCACACCGCCGAGGGCGGGCTCCACGAGGTGACCGACCTGCTCCAGCGCATGCGCGAGCTGGCGGTGGCCAGCGCCTCGGCCACCCTCGCCGACGAAGAGCGCCAGTACCTCCAGGACGAGTACGGCGAGCTGATGCGCGAGATCGATCGCACGGCCAACGTCTCGCAGTTCGGCAACCAGAAGCTGCTGGCGCCCGGCGACGTCGACATCCTCGTGATGATCGACCTCTCCGACAGCATGGGGCTCGAGATCCCCGGCTTCCAGGCCGAGCTGCCCGGCATGCGCCAGACCCTGCTCGACGCGGGCCTCGACGTGAAGATGGGCCTCGTGGGCGTCGCGAACTCCTCCGATCCGATCGACGGCGCGACGGTCTACCAGCGGCTCACGGGCGACGCCGACGTCTACGATGCCGCGCTCGCGGCCTTCTCCAACACGGGCCTCGGGCTGATGGACCCCTACACCACGATGCTCGACCAGACCGGCGTGGTGCCCGTCGACGGCACGGACGGCCCCGAGAAGAACGGCTTCCGGGCCACGGCGACCCAGAAGCTCGTGCTCTACGCCTCAGATCGCGGCCAGGAGGTCGCCCTCACCGGCGCCACCGAGGCCAGCACGGCCACGGCCCTCGCCGAGGCGGGCTTCACGGTCCACGCCATGACCGTGCTCGGCTCCTTCGGGGGCGACTTCGACGACATCGCCACGGCCACCGGCGGCAGCGTGCAGGACATGAACGCCTTTGGTGTCGGCTATGCCGCGATGCTCGACAACATCGCCCAGGACGTCATCGCCAAGGCCCGGCCCCTGCCGACCCTCGAGGTCCAGGCCGGCATCGGCAACACCGACGCCGACCGCATCACCCTCGGCTTCCCCGTCGACGCCACCACCCCCACCCTCGGCATCTCCGAGACGGCGGTCTCGACCGTGGCGGGGGCCCGCGAGGCCCTCGACCTGCTCGACGACGCCCTGCTCACGGTGGGCCGGGGCCTCGCCACCCTCGGGGGCTCCGAGCGGCGCCTCCAGGCCGCCGTCGCCTTCCACCACGACCAGCTGGCCGCCCTCTCCAGCGCCGAGGGCCAGATCCGCGACGCCGACATGGCCGAGCTCACCAGCGAGCTCACCGCCCTGCAGATCATGCAGCAGGCCGGCATCGCCAGCCGCGCCCAGGCCCACCAGCTCCACAGCTCGACCATTCCGGCGCTGCTCGGAGGCTGACCCATGGACCTCGACCCGGCGGGCCGCAAGACCCGCGATCGCGCCCGCGATGCCGTGCGCCGCGGCCGCATCAAGACCATCCTCATCCAGCTCGGCGTGGGCGCCCTCACGGGCTTCCTCGGGCTGTTCATGCTGGCCCTCGACCTGCTCGGCCTCGACAGCGAGCTCCAGGCGGCGCCCCTGCGCACCCACATCGCCGTCTGGGCGGTGGCGGGCTTCTTCGGCCTGGTGGCCGTGGGCATGGTCGCCATGGCCTTCTTCAAGGGGGTGCTCGGCGGCGGGAAGGCCGAGCAGCTGCTCTTCGAGCACCCCGACCAGATCGCCGGCGCTTGGCGCCAGGTCTCGCGCAAGCAGGGCACGGTGGTCACCGACAACGAGGGGGCCTTCGGCTCCCACGCCCTCGTGCTCGAGAGCCGCGACGGCCGCAGCTTCCAGGTCATGATGAGCGCGCTCCAGGTCACCCTTGTGATGCGCTGGATCGCCTTGGCCGCCCCGGGGGCCCGGCGCCACCCCGACGGCTAGGGCAGCCACCCCGCCGCGTCGAGGGCCCCGGCCACCGACCGGGCGACCACGGCGTGGCCCGCCTCGCTGAGGTGGCAGGCGTCGAGGAACATGCGGCCCCCCGGTGCCGTGGCGAGGGCCGCCGCCGTGTCGACATAGAGCACGTCGGGCGCCTCGGCCTCGGCCTGCATCACGGCCGCCCACCGGTCCAGCGGCGCCGCGCTGGGCGAGATGCCCTCGAGGGCCAGCACCACCCGGCCGCCGCGGGCCCGCACCAGCCCCACCACGGTCGCGAGGTTGTCGGCGAGGTCCTCGGGGGGCACGGCGACCCCCTGGGCGTCGGCCAGCAGGCCGCTCACGAGGGCGTGGCGGAAGAGCTGGTAGAGGGGGTGGGAGCCGAGGCGCTCCGAGAGCCCGAGCCGCCAGTCGTCCCGGGACTGCCAGGCCGTGAAGAGCTGGGCATAGGGCAGGGCCGAGGGGGTCATCGCGTCGTTGTGGCCGATGTAGAGCACGACCAGGTCGGGATCCACGTCGTCGATGCGGGTCTCGAGGTAGCGCCGCAGGTGGAAGCTGGTCCAGCCGCCGACCCCCTGGTTCACCACCTGGACCCGGGGCCCCACCACCCGCTCGAGCTCGGCGGGCCAGAACTCGTCGAGGTCGTCGTTCTGCCAGGCGCCGCCCGTGCTGCTGCCCCCCAGGGCGACGATGCGCAGGGCCCCGGGCCGGCGGGGGGCGGGGGCCACGGGGTAGTCCTGGTCGGGGTAGTCGCTCCACTGGCGGGTGGTCTCGAGGGCCTCGAAGCTCGACCAGGTCGAGGCGGGGCTCGTGTCTTCCTGGGGGTCGCTGCCGGCGGTGGACCGGGCCGAGACCCCCACGAGGCGGTCGCCCAGGGCCGTCCAGCGCAGCCCGTTGTCGGCCAGCGCGACCATGGCCAGGGCCCCCGCCAGCGAGAGGAGGTTGAAGCCCCGGACCGCCCGCAGGTTGGCCCAGAGCACGAGCACGGCGAGGGCCCCCACCTCGGCGAAGACGGCGCCGGCCATGCCGTAGCGGGGCTGGAGGGCCAGCACACCGAGGCCCAGCGCCCCGCCCACGGCGCCGGCCGCGGCCACGGCCCGCCCGAGGCTCGGGCCCTCGCCGGGCCAGAGGCGCGCCCCCAGCACGGGCAGCAAGCCCCCGGCCACCGCCCCGCCGACGGTGGTGAGGATGCCGATGCCCAGGCCGTAAGCGGCGACTCCGAAGAGGCCGAGGGCCGCCCCGCCCACGGCCGGCAGGGCCCGGGGGGGCGCGGCCGGGTGGCGCAGGGCGGCGGCGGCGCCGAGCAGCAGGGCCGCGATGCCCGCCAGCGCGGCGGCGAGCCCGGGGGCCCAGAGGGCGGGACGATCGGCCACGATCCGCATGCCCTCGAGCCAGGCGGCGAGGTCGGCCCGGGAGAGCAGCGGTGCCAGGCCGAGGGGCAGGGCCGCGAGCAGGGCCACCCCGGGCAGCAGGGCCCCGAGCGCCCCGGCCACGAGCGCGCCCACGAGGGCCCCGGCGAGGGGACCGGCGCCGCCCGCCTGGGGGGCCGTGGTGGTGACCCCGCCGGCGTCGATCGACGCGATGCGCGCCGGGCGCAGGCCGGCCTCGATGCGCGGCCGCGAGGCGCCCATCCGGGGCAGCCCACAGCGCTGCTGGGTGCCGTCGAGCTCGGCCACCACGGTGGTCCCGACCCGAGAGAGGGTGGCGCTGTGGGCGTCGCCCGGGGCGAGGGCGAGGCGGCCGCCGTCGCAGCGCAGGGACTGGCGGCGGCTGTCGCGGGTGGCCACGAGGCGGGCCGCGTCTCCCTGGGCCCGGTCGAGCTCGAGCGCGAGGTCGGTGCTGCCGTCGGTCAGCAGCAGGCGCAGGGTCGCCCCCGTGGGCACGGTGGCCGCGACGGCGAGGCGGTCGGCGGCGGCCGGGCCGACGAGGGCGTTGTGGCTGTCGAGGGGCCAGCCGCCGCCGCCGAGGCCGCCCTTGAGGCTGTCGAGCTGGACGGGCAGCGCCGGGCGCTCGGTGGTCCACCCGGGAGGGCCGCTCTCGAGACCGGCGCGCTGGTGGGCATCCACGGCGGTGGCCCCGAAGGCCGCCCCGAGCAGCGCCCACAGCGCCAGCCGCAGCATGCGGCGGGGGGCAGGGGGGGGCGGGCCGGGCGGCGGGGGGACCATGGGCGGATTCAACCACAGGCGGGCGGGGCCGCCCGGACGGCGCTCAGGGCACGGGCGCGGGGGGCGGTGCGGGGGCGGCGACGGGGGCCGTTGCGGGGGCCGGGGCCGGGGCGCCCACCTGGGCCAGCCCCTCGTCGAAGCGGGCCAGCACGGCCGCCCCCCGACCGCGCTGGGCGAGCCCCGCCACGGCCTTGCTCAGGCCCGTGGCCCCCTGGAGCGCCGCGACCGGGGCGTGGCCGGCGACGGCCCCCCAGACCGGCGAGCCCCCGTGGCGGCGCAGGCTCTGGTCCATCAGCGTGCGCACCGCGTCCGCCTCGGCGGGCAGGGCGCCGGCGCGCAGGGCCCGGCGCAGCATCTCGGCCCGCAGCCCCGCGTCCACACAGCTGTCGAAGGCGTCCTTGACCGCGAAGACGTAGATGATCTTTCGGAACAGCATCTTGATGGGCAGCCAGAGCACCCCGCTGAGACAGCCCATCATGTAGCTGCCCCGGAAGCCGGTCAACACGTCGAGAACACTCTCTTCGAGGGTGATCTCGTGGTCTCGGGCGATGCCCTCGTAGAGGGCCCGGAGCACCCGTCCCTGGAGCCACAGGTCGACCAGCGGCACGGGCAGCAGCGACAGCGCCCCCACCACCGCGGCGTTCCGGCAGATCTTGTCGGCGGGGCTCTCGGCGGGGGCGGCGGGCATGGTCGCTCCAGACGGGGGACGGGGCAGGCGCGGGCGTGGCCCCCAGGGGCTATCCTCGTGGTCACCAGCGCGGCGCCACGTCTCAGGGGGCAGTCCCATGCGCAAGACCTCACCACTTCTTGCACTCACCACCATCTTCGCGGCCGTGCCCGGCGTCGCAGCGGCCGCGGGCAATGCCATCGAGCTGGGCCAGTCCGGCGGCACCGACGGCATCGACCTCGGGGTCCAGGATCCCGGCACCAGCTTCACCTTCGAGGCCTGGGTCGAGGCCGACGATCTGTCCGACTACCACACCATCCTCGAGGTGGTCGACACCAGCAATTCGCGCAACGAGCTCTACCTCGGCTGGATCTCGGGCCAGTGGCAGATCGAGATCGGCGACACGAACAACTACGAGGGCGACTCCTGCACCCAGTCCGGCATCGACGTGGTCTGTGGCGCGGGCACCCTCACGACGGGCACCCCCACCCACGTCGCCCTGGTCGTGACCCCCTCCCTCGTCCAGCTCTTCGTCAACGGCAGCCTCGAGCTCTCCCAGGCGGTCTCCAGCTCGCCCGACTTCTCGTCGGCCCGCTGGCAGCTCGGCGTCGACACCGACAACGCCCCGGCCTTCGACAGCGACCCATGGGTGGGCCGCATGGACGAGGTGCGGGTCTGGGAGCGGGCCCTGTCGGCCGATGAGCTCGGCTGTCTCGACGGCCACGCCCTGACGGGCTCCGAGCCCGATCTCTACGCCGTCTTCTCCCTCGACGAGTCCTCCGGCAGCACCACGGCCACCGACGCCGGCGGTGCGATCACGGGCACCCTGGTGGGCGACGCCGACTTCGTCAGCTCGCCGGTCTCGCTGAGCGTCTCGTCGGGCGGCGACATCGGCTGCTTCGACTACGACGGCGACGGCTACGCGGCCGACGACGGCGACTGCGACGACGGCGACGCGGCGGTGAGCCCGGGCGCGACCGAGACCTGGTACGACGGGGTCGACGCCGACTGTGACGGTGCGAGCGACTACGATGCCGACGGCGACGGCGAAGACAGCGACCTCTACGGCGGGGTCGACTGCGACGACAGCGACGCGGCGGTGAACACGAGCGCGGTCGACGCTTGGTACGACGGGGTCGACGCCGACTGTGACGGCGCGAGCGACTACGATGCCGACGGCGACGGCGAAGACAGCGACCTCTACGGGGGCCTGGACTGCGACGACAGCGACGCGGCGGTCAACCCCAGCGCCACCGAGACCTGGTACGACGGCGTCGACCAGAACTGCGACGGGGCCGACGACTACGACGCCGACGGCGACGGCTGGCGCCGGGCGGGCGACTGCGACGACACCGACCCGGCCATCAACCCCTTCGCCCGCGAGACCTGGTACGACGGCGTCGACCAGAACTGCGACGGCGCGAGCGACTACGATGCCGACGGCGACGGCGAAGACAGCGACCT
>CAXQUZ010000222.1:0-4534 GCA_964226865.1 Myxococcota bacterium | reverse complement strand
GTCGTCGACGAGGCCGTCGCAGTCCTCGTCGACGTCGTCGTCGTCACAGAGCTCGGGCGCCCCGGGGTGGACGTGGGCCGCGCCGTCGTCGCAGTCGTCCTTGTCGGCCACCATGCCCGGCGGCTGGGCACAGGCGTCGAGGAAGACCGCCGCATCGCCGTGGCCGTCGCCGTCGTCGTCCTGGAACCAGGTGGTGATGCCCGTGGGGTCCATCGACGGGTCGTCGTCGTTGACCAGCCCGTCGCAGTCCTCGTCGACCCCCAGCGGGTCGCAGACCTCGGTGCCGTCGGGGCGGACCGTGGCGTCGCTGTCGTCGCAGTCGGTGGCCGTGCTGCTCACCTCGGCGGTGGCGTCACAGAGCAGCTTGGGCCCCGCCGGGTCGCCGTGGCCGTCGCCGTCGATGTCGACGTAGAAGGTCTGCTGGGTGGTGGGGTCGACCGAGGGGTCGTCGTTGTCGGCGGCGCCGTCGCAGTCTTCGTCCACGTCGTCGGCGTCGCAGACCTCGGTGGCCTTGGGGTGGATGCTCGCGTCGTCGTCGTCGCAGTCGTCGGCGTTGTCGACGTAGCCGCTCGTGGTGCTGCAGCTGGTCACCGACGTGGCCGGATCGCCGTAGCCGTCGCCGTCGTGGTCGGCGTAGGCGGTGGTCGCGCCGCCGACGCTGGGGTCGGTGTTGTCGCAGTCCTGGTTGGCCTCGTCCCCTTCGCCGCCCACGATGTAGCCGTCGCCGTCCTGGTCGGCATAGCCGAGGTGCAGGGCAAGCTCGCCACCGGAGCCGATGGTGCTCAGGTTCTGCGAGGCCACGACGATGTCGTCGAAGCCGTCGCCGTTGACATCCCCGGCCGCGGCGAGGGCGTAGCCGAGGCCGTGGCCGGCCCGGGTGCCCAGCAGGGTCTGGTCGGCGGTGGCGGCGAGGCCCGTGGCGCTGCCCAGGAACAGCTGGACCCGCCCGGCACTCGAGGCGCCGCCGGGGTTGTGGCCGTAGCCCCCCACGGCCACATCGTCGTAGCCGTCGCCGTTCACGTCACCGGCCGCGGCGATGGCCAAGCCCAGGAACTCGTGGCCGGTCGTGCCGCTGATCGTCCAGTCGGGGGTGGCGGCCGGGCCCGTGGGGCCGCCGAGAAACAGCATCGCCGCGCCCGCGTGGGCGTGGCCCGTCGCGCTGGTCTGGCGGGGGCTGCCCACCAGCAGATCGTCGTAGCCGTCGCCGTTCACGTCGCCCGCGGGCGACAGGGAGAGGCCCAGGTAGAGCGAGGACTGGGCCCCCTCGAGCTCCCAGGCGGCGGTGGTCTCGGGACCGGTGGCCGAGCCGTAGAACAGGGCCACGGCCCCCGCCTCGCTATGCGTCGAGGTGGCGCGCTCGCAGATGCCCACCAGCACGTCATCGTAGCCGTCGCCGTTGACGTCGCCCGGGCCCGCGAGGCCACAGCCGAAGGCCTCGCCGTGCACCGGTCCCTCCAGCTCCACGTCGGCGGTCGCGGACGGGCCGCCCGTGTCGCCGAAGAAGACCTCGACGATGCCCCCGGCCACCCCGCTGGTCGTGCCCCAGGACGAGGCGGCCGCGGCCCCGAAGTCGTCGATGCCGTCGCCGTTCACGTCGCCGAGGTGGGCCACCTTCACCGTCGAGCCCGGCATGGCGGTGTGGCCATGGGTCGAGACCGTGGCCGTGGACGACACCCCGCTGCTGGTGCCCGGATACAGCCAGGCCGAGCCCCGGGAGGCGACGGCGAGATCGATGTAGCCGTCGGCGTTCACGTCGCCCACTGCCGCGATGGAGGCCCCGTACTGGGCCGCGCTGCTGGGGCCCGAGAGGGTCCACGGCGGGCTCCAGAAGAAGCTGTGGCCCACCACCTTGAGGCTCTCGACGTCGCCCGGCGGCGCGCTGTACCAGCCGCTGCCCGGCGCGCCCACCGCCAGCTCGAGGTAGCCGTCGCCGTCGTTGTCGCCCATGAGCGCGATGCTCTCGCCGTACTGCCCGGGCGAGGAGGCCGCCGTGCTCGTGGCGCTGGCGGTGGAGAGGATCCGGGCCAGCGCCCGGGGGCCGCCGGGGGCCCGCGGTGCACCCGAGTCGCCCGCCTCGGGGTCGCCCGCCACACACCCGGCCACCACGCCCACCATCCAGATCTGTCGCATCGGACCTCCTGCGCGCCCGCACTAGCCCGCCAGAGCCGGGGACTGGCGCGGGTGTGAGACCCGTGAGAGACCCGGCCAGCACGGGCTGCCGGCGACCGCGCCGCCTGCGCGGGGGGGGGGGGCCGGTCGCCACCCCGTGCCCGGTGCCGCACCGTCGGGGTGCGGGACCACCGGGGATCGTCCCGCGCCGCCAGCGGCCGGCCTCACCGCGCCGCGCGCTTCTTGCCCGCCCGGTCCGGCCGGTGGCGGCCTCGCTCGACGCTGCGGCGCACGCGGGCCCGCAGGCCGGGCAGGGCGTCGAGGTGGTCGCAGAAGCTCGGCAGGGGGGTGCTGCCCGGTGCGGCCCAGACCATCTTCAAGATGGTCCGCTCGCCGCGCTTCACGGGGGTCACCCGGTGGGCGGCGCCGGTGGCGCCCCCCCGCACGAGCAGGGCCATGTTGGGCGGCGTCCACTCGGCCCGCTGCCGTCCCTGCGCGTCGATCCACTCGGTGCGGGAGTCGGTGTCGTTGTCGACGCAGATCACGACCTCGCACTGGGCATGGTCGTAGAGCTGGTCGTCGCGGTGCCAGGGCATCTGGGCGCCCTTGCGGTAGCTGCGCAGCTCGATGGGGCAGGCCGACAGCTCGACGGGCTGGCCCACCAGCCGCGCGACCCGCGCCCGGACCGCGGCGGAGGTGAGCAGCTGGTGGGTCGGCGAGCGCCGGTCGATGAAGCAGCCCACGCGCCCGGTCGCCATGCTGTTCTTCTCGCGCTTCATCTTCCCCCGCAGCCGCCGGCACTCGTCGCGCACCTGCTCGAAGTCCGCGGGCGGCAGAAAGGTCCGCACGACGCACAGGCCGTCGCGTTCGTAGGGCAGCCGTCGGGGGTGCTGTGGTGGCATCGGGCGGTGGGGGCGGGGGAGGGCGGGAGAGGGCGGGCGCATGTAGCACCCTTCCTGCTCTCCTGTGCCGCGCTGGGCTGGTGGGCCGGCCTCCGGCTGCCCGCCCCGCGCCCGCGTGCCCGTGGGCCCAGAGCATGGCCTGGTCCACCTGTCGCTGCGGTTCAGTGGCTCCCGAGATGTGTCCCCTTGCCGGCGAGCGCCGGGTCGTCCTGGTTGCTCGGGAGCGACCGAAGGACGGGCGGGGAGAGAGCCTGCCCTCCACCTGTCTCGGGCCCGCGCGCTGCGTCCACCGCGGCGGAGCCCGGCCCCTGCAGATCGTCTGGGAGCTCGCGCATGAGATGCCGCCGTGGGTGCGGCAGTGCGGGCGCGCCCTGGGCCTGAGCGGCGGGCCGGGGAGCCTCGGGCGCCTCCTGGGCGAGCGGTGCGGCGCGCGTCGGGGACGGGTGCGCCCCGAGAGGCTGCCCGTCGGCCGCAAGAGCCATGTCGACTTGGGGGGGGGGCGAGGTGCACGGCCTCCTTGCTTGAACGCCAGGGTGTCCGTCTGGCCTCTCCCGGGCCATCGGGCCCCTGGTCCCAACCGAGCCGATGGTTCTCCCCCTGGGGGTAGGGCTTGGGTAGGCTCCGCCCTCCAGTCGCCGGGAGGGCCCGTGAGCACGGCACCCTGCTGGAAGACCATCGCTGTTGTCGCCCGGGCGACGGGGACCCTGTCTGCCACGGGGTGTGGAGGCAACGATGCATCGGGCGGGGATGGCTCCGCGGAGGGGGACGGGGACGACGCTGGCGGTGACGGCGGCGATCCCGAAGGCGACGGCTTCTCCCTGCATCCCAACGGCGTCACGGTGCTCTGCCCGGATGTGGCAGTGGGCGCGTCAGGTGTGGTGAGGTCGACGACCTACACCAAGCGCAGTGAGAGCGAACGTCGGGGGCTGACACCCTGGGGTGCCCCAAAGAAATCCTGGACACCTGATAAGCACCCTCAGGAGTCCCCATGCCCAAGTCCAGCCGCGGCCGCTTCTCGGCGAAGCGCAAGCGCGAAGCTGTCCTCCGCCTTCTCCGAGGCGAGCCCCACGACCTCCTCTCTCCTGAGCTCGGCGTGAAGGGCGCGACCCTGTCCGGCTGGCGAGACGCCTTTCTGGAGGGCGGTCTCGGCTCCCTTCGGTCTCGCGTGCGGGACGGTCGCGATGAGCGCATCCTCAAGCTCGAGCGCAAGCTGGGCCAGGTCACCATGGACTTCGAGCTTCTGGAGCAGAAGGTCGAGTCGTTGGAGGCTGGCGTCCCTTTGGGCGGTCGGCGGTCCCGTCGGTGAGCAAGACCAGCTCTCCGTCGACGGGCCGTCGGTACTCCATCGCCAGGGTCTGCCGTGTGTGGGGCATCCCGCGCTCGACCGTGCACGCCTCGGTTGCACGGGAGGCGACCGAACGTCCGCCTCGTCGTCGGCCGGGTCCGGAAGGCCCGTGCTCCGACGAGGAGCTGGTGGACCGCATTCGCGGCGTCCTCGCCAGCTCCCCCGTTCACGGGGAGGG
>CAXQUZ010000221.1:0-9871 GCA_964226865.1 Myxococcota bacterium | reverse complement strand
AGTCCTTACGGCAATTCAAAACTAGCTGCAGAGTTAGCTTTAGTAGATTTAACCCTGGGCAGCGGCGCCGCCCTGCCCGTGCTGACCCGCTGGCGGCTGCGCTACCCCGACGGGCCCCACGACGCCGAGGCCCTCGCCGTCCACCCCTGCAGCGGCGCGGTCACGGTGGTCACCAAGGAGGGCGGCGGCGATCCCCAGGTCTACCGGCTGCCGGCGACCCCCACCGACGTCGACCACGCCGCGACCCTCGGCTGGGTGGCCTCCCTGCCCGCGGGCTGGCTGGGCGACAGCGGGCGGGTGACCGGCGCCTCGTGGTCCGACACCGGCGCGCGCTTCGTGCTGCGCACCTACGGCGGCGCCTGGGAGTGGGAGGCCGATCCCGCCGCTCCCGACGACCACTGGGGCCGGCCGCCGGTGCCCGTGCCCATCGACACCGAGGGCCAGGGCGAGGCCATCGCCCACCACCCGGACGGCGGGCTGCTGACCACCACCGAGGGGGTGCCCATGCGCATCGTGCGGCTCGACTGTGCCGCCAGCGCCGCGCCCCCGGCCTGCCCGCCGCCCGACCCCGACCCGGGCGACACGGGGGGGCCGGTCGACTCGGGGACGCCGGACGACACGGGGCCCGGGCCCGACACGGGCGCCACCGTCGACAGCGGCCGGGCGACCGACAGCGCCGCCCCCGCAGGCCCGGCCGACGACAGCGACCCGGCCGCCTCGGCCGCGAGCCCCGACAAGGACGGCGGCTGTGGGAGCGCGGCGGCCCTGCTCGTCTGGCTCGGCCTCGCGGGCCTCAGCCGCCGGCGGCGGCCCAGAGCTGGTCGGCGGACTGGCTGAAGGTGAGGTCGGTCACGACCACGGCCGAGGCGGCCGCGTCGAGCTCGAGCTCGAGGGTGAAGCCGGCGGCGGACTGGCGCAGCGCCGGGTCGAGGGCGAAGCGCTGGGGGCCCGCGGCGAGCTCCTTGACCCGCAGCTTGGTCTCCCAGAGCAGCGCCTCGCCGTCCTTGAGCCGCACCCAGAGCAGCCCCCGGGGCCGCTCGGGCACGAGGGCCGTGAGGCTGAGGGTGTTGGTTGCGTAGGGCAGGGCCCGGAACAGCCGGCGGTGGAGGGTCGAGCGCGCCCGGTCGCCCGGGTAGAGCCAGAGGTCGCGGCGGTGCAGCCGCTCCGCCCGCAGGGCGAGGCCGTAGCGGGCGGCGGCCTGGGCCGGCTTCATCCCTTCGGGAATGCCCATGTAGAGGGCTTTGTCGTTGTGGCAGGCGGCGCCGGGGGCGAGGCCGCTGAGGTCGAAGCAGCGGGGCAGGGCCGTGGCCCGGGTCTGGTCGCCCTCGACCAGCGCGACCGGGCTGCTGTCGGCGTGGGCGAGCTGGTCTCGTAGCTGGGCGAGGTCGGCGAGCAGGGGCGGCAGCCCGACGAAGCGCGCCTTGCCCTTGTGGAGGGTGGGGTCGGCCGGCAGCGCCAGGGCCGGCGGCGGGCCGGCGGTGAAGGCGACCGGGTCGGTGGCCTTGCCGTCGAGGTAGCGGCGCACCCCGGCCTCGTCCCGCTGGGGGTCGAGCAGAGAGGCCGCGCGGCCCTCGGCGTCGGTGACCGTGACGTCGAGCAGCGAGAGGAAGGGGCCGTCGGCGGGCACCGAGAGCGCGAGGCCCTCGGCCCCCGGCGCCAGGGGCAGGCGCAGCCCCACGAGGCCGCCGCCGAGCTCGGCGAGGGGGTGGTCGGTGTCGCCGAGGCGCAGGGTCGCGGCGGGCGGCCCCCCGAGGGCCACGGCCAGCACGGAGAGGGTGCCGCTGCGGCGGCCGTCGAGGGCGCCCGTGAGGGTGCTGCCCGGGGGCACCCACCAGGCGTCGGCCCCGTCGTCGCCGGTGGGCAGGGCGGTCTCGGGGCGCAGGGCGAGGGTGTAGCGGTGGGCGGCGGGGTCGTCCGCGGCGGCGGCCCCCGGGGCGAAGTGCAGCACCCGGCTCAGGTGGAGGTGGGTGCCGTCGCAGTCGCTCTTGCCGATGAGTGCGGCGTTGTCTTGGCGCTCCAGCGGCGTGCCGTCCTCCTCGAGCACGAAGGGCGAGCGCCGGCTGAGGCCCTGGCGCAGCAGCGGCCCCTCCCCCACGGCCGCCCCCCGCGGGTCGTCGACGGTGGCCTGCCACAGGCAGGGCTTGCCCGGCTTCGGTGAGATCGTGAGCGCCAGGGGGGCGAGGGTGTCGGTGCGGGCCCAGCGCACGGGGGCGGCGGGCACGGCGGCGGTCGCCAGGGGCCCGTCGCCGAGGGCGCCCAGGGCGGTGCCGATCGCCGCCGAGACGGCCGCCTTGCCGCTCGGGCCGTAGTGGAGGCGGTCGGCGAAGTCGGCGGGCCGGAGCGGCAGCTCGCTCAGGTCGAGCCAGGTCGCGTGGGGGCTGGCGTTGACCATCTCGACGACCGCGCCGTGGTGGGCCAGGGCCTCGGCGCTGTCGACCGCGTGGCCCGGCGAGGTCGGCAGCCGCACCAGCACGAGGGTGAGCCCGTGGGCCGCGGCGAGGTCGAGCAGCGCCGGCAGCATGCCCTGGTCCGGGGGCCGGGCCCCGGCGACGCGGGTCAGGGCGGCGGCGTCCGGGCGCCCGTCGGCCAGCGCCTCCATCACCCCGCTCGGCCCGTCCATGCCCCGGAGCTGGTCGTCTGCGAAGACCTCGGCCAGCAGGGCCTCTCCGTCCTCCTCGGGCACCAGCAGCTCCGCCACGGCGCCCCGGATCCCGTCCACCGTCGCCGCCCGCACCGTGCCCCGCCGATCGACCGCCCGGCGCAGGGGGCCGGGCAGGGGCTCCTTGCCGAAGACGACTTGCTGGATCACGGGGTCGTCCCCCGAGAGCTGGCCGAGCAGGATCTCGCGCTGGCGGGGCGAGTGGAGGCTCGGGTTGAGCAGCCACTCGAGGGTCAGGCCCACGACGACCACGTCGGGGCGGTGGCCCGCCGCCAGCACCCGGTTCTTGAGCACGGCCGTCCAGGTGGGGGCCCGGGAGCCCGTGACCGTGGCCGCCACCACCCGCGCCGGCGGCACCCCGGCGGCCGCCCCGAGCACGGCCCGGTCCGTGCCCGACCACGCGAGGGAGTTGCCCAGCACGACCACGGCGGGGCCCTCGGGACCGGCCTTGTCGAGCCACTTCTCGATGGCCTTGGTGGCCGCATCGGGCGCGCGCTCCACCGGCCGGCCCAGCCAGGCGAGGGCCAGGGCCAGCACCACCACCGGCGCCGCCAGCCCGGCGAGGAACCAGGGCGAGCGCACGGGCGGCAGGGGCGGGACGGGCTCGGGGGTGGGGGGCATCGGGCAGGGCTCGGGGCGAGGGGCTCAGAACTGGAAGTAGATGAAGTCGAGGCTGTTGAGGCGGAAGAAGACGAACATGCCCACGGCCATGAGCGCGCAGGCCCCGGTGCGCAGGGGGAACCACCAGCCGGCCGCGCTGAAGCGGGGGGCGAGGTGGCGCTCGATGAGCAGCGCGGCGACGAGGGGCACGGCCACCACCAGCGCCATGGCGAAGAGGGTGGCGGCGGCGAGCCACTGGCCCGGGCTGCCGGCGAGGGGGTCCTTGGCGAGGAGGGCCAGGATGCGCGCGGGCTCGGGCTCGCGGAAGATGTACATGCCGACGAGGGTGAAGCCGAAGAACAGGGGCACGAGCAGGGGGCGCCAGTTGCGGCTCTTGCGCACCTTGCGGGGGATGCGCTGCTGGACGGCGGCCCAGACCGTGCCCAGCAGGGCGTAGTAGAGCCCCCAGAGCACGTAGTTCCAGGTCGAGCCGTGCCAGATGCCGGAGGCCAGCATCGTCAGCGTGAGCGCGCGGGCTGTGTGCCAGAACGGCGACCAGTGGCCGGTTCCCGGGATGGTCAGCCACCGGCGCACCCACGGCGAGAACGAGGCCGGCAGGTAGACATAGTCCCGCAGCCAGGTCGAGAAGCTCATGTGCCAGCGCTGCCAGAACTCCATGGGGCTGGCGGCCGTGTAGGGGTGGTCGAAGTTCTTCGTGAGCTCGAAGCCGAACATGCGGGCGACGCCCCGGGCCATGTCGGTGTAGCCGGAGAAGTCGGCGAGAACCTGGACGGTGAAGCCAAAGGCGGCGGCCGCGGCCATGGCCGTGCTCGGGGCGTCCACGAGCATGGTCTTGTCGACGTAGGGCGCGAGGGTGTCGGCCAGCACGGCCTTCTTGAAGCCGCCCCACAGGGCCAGGGTGAGGCCGCCCACGACCCGCTCGGCGTCGAAGCGGCGGGGGCCCTCGACCTGGGGGAAGAGGTTGTCGGCCCGCTCGACCGGCCCGGCGACCAGCTGGGGGAAGAAGGTCACGAAGACGAGGTAGTCGAGCAGGTTCTCACGGGCCTTGAGCCGCCCGCGGTAGATGTCGATGGAGTAGGCCATCGTCTGGAAGGTGTAGAAGCTGAGGCCCATGGGCATCAGCACCCGCAGCGTCGTGGTGTCGAGGCCTGTGGCCGCCACGGCGGGGCCGACCTGGTCGAGGAACCAGCCGTTGTACTTGAAGAAGCAGAGGATGCCGACGTTGCCGAGGATGCTCAGCACCAGCAGGGGCGTCTTGCGCGCCGGCTGCCGCTCGATGCCGAGGCCCACCCCCCAGTCCAGCAGGGCCGAGGCGTAGAGCAGCAGCACGATCCAGGGGTGGAGCCAGCCGTAGAAGACGGCGCTGGCGACCAACAGCACGACGTTCTGGGCCTTGCGCTCCCGGACGGCCCAGTAGAGGGCCAGCACCAGCGGCAGAAACCAGAGAAAGTCGACGTGGACGAAGTTCATGGCGGCCTGGCGGAGGAACGGGGGCGCTCAGGGCGCGGGTGCGACCCAGGTGGGGGGCGGCGCGAGCGTGGCCAGGGCGCCCGAGAAGCGGCGCGAACCGTCTGGCGCTCCGGGCACGGGGCCCACTGCCTCCAGGCCGAGCCGGGCGTAGAGCTCGGCGACCTGGCGGTTCTTGGCGGTGGGGATGTGGTCGCCGACGATGGTCGTGTGGCCGGCGGCCCGGGCGGCGTCCACGAGCCCCTGCCAGACGAATTGCTCGGCCGTCCGGGCGATGACCCGGCACGACATGAGCCAGGTGTCGACCCGGAGCACCCCGTCCCCGTCGGGCACGGCGAGCACCACCCCCACGAGGCCGTGGTCGCCGAAGCGGTCGCGCAGCCGCAGCGTGCGGCAGACGGCCCCCGGCGTGGCGATCATCTCCTCGACCCGGGCGCGCGGGTGGCGCCGGGTGGTGAGGTTCCACTGGTTGGTCTTGCCCACCAGCTGGACCACCCGGGGCAGGTCCGAGGCGTCGATCTCGCGCAGCTCGCCCACCATGTCGAGCGAGGCGAGGTAGTCCTCGACCTTGGCGAAGCCCGCCGAGAGCTCCTTGCGGGCGGTCTCGGCCTTGTACTGGTCGACCCGGGCGGCGTCGGCGGCGGTCAGCCGGGGCGCCTCGAAGGCGAGGCTGTCTTCGATGGCGCGCACGTAGTCGACGGGGTCGGGCGGCACCTCGATGACCGTGACCTGGGGCAGGGCCTGGCGGACCTGCTCGCGCTCGGCGGGGTTGTCGTCGAAGAAGGCCAGGGCGTCGACGCCGAGGTTGAGGGTGGCGGCGATGCGCTGCAGCGAGAGCGACTTGGGCTCCCAGTGGGCCTCGAAGGCCAGCAGGTCGTCGAGCTTGAGCACCATGGCGGTGTTCTGCTCGAAGGGGGCCCGGGCGTCCTCGGGCTCGTTCTTCGTGGCCACGGCCAGCAGGATGCCGCGGCCGGTGAGGTCCTTGCACCACTGCTGGAAGTCGCGGAAGGCCTGGCCCTGGGGGCCCTCGCCCAGCTCGACCCCGTGGGGGCCCAGCTCGCCCACGACACCGCCCCAGAGGGTGTTGTCGCAGTCGAGCACGAGCACCTTGCAGGGCCCGCGGGTCAGGGCCTTGGTCGCGCTGGCGAGGTGGCGGGCGAGCAGCGCCGTGCCCGCCTCGCTCATGGGCTGCTTGGTCCAGTACCAGCGCCGGGGCTCGTAGAAGGCGCGGCGGCCCATGTCGCCGGCGATGGCCTCGAGGTCGACGAAGATGGCGTCGTCTGGGATGTTCTCGCGGAGCGCGCGGTTGCAGTCCCGCACCCGGTCGCGCAGCCCCCCCGGCCGGGACGAGAGCAGGTGGCCGGCGCTGCCGGGGCCGGGCAGGTCGAGGCCCACCTGGATCACCCGCATGCCGAGGGCCTGCGCGCGGGCCCAGCAGGCCTGCCACCGGGCCAGCTCGCTGTCGGGCGCGAGGCGGTCGGCCCGGGCGCCGGCCCAGGGCACGAGCACCACCACGTCCGCCGCCCCGGCCTCCATCGCGAAGAGCTCCTGGAGCACGACGTCGAAGCCACCCTCGGTCACGGGGCCGGTCGCGGAGAGACCCGCCCCCCAGGCCCGGAGCATGGGGGTGAGCCAGCCGGTCGTGAGCTCGCCGAGCACGTGGACCCGGGGGCCGGCCGCGGGGGCGGCGGCGGCGCCGTCGCTGCGGGCCAGCAGCCGGCCGGCGGCGTGCAGGCGGAGGGCGGGCAGCCCCCGGCGCACCGCGTCGGCCAGCAGGGTGGCGGCCGGGCCGTGCTCGCCGGCCTTCACGAGGGCGCGGGCGGCCCGCACGGGATCGGGGGCGGCAGGGGCGGTGGTCACCAGGTCTGTCCTTGGCGGCGGGAGCAGATGAGGGCCATCGAGCGCGGCAGGTAGCGGGCCTTGGGCAGGGTGCGCTGGGGGTTGACCGAGAGGGTCTCGCGCACCCGCAGGCCGTGCTTCTCGGCCAGCAGCACCAGGTCGCTCTCGCGGCGGAACTCGTGGATGTGGTCGACCTGGGCGGCCTCGATGGCGCCGGTGAAGAAGACCAGCCCGCCGGGCTTCACGACCTTGCCGATGGTGGCCAGCAGCCGGTCGGGCTCCTCGAGGTGCTCGACGAGGAAGGAGCAGATGAGGCCGTCGAAGGCCGCCTCGGGCAGCCCGTCGAGGTCGAGCACGTTGCGGCGGGTGTAGGTCACCCGGTCCGAGACGCCGGCGGCCTCGGCAATGGCGCTGGCGATGGCCATGGACGAGGGGCTGATGTCGTAGCCGTCGAGGGTGGCGTCGGGGCGGGCGTGGGCGGCCCAGACCCCCCAGCCACCGTGGCCCGGGGCGAACTCGACGAGGCGCGCGGCCGCGGGCAGCCGCGCCACGAAGCGGTCCTGGAACAGCCCCATGATCTCCATGTGGTGGGCCCACAGGAAGTTCGTCAGGTAGACGCCCCAGAGGTACTCGTCCATGACGTGGCGCTGGGAGTAGACGTTGGCCTCGGCCTCGGCAAAGGAGCTCGAGGCGTAGTGGCCGGCCGCCTCGTAGCGGGCCTGCTCATAGACGACCTCGAGGCTGAAGCGGGCGAAGGCCGCCACCGAGCGGGCGAGCCAGTCCTCGCCCCGGGCGGCCTGCAGCCAGCCCAGGTAGCGCTCGGCCGTGGCGTCGAAGCGGGCGGGGTCGACGGCCCGGGCCTCTTCGATGCCCCGGAGGTTGCGGGGCTGGTGGTCGCGGACGGCGTCGAAGAGCTGTTCCCGGAGCGTCGCCATGCTCAGGACCGCTCGTCGATGAGGCGCACCAGCTCGCCGACGTTCTTGAGCGCGACCACCTCGCCGCTGTCGAAGCGGATGCCGAAGGTCGACTCGACCCGCAGCATGAGGGTGACGTGCATCATCGAGTCCCAGGCGGCGATGTCGGCGGCCGAGGTCTCGGGGCTGATCTGGATGTCGTCGTCGTCGAAGACGTCGATGAAGAGGTCGTTGAGGCGCGCGATGGTGTCGGACATGGCGGGGGCTCCCGGGGGTGGGCGGGCGCCTGCGCAGCGCGGGGGGCCGCGCGGCCGGGTCGGGACTCGGGGAGACCACGGGCGGCGATCCCGGGCACCCCGTGGGCGCCTTTGGGGCAGGCGCGGCGAGGCTAAACCGGGGGCCGGGGCCCGTCCACCACCCCCGCCCGGCCCCCCCTTTCGGGGCCTTGCAGGAGGCCGGGCAGAAGCCCTTGCAATGCCCCATTTCTGGCGGTTCGCGGGCGGGTCTGGGCGGCGCGGCAGGCCCGGGGCGGGGGGCCGGGGGGGGCCCTGGGACCGGGGCTCAGCGCCGGGTGGGCGGGCCCTTGCTCGTGGTGGGGCGGCGGGCCCGGCCGCTGCGGCTGGACCGCGCGGCCATGCGGGCCCGGACGGCCTCGTAGCGGGCCTGCTGCTCGGCCTGCAGCGCGGTCTGGGGCTCGAGGGGGGCCCGGCCGCGGGGGCCAGCGGGGGCCGGGGCGGGGCCCTCGACGGGCTGGTCGAGGGCGGCCTTGAGCGGGCAGTCCGCCGAGACGGGCCCGCCCTCCTGGTAGCGGCGCAGCAGGGCCCGCGAGCGCTGGGCCAGCATGCGGCGCACCTCGCGGCGCTTGCCCTTGACCCGGGGGATGTGCATGTCGTCGTAGGCGGTGGTCTGGTGGCGCATCCAGGCGATGACAGCGGCCTGGGCGCGCTTCTCGACGGGGATGCGCTGGGTGCGGGCCACGGTGCCGCTGCCGACGGGGGTGGCGTGGGCGGCGATGCGCTGGGCTAGCTCCCGCTCCAGCTCGCGGTGCTCGGGCGCGAAGGCCAGGAACTTGCGCACCTCGACCTGGAAGGTGCGCACGTAGACCTTCTGGTCCTCTTCGCGGCGGCGGCGGGCCTGCTCGAGCTTGCGCTGGTGGGCCGGGTCGGCCCGCTGGGCCTCCATGTGGGCCTGGGCGGCGGCGATGTTCTCGGCGGGGGCCCAGACGCCCTGGCTGAACAGGCGGCGGCCCCGCTTCTCCTTGACCGTCCAGCTGTCGCCGAGGGCCTTCACCTTGCGGGTGACGCCGGCGTCGCCGGGAGGCAGCAGCTCCCAGCCTTCGGGAACATCGATCACTGCGCCATCTTGGGTGCGGACGGTCCGCTCGCGGCGGCCGGGCAGGTAGTGGTCGTCGGCCATGCTCAGACCCCCGTCGAGCCGAAGCCGCCGGTGCCCCGGTCGGTGTCGTCGCAGATCTCGTCCACCTCGATGATCTCGGCCTGGGCCACGGGCGCGATGACGAGCTGGGCGATGCGCATGCCGCGGGTGATCTCGATGGGCGCCCGGCCGAGGTTGATCATCAAGACCTTGAGCTCGCCGCGGTAGTCGGCGTCGATGGTGCCCGGGCTGTTGGGCATGCCGAGGCCCTGGCGCAGGGCGAGGCCGCTGCGGGGCCGCACCTGGCCCTCGAAGCCCGTGGGGATGGCGACGATCATGCCCGTGGGCACGGCCACCCGGTCGAGGGGGGCGAGCACGAGGGGCGCGTCGACGGCGGCGCGCAGGTCGAGGCCCGCGGCGCCGGCGGTCTCGTAGCGGGGCAGGGGCAGGCCCTGGCCGTGGGCGAGGACCTGGATCCGGAGGGGGGGACGAGAGGGCCAGGGCATGCGCACTCCAGTGCAGGCGGGGGGGCCACAAACAAAGAACCGGGACCGCGGGAGGGCGGCCCCGGAGGGACGGAGCGAGGCGGGCGGCCAGGGCACGGGGCCCCGGCCGCCCCCGGGCATCAGAGCTCGCCGGAGAGGGCTTCCTTGCGGGAGAGCCGGATCTTGCCGGAGCGGTCGATGTCGATGACGCGCACCAGCACCTCGTCACCCTCGCGGACCACGTCGGTGGTCTTCTCGACGCGGGTCTCGGCGAGGTGGGAGATGTGGACCAGGCCCTCGGTGCCGGGGAAGATCTCGACGAAGGCGCCGAAGTCCACCGTGCGCTTCACCACGCCCAGGTAGAGCTTGCCGATCTCGGCCTCCTGGGTGAGCTCGCGGATGATGTCCTCGGCCTGCTTGGCCTTGGTGCCGTCGGCGCTGGCGATCTCGACGCGGCCGCTGTCGTCCACCCGAACCCGGGTCTCGGTGCGGTCCTGGATCGAGCGGATCAT
>CAXQUZ010000220.1:0-6018 GCA_964226865.1 Myxococcota bacterium | reverse complement strand
CACCCCCTACTGCAGCGGGATCGCTCGCATGCTGGGCGTGCCCATCTTCCACGTCAACGGCGAGGACCCTGAGGCCGTCCTGGCGGTCACCCGTCTGGCCGTGGAGTGGCGGCAGCGCTACCACCGCGATGTGGTCATCGACCTGTACTGCTTCCGCAAGTTCGGCCACAACGAAGGCGACGAGCCCAGCTTCACCCAGCCGCTGCTCTACGACACGATCCGCCGCAAGCCGACCCCTCGCGCCGTCTACGCGCGCAAGATGGTCGACAAGCTCGGCGATCTGACCCAGGAAGACGTCGATCGCATCTCGGGCGACAGCCTCGACCGGCTCGAGGCCTGCCTGCGGGAAGACCTCCCCGAGAACGCGGACCAGAGCCCGCGCCACGAGGTGGTCGACCTCTGGCGGCGCCACCTCGGCGGCACGGTCCACGACGCCACCGACACCTCCTTCGACAAGGCGCGCATGGTCGAGCTGCTGCGCACGGCGAACCAGCTGCCGGGCGACTTCGTGGCCCACCGCAAGATCAAGCGGCTGCTCGCCCAGCGCATGGCCATCGTCGAGGGCGAGAACCCCGTCGACTGGGCCGTTGCCGAGCAGGCCGCCTACGCGACCCTCGTCGACGAGGGCTACGGCGTGCGCCTCTCGGGCCAGGACTCCGGCCGGGGCACCTTCTCCCACCGCCACGCCGCCCTGACCGACATCAAGACCGGCGAGGATCTCGTCCCTCCGGCCCACCTCCGCGAGGGCCAGGGCAGCTTCGAGGTCTACGACTCGCTGCTCTCCGAGGCGGCGGTGCTCGGCTTCGAGTACGGCTACACCCTCGAGTCGCCCGATCACCTCGTGCTCTGGGAGGCCCAGTTCGGCGACTTCGCCAACGGCGCCCAGATCATCATCGACAACTTCATCCTGTCGGGCGAGACCAAGTGGGCGCGGTGCTCCGGGGTCGTGATGCTGCTGCCCCACGGCTTCGAGGGCCAGGGTCCCGAGCACTCCAGCGCCCGCCTCGAGCGCTACCTCCAGGGCTGTGCCGAAGACAACATCATCGTCGCGAGCTGCACCACGCCGGCGAACTTCTTCCACCTGCTGCGGCGCCAGGTCCACATGAAGGCCCGCAAGCCGATGGTCGTGATGTCGCCCAAGTCGCTGCTGCGCCACCCGATGTGTGTCTCGTCCCTCGACGAGCTGGCCGAGGGCTCCTTCCAGCGGGTCATTCCCGAGGTGGACGCGCTGGCCGCGGACGGGGTCGAGCGCCTGGTCTTCTGCTCCGGCAAGGTCTACTTCGAGCTGCTCTCCGCCCGCCGCGAGCGGGACGAGAGCCGGGTGGCCATCGTGCGCCTCGAGCAGCTCTACCCCTTCCCGAGCGACCTCGTGGCGGCCGAGCTGGCCCGCTACGGTGGCGATGTCGAGCTCGTCTGGTGCCAGGAGGAGCCCCGCAACATGGGGGCTTGGCCCGTCTTCGACGAGTGGTTCCGCGAGGCGGTGGGCCGCACCCCCCGCTACGTGGGCCGGGCCGTGGCGGCCTCGCCGGCCACCGGCTTCCCCGACCAGCACAAGGCCGAGCAGGCCGCGCTCATCGACGAGGCCCTCCGCTTCGAGGGCTGAGCCCGCACCCCCCTCCGGTGCCCGCCCCCCACCCGGGGCACCGACCCCACCTGACCCCCCTTCTGGAAGTCGCCGCACCCGCGCGGCCGAGACCCCGCAGCATGCGGGAGGAGACAGGCAATGGCTGACGACAATCGCGCCGCAGTGGTGGTTCCCACCATTGGGGAGTCCATCACCTCCGCATTCATCGCCAGCTGGTTCAAGCAGGTCGGCGACTACGTGTCCGAGGGCGAGACCCGGCTCGAGGTCGACTCCGACAAGGCGTCCCTCGAGGTGCCCTCGCCGGTGTCGGGCAAGGTGGTCGAGCTGGCCGCCGACGAGGGCGACGAGGTGCCGATCGGCGCCACCATCGCCTACATCGACACCACCGCCGAGGCCCCGGCGGCCGACGCCCCCGCCCCGGCTCCCGCCGAGGCTGCGGCCCCTGCGCCGGCGTCGGCCGGTGGTGGCCGCACCGCCACCCCCAGCGCCAAGGGCCCCCAATCCGGTCCGGCGGCCCGCCAGGCTGCGGCCGAGAAGGGCGTCGACATCCGCTCGGTCAGCGGCTCGGGCGTGCGCGGCCGCGTGCTGTCCAAGGACGTCGGTGCCGCCAGCGCCGCCCCGGCCCCGGCCGCGCCCGCCGCGCCGGTCGACAACAGCGCCCGCACCGAGCGCGTGGTGATGAGCCCCCTGCGCCGCACCATCGCGCGCCGCCTCGTCGAAGCCCAGCAGACCGCCGCGATGCTGACCACCTTCAACGAGATCGACATGAGCGGGGTGATGAACCTCCGCAAGCAGTACCAGGACCGCTACGTCAAGCGCTACGGTCACAAGCTGGGCTTCATGTCCTTCTTCGTGAAGGCCGTCATCGAGGGCCTCAAGGCCTACCCGGCCGTCAACGCCGAGATCGACGAGAGCGACCCGAGCCGTCCGGCCGTCATCTACAAGAACTACTACAACATCGGCGTGGCGGTCTCGACCGACCGCGGCCTGATGGTGCCGGTGGGCCGGGATGCCGACCAGATGAGCTTCTCCGAGGTCGAGCAGTCCATCGGCGAGCTGGCCCGGCGCGGACGCGACGGCAAGCTGCGCATGGAAGACTTCAAGGACGGCACCTTCACCATCTCGAACGGCGGTGTCTTCGGCTCGCTGATGTCGACGCCCATCCTGAACCCGCCCCAGGTGGGCATCCTCGGCATGCACTCGATCCAGAAGCGGCCCGTCGTGGTCGACGATAAGATCGAGATCCGCCCGATGATGTACGTGGCCCTCTCCTACGACCACCGCATCATCGACGGCCGCGGCGCCGTCAGCTTCCTGGTGCGGGTCAAGGAGTGTGTCGAGAACCCCGAGCGCATCCTGCTCGAGGTCTGAGACACGACCGCTGCACGCAGAGACGCCGCCCGGTCGGGGCGGCGTCGTCGTTCTCGGGACCGCAGGGGCGGGAGCAGGCCGGGGCCACTGCGGCCGCCCCTGGACCCTCAGCCCCAGTCGTCGCCGATGCCCCGGAGCCGCAGGGCGAGCTCGTCGGGGTTGTTGACCGACTTGAGCGCCTCGGACTCTTCGATGACGCCCCCCTTGAGTAGCCGGTAGACGGCCTGGTCGAAGGTCTGGGTGCCGTAGGCCTTGTGGCCCTTGGCCATGTGGTCGTGGATCTCGCGGGCCCGGCCCGGCTCCACGATGCACTCGGTGATGGCGCCCTCGTTGAGCATGATCTCGACCGCCGCGACCCGGCCACCGCTCTTCGTCTTGATGAGGCGCTGGGAGAGCACGCCCTGGAGCACCGACGCGAGCTGGTAGCGGATCTGCTGCTGGTGGTGGGGCGCGAAGAAGCCGAGCACCCGGTTGATGGTCTCGGGCGCGTCGATGGTGTGGAGGGTGCCCATGACGAGGTGGCCTGTCTCGGCGGCCTCGAGGGCGATCTCGACCGTCTCCTGGTCGCGGAGCTCGCCGACGAGGATGACGTCGGGGTCCTGGCGCAGGGCCGCCCGGAGGGCCGACTTGAAGTCCTTGGAGTCGACGCCGATCTCGCGCTGGTTGATCACGCTCCGCCGGTCGCGGAAGGTGAACTCGATGGGGTCCTCGATGGTGAGGATGTGGTGGGCGACGCTGCGGTTGATCTCTTCGATGAGGGCCGCGAGGGTCGTGCTCTTGCCCGAGCCGGTGGCCCCGGTGACCAGGATGAGGCCGCGCTTGCGCAGGGCCACGCCCTTGAGGACCTCAGGCAGGTTCAGCTCGTCGATGGTCTTCACATCCGAGGGGATGGTGCGGAGGACCATGCCGATGTGGCGCCGCTGGCGGAAGACGTTGACGCGGAAGCGGCCGAGGCCCTTGACCTCCCAGGCCATGTCGAGCTCGTTGTCGGCCTTGAAGCGCTCCCGCTGGGAGGCGCTCATGATGGCCCAGGCCATCTTGCCCAGGCTCTCTTGGGTGACCCGGGGGGCCGAGGGCAGGGGCATGAGCGTGCCGTGGACCCGCACCATGGGAGGCAGGCCCACCTTCATGTGGATGTCGGACGCGCCGCGGCGCATGGCCACCCGACAGATCTCTGGCAGCTCCATCTGAAACCCGCCCGGGGCAAGCGGGGCGAGACTCTACACCACCGCCCGCCCGGGAGAGGGGGGGGCTCAGCTCTCGGCAGCCTCGCCACCGGCCATCGGGGGCGCGATGCCGTGGTTCGAGCGCAGCTCGAGATCGATGCGGCTCAGGATCTCGGGGTTGTCCGTGAGGTACTGGATGGCGCTGTCGCGGCCCTGGCCGGTGCGCTCCTCGCCGACCGAGTACCAGGAGCCCGAGCGGCTCACGAGGCCCGCGTCCATGCCCAGGTCGATGATCTCGCCGAGCATCGAGACGCCCTTGCCGTAGTTGATGTCGAACTCGGCGATGCGGAAGGGGGGCGCCAGCTTGTTCTTGACCACCTTGACGCGGGTGCGGTTGCCGATGACCTCGGCGCCGTTCTTGATCGAGCCGATGCGGCGGATGTCGAGGCGGATGGAGGCGTAGAACTTGAGGGCGTTGCCGCCGCTGGTGGTCTCGGGGCTGCCGAACATCACGCCGATCTTGTGGCGGAGCTGGTGTATGAAGACCATGCAGGTGTTGGACTTGTGGATGGCGGCCGTGAGCTTGCGCATGGCCTGGCTCATGAGGCGGGCCTGGGCACCGGGGGCCGAGTCGCCCATGTCGCCCTCGAGCTCGGCCCGGGGCACGAGCGCCGCCACCGAGTCGATGACCACCATGTCGATTGCGCCCGAGCGGGTGAGGGTCTCGGCGATCTCGAGGGCCTGCTCGCCAGAGTCGGGCTGGGAGACGAGCAGCTCGTCGATCTTGACGCCGAGGTTGGCGGCATAGTTGAGGTCGAGGGCGTGCTCGGCGTCGATGAAGGCGGCGACACCGCCGGCCTTCTGGCAGGAGGCGATGCACTGGAGGGCGATGGTGGTCTTGCCCGAGGACTCCGGACCGTAGATCTCGACCACGCGGCCCTTGGGCACGCCGCCGATGCCGAGGGCGATGTCGAGCCCGAGGCTGCCCGTGCTGTAGGTCTCGATCTGGGCGGCCTCGACCTCGCCCAGGCGCATCACGGCGCCCTTGCCGAACTGGCGCTCGATGGACTTGATGGCGGACTCGAGGGCCTTGGCGCGATTCGGATCGATGGGCATGGGACAGCTCCGGGGACAGGCGGTCGGCCAGAGAAGGGGCGCGACCAGGGGGGACGGGGGCGGAGGGCGCGGGCGGGCTCCGCGGTGGCACCTGAACAGTATGGCTGTGTTCTGGTGGCGGCAAGAACAAAAGCAGGACACAATGTGTCCGGCTTGAGCGGCCTTCGGGCTTGACAGCGCCGCGGGGCGGGCGCGGCCTCAGCCGGCCGCGAGCCCCTCGAGGAGCATGCGGTGGAGCCCGCCGAAGCCGCCGTTCGAGAGAACGGCGACCACATCGCCAGACTGGGCGTTTGCGACGACCCAGGCCGCGATGGCCCGGGCCACGCCCGTCGCGTCGGCGCCCTGGCCGAGCACCGTGGCCTCGCCGCCCCGGGCGCGGATGTCGTGGGCGAGGCGCTGGGGGTCGAAGCGCTCGGCCTCGGCGATGCGATCGAGGCCCTGGGGCGGGGCGACCACGACCTGGTCGGCCGCGTCGAAGGCCGCGCCGTACTGGGCCTGGAACACGTTGCGCCGGCTCGTGTTGGAGCGGGGCTCGAAGATGGCCAGGATGCGCCGGCCGCCGAAGCGCATGCGCAGCCCCTCGAGGGTCAGCTTCACGGCGGTCGGGTGGTGGGCGAAGTCGTCGATGACGGTGATGCCCCGGGGCTCGCCGATGACCTCCTGGCGGCGCTTGATGCCCGCGAAGCTCGCAAAGCCCCGGGCCAGCTCGTCGGGGCCCAGGCCCTCCCGCTCGAGGGCCGCGACGGCGGCGACCTGGTTGTAGAGGTTGTGCTCGCCGAC
>CAXQUZ010000219.1:0-9463 GCA_964226865.1 Myxococcota bacterium | reverse complement strand
CACGACGCTCTTCCGATCTGCTCGGCCTCGTCCCCTTCACCCGGCTGCCCCGGTGGACGGCCACGGCGGCGGGGCTGGGCCTGACCCTGCTGTTCGCGGTGCTGCCCGTCGACCGCGCGACCGTGGGCCTCGCCGGCTGGCTGCAGCCCGGCGACCTGACCCTGCTCGGCCACCCGGTCTGGGCCAGCTACGCCCTGCTGCCCTGGATGGCCGTCGCCATGGTGGGCTGGGGGCTCGCCCGCGGGGTGGCCCGGGCCCGCCCGGGTGCGCTGCTCGGGTGGGGCGCCGGCCTCGTGGGCCTCGGCCTGGCCCTGCGGCTGGCCAACCTGGGCGACCCGGCCCCCTGGGCCCCCCGGGCCACGACGGCCTCGACCGTGCTCGCCGTGCTCAAGCTGTCGAAGTACCCGCCCTCGCTCACCTACCTGCTCGTCACCCTGGGCCTCGACCTCGCCCTGCTCGCCGGGCTCCAGCGCCTGGAGCGGACGGCCGCCGGCGTCTTCGGCTGGCTGCGCATGCTCGGCCAGGTGCCCATGTTCTTCTACCTGGTCCACCTGCCGCTGGCCCACCTGCTCGGCAACGCCTGGGCCCTGGCCCTCTACGGCACGGGCCGCATCCCCCGGGACGCGCCCCTGTCGCTCGCCCTGGTGCTCGCCGCCACGGCGCTGACCCTCGCCCTGCTGACCCCCGCCTGTGCGGCCTGGCGCCGCCTCAAGCAGCGCCGCCCGGACGTGGCCCTGCTGCGCTACCTCTGACCCCGCCTCCCGAGCCCCGATGTACGCCCAGCCCGTCCGCGTCGCGATGTGGTCCTGCTCGCGCAACCTCTCGACCGCCACCATGCGGGCCTGGTCGCGCCGCCCCGACACGGTGGTGGTCGACGAGCCCCTCTACGCGCCCTGGCTCGTGGCCACGGGCGCCCCCCACCCCCTGCGCGACGAGATCTGCCGCACCCACGAGACGGACTGGCGGGCCGTCGTCGCCGCCCTCTGCGGCCCCTGGCCGGCGCCCGTGGTCTACGAGAAGCACATCAGCAAGCACCTGCTGCCCCACATGGACCGGGGCTGGCTCGCCACCCACCGCCACGCCTTCCTCATCCGCGAGCCCCGGGCGATGCTCCACAGCTTCGCCCGCAAGCTGGAGCGGGTCACGGTCGAGGAGACGGGGCTGCCCCAGCAGGCCGAGCTCTGGCAGTGGCTGGCCGACCACCACGGCACGGCCGCCCCCGTCGTCGCCGCCGCCGACCTGTTGGCCGATCCCGAGGGCATCCTGGGCCAGCTCTGCGCCGCCCTGGGGCTGGACTGGGCCCCCGAGATGCTGGCCTGGCCCCCGGGCATCGCCCCCACCGACGGGGTCTGGGCGCCCAACTGGTACGACGCGGTCACCGCCTCGACCGGCTACGGCCCGCCCCGCTCGGCGCCCCTGCCGCCCCTGCCGCCGGCCCTCGCCGCGGTCGAGGCGGCCTGTGCCCCGGCCTGGGAATTCCTCTCGGCCCGCCGCCTGCGCCCCCGGAGCCCCGCATGAGCAGCGCCCCGCCCGACCCCGCCCGGGGCAGCCCCGCGGTCTTCGCCGCCATCTGTCGCTCCTTCGACGACAACAACGTCGAATACACGGTTCTCGAGCACGAAGCCGTCCAGAGCACCCCCCACGCGGCCGCCCTGCGGGGCCTCACGACCGCCCACGCCGCCAAGTGCCTCGTGATGAAGCTCGGCCGTGCCTTCGCCGTGGTCACCTTCCCCGCCCACCGGCGCCTCGACAACCGGGCCCTGCGCCAGGCCGCCGGGGTGGGCAAGCTGCGCTTCGCCCGCCGCGAAGAGCTCTGGGACAGCACGGGTCTGGTGACGGGCTGTGTGCCCCCCTTCGGCCCGCCCGTGCTGCCCTTCCCCCTGTGGGTGGACCAGGCGCTGGTCGACCGCTGCGCGGGCCCCGATCGGCGGCTGGCCTTCACCCCGGGGCTGCTCGACCGCAGCATCCTGGTGGACGTGGGCGACTGGCTGGCGACCGCCCGGGGCACCGTCGCGGCGGTCTCGCAGCCCAGCCCCTGAGTCTCGGAGCCCCCGGGGCCCCGACGAGACGGCGCTCAGGGCCCGGTGGCGAGGGCCGCGGCCAGGGTCTCCTGGACCGCCGGCGAGGCCCCCGTCCACCAGGCCCGCACCCGCAGCCGCCGGAGCTGGGGCCGGGAGAGGCCGGCGACCGGCAGCATGGCCGCGAGCACGGCTGGCCGATCCCGGCGCACAGCGAGGCGCAGGGTGTCGCGGTCGACGGGCAGCCCCGCGGACACGAGGGCCAGGGCCCAGCTCTCCTCCTGCTCGAAGAGCGCGTCGTCCCAGAGGTTCACGGGCAGGGGCGCCCCCGCCCCGACCAGCAGGGCGACCAGCGGCGCGTGGCGGTCGACCACGGCCAGGTGGACGGGGCTGTCGCGCCAGGGCGAGGCGCTGCCGAGGGGCGAGGCGCCCTGGTCCAGGGCCTCGCGCACGCGGGAGTAGGGCGCCTCGGGAACCATGATGTCGAGGGCATCTTCGGGGTAGCGGGCGCCCCGCTGGAGGAGCCAGTCGGCCCGGTCCTCGTGGCCCCAGGTCGCCATCCAGACCAGCGCCGGGCCGCCGTCCGTGCCCGCGTCGAGGAGCTGGGCAGCGGGGCCGAGGTGGTTGCCGATCATCAGCTCGATGAGGGCATCCTGGCGCTCGTCCGCACCCGCCAGGGGCAGCAGCAGGGCCACCCAGTCGGCCTTGCCCTCCCGCAGGGCCCGGGCGAGGGCGGGGCTGCGATCGGCCCGGCCCACGGCCCCCAGCCGCCGGCCCGGCCGCCCCCCTGCGGCCGCGAGGGCCCGGGCCACGCCGAGGGCCTCCTTGTCATAGGCCAGGTCGAACATGTCTTGGCCGAAGCCCGTGGTGGCGTCGGGCGAGAGGCCCGCCCCGAGGAGGGCCGCGACCGTGTCCGGGTCGCCCGCCCGCACCGCCGAGGCGAGGATGCGCGCCCCGTCCTTGCCGTCGGCCCGGGGATCGGCCCCGGCCGCGAGCAGCAGCGCCACGATCTCGCCGGCCCCCCGGCCCACGGCGAGCTGGAGCGGGGTGCGCCCCGACTCGGCCCGGGCGTCGACGGGCTGGCCCGCCGCGAGCAGGCCCGGGATGCGGTCGGCCTTGCCGGCGCGCACGGCCTCGTGGAGCAGGCTGCCCTGGCGCCCCCCGGCGCCCTGGGGCCGGGCCCCGGCGGCGAGCAGCTGGTCGACCACGTCCCAGGCACCGGCCCGGGCGGCGAGAAAGGCCGCCGTGCGGTCTTGCTCGTCCCGAGCATCGACGGGCACCACCGCCGCGTCGAGCAGCGCCGCCACCCGTGCCCCGTCCCGGTCGGCCGCCGCCCGGTGCAGCCAGGTGCGCCCGTCGCAGTCCCGGCCGCCCTCGGCGAGCCCCGCCAGCTCGAGCCGGCTGCGCAGATCCGGGTGGTCCCAGAGCCCGTCGAGCAGGGCCGTGTCCTTGCAGAAGGCCAGCGGCGGCAGGCGGCGGCTGCCGAGCAGCTGGTCGGTCCAGCGGGCGCCGCTGCCCTCGAGGTCGGCCATGACCCCGGCCCGCAGCGGCAGGGTGCCGTAGGGGTCGTGCTTCAGGGGGTCGGCCCCCGCCGCGAGCAGGGCCGCCACCGCGGGCCCCGAGCGCTGGCCCACGGCGAGGGCGATGAGGGGCACCTGGCGGGTGCGGGGGCTGCGGCGGTCGTCGAGCACCATCATCAGGCCGATGGGCGGGATGATGGCGCCCATCAGCACCTCGACGAAGCTGAGCTGGCGGCGCACCATCTTCGTCACCGGGCAGGTGCCGTTCGGGTCGTCGCCCCGGGCGAGGCCCCGCTGGAGGGCGCCGAGGTCGAGCTGGGGGGCCACGAGGGCCCGGCAGCTCAGGGGCGGGGCCTCGGCCTCTTCGGCCGCGGCGGGGCCGGCGGCGGCCACCCCCAGCCCGAGCACCAGCCCGGGCCCGACGGGCCGCCCACGGGGTCGCAGCTGCATGGCACCTCCCGGGGCCCGACCCGCCGCCCGGCCGCGGCCGTCCGCCCCCATGTCAGTCCGCCGGGGCCGGCATGCGCACGACCCGGGTGGTCACCGCGGCGGGCCCGAAGACCTCAGCGGCCATGGCCTGGACGGCGGCGGCGTCGAGGCGGTCGACCCGCTCGGCGTGGGTGGTGAGCGCGAGGGGGTCTTCGCCCCGGAGCAGGGCGCCCGGGATGGCGTCGGCCCAGAAGCCGTTGGTCGCGGCGTCGACCTCGCGGCTGCGGCGGGCGCGGGCCTGCTCGGTGGCCACCTCGGTCGGGCTCACGGGGGCGGCGACGATGGCCGCCACCTCGGCCTCGAGGGCGGCGACCAGCTCGTCGACCCGGGCGGGGTCACAGGTGAAGTCGAACTGCATGCGGTAGCGGCCCGTGGGCCAGCTCTCGATGTCGGCGCCGACGCCCACCCCGTAGACACCGCCCAGCTCCTCGCGCAGGGTGCGCTCGACCCGGGGCCCGAGGATGCTGCGCAGGGCGTAGAAGCGGTTGCGGCGCAGCCAGGTCTCGTCCGGGAAGGGCCCCGACCAGGCCATGCGCACGGTGGCCTTGGGCTCGGTGCCGGCGAAGACGACCTGCTCGACGCTCTCTTCGCGGGGCTGGGCCCAGTGGGGGCCCACGCTCTCGCGGCCGGGGCCCGCCGGCAGTGCCCCGAGGTACTGCAGCAGCAGGGGCTCGACCGCGTCCGGCGAAAACGCGCCCACGAGGATCCAGGTGAAGTCGGCGGCGTTGCCGAAGCGGGCGGCATGCACGGCCTGGGCGGTCTCGAGCGAGGCCAGCGCGAGGGTGGCGGGGGTCCACGGGGCGACCCGGGGGCCGGGCTCGTGGGTGGCCGCCGTCCAGGCCTCCTCGAAGGGGCGCTCGGGGCTGCGCTGCCAGCCCGCCAGGGCGTCTCCCATGGCCCGCAGGTAGCGGTCGCGGCCGACCTCGGTGAAGCGCTGCTGGGTGAAGCCCAGGACGAGCAGCTGGAGCATGGTCTCGAGCTCGTCCGGCGGCGCCGTGGCCACGACACTCTCGCTGGCCTCGCCGACCTGGGTCCAGGCCCGGGCGCGGGTGCGGGCCAGCCAGCGGTCGAGCTCCGGGGCGTCGAAGCTGCCGAGGCCGCTGAACTCGCCCACCCCGAGGCTCGACTCGGCCGCCAGGTAGGCGGCGTCGGGCAGGGTGCTCGTGCCGCCGGGGCTGAGCGCCTTCAAGATGACCTCGTCATCGGCATGTTCGGTGGGCTTGAGCCAGAGCTGGATGCCGTTCGAGAGGGTGAGCACCGTGGCCCCGAGGGCGGGCACCTCCCGGCGCGCGGCGACCGTCAGGGGGCCCGGCGCCGGCGGCAGGGGCGCGAGCAGCGGCGCGTCGGGCACCCCGTCCGCGGGGGGCGCGACCTCGGCGGCGGCCGCCCGGTCCCGCACGGCCCGCACCTGGGCCTCGGTGGGCACGGCCACCCCGTCCACGGCGGGCATCACGAGCTGGATCATCGGGCTGCCGGTCTCGAGCCAGCCGGCGAGCCGCTCGGTGAGCTCTTCGGTGCGGATCTGGGGCAGCCAGCGCATGGCCAGGGCGTACTCGGCGGCGATGCCCGGCATGGTCTCGCCCTCGGTGACCACCCGGACCAGCTCCTCGGCCGCCTCGATGGAGGGCGTCTTCTCGCGCTCGCGGTGGTAGGCCTCGTAGGACTGGGCGAGGGCGGCGACGGCCCGGTCGCGCTCGGCGTCGGTGACCCCGTGCAGCCGGAGGCGGCGGGCCTCGGTGAGGGCCAGCTCGAGGGCCTCGAGCTCGCGCCCCTGGACGGGGCTGGCGTAGAGCAGCCACTCGGCCTCGCCCGGGTTGATGCGCCCGTGGTCGGCGGTGGCGAAGAGCAGGGGGCCGTCCCGGTCGTCGGCGAGGGCCGAGAGGCGATCGCTGAGCACGGCCACCATGAGCTGCTCGACGAGGAAGTCGCGGTAGCTGCCGTAGGTGGGGGCCGGGCGGCTGTCGTGCTGGTCGCGCACGGCCCAGGTGGCGCCGCGGGCCTCGGGATCCGTGATGATCTGGACCCGCAGGGGGTGGGCGGGCACCTCGGTCGCGGGCAGCGGTCGCGGATCGTCGGGGTTCTCGAGATCGCCGAAGAGCGCGGCAATCCGGGGCACCACCGCCTCGGTCTGGACGTCGCCCACGACGATCACGGCCATCAGCTCGGGGCGGTACCAGTCGGCATAGAAGCGCCGGAGCTGGTCGGGGGCGAAGCCGCGGAGGCTCGCCTCGGTGCCGATGGGCAGCCGCTCGGCGTAGCGCGAGCCCGCCATCTGGCCGAGCCAGAGCTGCTCGCCGATGCGCTCGTCGGCGCCCTTGTCGGTGCGCAGCTCCTCGAGCACCACCCCGCGCTCGGCCTCGATGTCGGCGGTCTCGAGCAGCATGCCGCCGGCCTGGTCCCGCAGGATCTGCAGCGCCGTCTCGAGGTAGTCGTCGCCGTCGGTGGGCACGACGAGCTGGTAGACCGTCTCGTCGAAGCTGGTGTAGGCGTTGACGTGGGCCCCGAACTCCATGCCGAAGCCCGACATCGTGTCGGTCAGCGTGTTGCCCGGGAAGTGGGTCGTGCCGTTGAAGGCCATGTGTTCGAGGAAGTGGGCCAGGCCGCGCTGGTCGTCGTCCTCGGCGAGCGCCCCCACCCGCAGCACCAGCCGCAGCTCGGCGCGGTGGGCCGGACGGCCGTTCTCTTCGACAAACCACTGCAGCCCGTTGTCGAGGGTGCCGCTGGCCACGAGGGGATCGGGCGGGATGGTGGCCGCGAGGTCGAGGGGCCCCGACAGGGCGGGGGCCACCACCGGAGCGGCGGGGGGGGGCTTCGGGGCGCAGGCCAGCAGGGCGAGGGCGAGCAGCACGGGCGGGCTCCAGCAGGGGCGCCCCCTCGCCTAACGCTGGCCCTCCCAGGCGTCGGCGTAGATGTAGACCGGGGTGGCCGTGAAGCTCAGCGACACGCTGATGGCCTGGCACTGGCCCTCGCTGTCGGGCGCCAGATCGGCCACCCCCGAGAGCAGGGAGGAGAGCAGCTCGACCACGCTGTCGTCGATGCCCTCCTCGCCGGCCACCTCGATGAGCTTGGCCGTGTCGAGGGCACCCGCGAAGACACCGCTGGCATCACCACTCTCGTCGATGTCGAGGCGCAGCGCTCCGTCATGGAGCTCGAACTCGAGGGCCGCGTTGAGCACCTGGACCGGCAGGTCGAGGGCGAAGGGCCGGCCCTCGGCCGAGCCCCCGACGAGCGCCTGGGCCGGCAGCTCGACCGCCGCGAAGCTCGGGTCGAGGTCGAGGGTCTGGCCCGGCAGGAAGGCGCCGTCGGTGCCGAGCAGGGGCGCGCCCGTGGCCCGGCGCATGGCCATGCCCACACAGCCGTCAGACGCGAGGCTGTCGACGCCCGTGAGCTCTGCGAGGAGCAGCAGCTCGCCCGAGCGGATGGTCGAGTTGATGAGCTCCTCGGCCGCCACGAACTCGGTGGTCTCGAGGATGGGCAGCAGCTTGCCGAAGGCGTTGTCGACGCCGCCCGTGCCGTCGGGGGCCACCGCGTCCGCCACCCCACAGCCCCCGGGGCCGCCGGCGGTCGAGACGTCGCCGTCCAGATCGACGCCGTCGCTGACCCCGTCCTCGACGCGGGTGAACCAGACCTGGTCGACCACCCAGTGCAGCCGGCCGCCGCTGGCATCGCAGGTGCCGCCGTCGCCGGTGTCGCCGCCCCAGTCCCGGGCCTCGACGTCGACAAAGCCCGGCCGGTCAGCGGTGTCGCCAGCACAGCCCGCCAGCAAGAGGGGGAGCAGGGCGCGCAGGGGGCTCATGCCTCGATCTCCGGGATGCTGGTCTCGGCGTAGGCGTCCTCGAAGCCGAAGCCCGTGGTGGCCATGCCCATGCTGCGCTGGAGGCCGATGAGCAGCCGGGTGACGCTCTCGCCCGCGACGCTGCGGTGGTGGATGTCTTGGCGGAAGTGGCCGCAGGCCGAGCCCGCGATCACCGTCGGCATGTTCTCGATGCTGTGGGTCTGGCCCAGGCTGATCTCGGAGGCCCCGAGGATGGCGCTGTGGTCGAGCACGGTGCCGTCGCCCTCGGGGATGCTGTCGAGGATCTCGAGGGTGTCGTTGAACATCGCCACGATGTGCTTGGTGATGGCGTTGACCTCGTCCTGGTCGCCGCCCTCGTTGTGGGTGAGGTCGTGGTGGCCGGCGGTGGCGTCCGGGAAGAGGATGTCGTTGACGGGATTGGTGAGGTAGTGGGCAAAGACGCGGGTCTGGTCGCAGGCGAAGGCCATGGCGAGCAGCTGGCTCATGGCCTGGTTGCGCTCGTAGATGCGGGCCCGGCCGTCGACGTCGGCGAAGTCGTCGACCAGGGCCGCCGGGCGGGCGCAGGCCTCGAGGTTGGGCGGGTTCTCTTCGAGGATGGCCAGCCGCTGCTCGATCTCGCGCACCCCGGTGAGGTGTTGCTCGAGGCGGGCCTTGTCGTCGCCGCCCAGCCGGCCTTGGAGGCTCGCGATGTCGTCCATGACGAGGTCGAGCACGCTGCGCCGCAGGCCGAGGCGCGGGTCGACGAGGCCGTCTTCGCCGGGGGCGATGAAGGTGTCGCCGAAGAGCCGGGCGTAGAGGGCGTAGGGGTCGGGCTCGGCCGGGTTGCGCGAGGCGGGCCCGTTCCAGCTCTCGCCGGTGCAGTTCGTCGCGGCCGTGATGACCGAGCGGTAGATGCTGCTGCCGCCGATGCCCGCGGCGATGACCTGGTCGATGGAGGGGCCCATGCGGTTGCCCTCGGCGTCGTCGAGGGCCGGGCCGGCCGTGAGCAGGCCGGCGGCGCCCGAGCCGTGGGGGCTGGTGTTGGGCACCTTGCAGGCCAGCCCCGTGACCAGGGCGAGCTTGTGCTTCATGGGGGCGAGCGCGGCGAGCTGCTCGGAGAGGGCCCAGTCGTCGCCCGTGCCCGTGGCGGCGGGCACCCACTTGTCGGGCAGGGTGCCGTTGCCCCAGAACCAGAGCCCGAAGCGCAGGGGGAACACGCCGTCACAGGCCCAGGCCGTGCCGCTGCTGTTGAACATGGCGTCGAGGGGCGGCAGGGCGAGGGCCACGGTGGCGCTGCGGGCGGCCCCCCGGAGCACGGCCCGGCGGGAGAGGGCCTGGCCCGGACGCCAGTCGGTGGCGGCGCTGCCCCGGTCGGCGCGGGCACGGTGGCCGAGCGCGGCGAGGAGCCGGTGGGGGACGAGATCGCGGAGGCTCATCGGGCCACCTCCGGGGGCGTGGCGTGGGTGAAGGCGGGGCTGAGGGCGAGGTCGCGGAGCAGCCAGCGCAGGCTGTGGCCCTCGCCGTCGAAGCCGGCCGTGTGCCAGTCGACGAGGTCGAGGTCGAGGTCGTCGACCAGGGCCCCGGTCGCGACCTGGAGGGCCGTGCGCACCATGCAGCCGGGGGTCTGGGGGTGGTCGGCGATGGTGGCGCCGAGGGCCCAG
>CAXQUZ010000218.1:0-22355 GCA_964226865.1 Myxococcota bacterium | reverse complement strand
CTTCCGATCTGGTCGTTGCTGAGAAAAGATGGCCGGTTTGGCGGTTGGTTTTCCAACCTGCTCATTGCCTCTGATCACAAGGGGCAGCTTCACTATGCGATCACGATCGGCAACGAACTGCGCACTACGCTGACGCCGATGACCTTTTCAAAGCCGCGTTTTAACGGCATTCAGTGGGACTTCCAATCGGATAAGTACGCGGCCACGATGCTCCTGTCGCGCATAAGCAATACCGGTGGGTCGGAGACCTCTAACAACACCAGTCTGCTCGGCGGACGCGTAGAAATGCAGGTGGGCGACTTTGTAAAAGTGGGCGGAACGTTTGTCAACGCACACCACGCACAGACCCAGACCGAAGTGTTTAACGGCAACGTGCTGAAGGGCAATCTGACGGGTGAGCAAAACGTAGGACAGGTGACGCTGATAGAGGTCGTAATTCGCGACGATTCGCCCGAAGACGGCGAGGCCGGCGGCGCGCTCTTTGCGCACGATATCGTTATTTGGGATACGGAAGGCCAACAGACGCGCGGCTCCGAGATTGGCTTTCGCCCGCTCATAGAGGGCGGCTTCCAGCGACGTGGCTATCTGTCGGCCGACGGCAGCGAGTCTATCTCGCTGCGCTACGATTTGCAGGATCGCTCCTATACGGGACCCGATCCGGGCAAAATTCAGCGCGTGCAAATTGAATTGGTCTTGGCCAACGACTACTTGGTAGAAATGGCTTCTGATCGGCAAAACAACTTTCAGGGTAAAGTCGTCTTCCTGACCGCAGCGCGGGCGCCAGGCAACGTAAAGGATTCGTCCAACCAGCGCGTGCTCTCTATAGACTACGGCCTGCCGACGGCGAATCAAGTTGCTGGTTTTACGGTGGAAGGCCGACCCCACTCCCAGACGCCCGGACCCGCGATGCCCCTCGTCCTCACCGCCCCGCCCAGCAAGAGCCTCACCCACCGCGCGCTGATCCTCGCGGCCCAGTGCCCGACCCCCTGCACGGTCGAGGGCCCCCTGCGCGGCGCCGCCTGCCGGTCGACCGCCGCCGTGCTCGCCGCCCTGGGCGCCCCGTCCACCCCCGTGCCCGGGGGCCTGCGCTTCGCCGGCGCCCCCCCCCTGCGCCCCCCCTCCGTGCCCCTCGACTGCGGCAACTCGGGCACCACCCTGCGCCTCATGGCCGGCCAGTGCGCCCGCCTGCCCGGGCCCTCCACCCTGACCGGCGACGCCTCCCTGCGCGCCCGGCCGAACGGGCCCCTGCTCGCCGCCCTCGCCGCGCGTGGCGCCACGGTCGAGAGCACCGACGGCCGCGCCCCCCTGACCGTCTCGGGCCCCCTCCAGCCCGGCACCGTGCACCTGGGCCCCCGGGTGTCGAGCCAGTACGCCTCGTCGCTGCTGCTGGCCCTGGCCCTCGGCCCCGCGGGCACGAGCACCCTCCACCTCGCGGCCCCGGTCTCGAGCCGGCCCTACCTCGCCCTCACCGCCGCCATGGCCGCCCACTTCGGGATCCGGTGGACGTCCACCGAAGACGAGAATGGTCTCCACTACACCATTCCCGGCGGCCAGCGCCCCCAGGCCGACGCGGTGCGCATCGCCGGCGACTGGTCCAGCGCCGCCTTCCCGCTGGTGGGGGCCGCCGTCCAGGGGGTGGGCCTGCGCCTCGAGAACGTCGACGCCGACAGCCCCCAGGGCGACAAGGCCATCCTCGGGCTGCTCGCCCGCACGGGCCTCGCGCTCGCGGTCGAGCCCGGCGCTGTGACGCTGTCGGGCCGGGCCACGGCGCCCCTGGGCACGGTGGGCCTCGACGCCACCCCCGACATGTTCCCCGCCCTCTGCGCCCTGGCGGCCGTGCTGCCCGGCGAGAGCGTGCTGGCCGGCGCCCCCTCCCTGCGCCACACGGAGAGCGACCGCATCGCCATGATGGCCCGGGGCCTCACCCAGCTCGGGGTGCCCTGCCGCGAGCTGGCCGACGGCCTCGTGGTCCAGGGCGGCGGCCCCATCGGCCGAGAGGGCGAGACCCTGCGCATCGAGAGCGCCCACGACCACCGCATCTACATGGCCTTCAGGCTGCTGTCGCTGGTCGCCCGGGGCACGGTCGCGGTGGACGGGGCCGGCTGCGAGGCGGTCAGCTACCCCGACTTCGAGGCCCACCGGGCGCGGCTCGCGGCGGCACGGGGCTGAGCCCCCGGGGGGAGAGGCGCGCACTTCCCGGGGGGTGATCCGGAGCACTCCAGATACCGCCAACCCCAGCGGTCGTCATCCCCCACGGGAAGCTGCGCATGCACCACCATACGGCCCCCCCGCGCCGGGCCCCATGATCTGGATCAGCCACGCCGGTCCGGCCCGCCCCCGGCGGCGCCAGAGCTGATCTGGTGCAGGCTTCTGGGGCCCACCGCGCCCGACACCAGACGCCCCTCACCGGAAGCCGGTCACCGGAAGCCCAGGTCTGCCGTCCGCTCCGGGCCGGTGGGCCTCAGCGCGGCAGCCGGGCCCGCAGCGCCAGCAAGCGCGGGTAGAGCGTCGGGTGGGCCTTGAGCCGCTTCTTGGCCTGGCGCCAGCCGTCCACGGCCGCCGCGTGCACCCAGCCCCGCCGGCTCGTGGCCCGGACGAGGTCGTGCATGGCGGTCGTCCGGTCGCACCAGCGGTCCTTGTAGTCTTCGTCGCCCATGGTGAAGTCGACCGTCGCCAGGGCGGGATCGGCACAGGCCTCGGCCATCAGCCAGCGCACGAGGGCCGCGCCGGGCGAGCAGCGGGCGGCCGCCTCGCTGCGCACATAGCCGGGGAAGAGGACGTAGAGGGTGTCGTGGTGGACCATGCCCAGGTGGGTGGCCCAGAGCTCCTCGCCCACCCAGAGCGCGTTGAGGTGGACGGGGCTGTCGGGCCGGTCGGCGAGCTCCGAGAAGAGGTCCTGGTAGCGGGCATCGGCGAAGTGGTCGCGCACGCCGAGCTGGCGGTAGTGGGCCGACTTGTTGGCGAAGGCCGCGGGCAGCACGACCGCCCGCTCGGCCGGCGCGGTGACCCGGGCCAGGCGCACGGGCCCCTGCTTCTCCATCTTGCGCAGCTTGCGCCGGTGGCCCGAGCGGGTCTTCGACGAGCAGCGGTCGGCGTAGAAGGCCTCCCAGGGCCGATCCACGGTGGCCTGGTGGCTGGCGCTGGGGTTGGGGGCCCAGCCCAGGGCTCCGAAGGGCGAGGGCTGGCCGGCCACCGTGGGCAGCAGCCGCTCGAGGTGGACCACGTCGACCCGGGGCAGCACGGCCAGCACCCGGTCCCAGAGCGCCGGGAAGCCCGGGCCCAGCAGCGCCGGGGCCAGCGCGGGATCGACCACCGGGCCGCCGTAGTCGCTGAGCACCCCGCCGAGCCAGTGCAGCCGGCGCACCCCTCCGGCGCGGGTGATGCCCAGGGGCAGCAGCAGCCGGGCCCGGCCCGTGGGATCCCGGCCCACGACCACGGCGGGCTCGACCCCGTCCTCGCGGCCCACATGGGACCACCACAGCGACAGCCAGTCGTGGCGCTGGAAGGGCGTCTCGACGGCCGCGGCCAGCTCGGCCCAGGGCCCGGCAGCGGCGGCGAGGTCGGCGCAGCGCTCCAGCTCGAGCGGGGGCACGGGGCCCGGGGACGCCGCCGGGTGCGGGTCCATGAGTGGCGACATTGGGGCTCCTGCGGTCCGATCGGGGGAACGGCTGGGGGACGGTCGGGCCTGAGTCCCCCCCGGGCGAAGAATTTCTCGATAGGCGGTGACACCCGCCATGGGCCCCGGTGTTGAACGGGTCCGAGACCGCTGGAGAGCCCTTGGCCGTCGACGTCGACGCAATGTACCGCCAGTATGGGCCCATGGTCCTGCGCCGCTGCCGCGCCATCCTCAAAGACGAGGAGCGCGCGGTCGAGGCCATGCAGGACACCTTCGTGCTGCTCATCCGCAACCAGCACCGCCTGGACGACCACGCGCCCTCCAGCCTCCTCTACCGCATGGCCACCAACACCTGCCTCAACAAGCTCCGCAGCCAGCGCCGGCGTCCCGAGGACTCCGACAGCGAGCTCATCCTGCGCATCGCCACCGCCCCCGAGGGCGGCGAGCGCTCGGCCGCGCGGCTGATGCTCGCGCGCATCTTCGCCAAGGAGCAGGAGTCCACCCGCACCATGGCCGTCCTCCACCTGATGGACGGCATGACCCTGGCCGAGGTGGCCGACGAGGTGGGCATGAGCGTGTCGGGGGTGCGCAAGCGCCTCCGCACCCTCAAGGCCCACGTGGCCGAGCTGAACGGAGTCTGAGATGAGCACCACCGCCCCCGACCCCGCGCGCACGCCGGAGCTCGTCGCCGATCCCCGGCTCCGCGGCCCGATCCCCGCCTGGAAGCTCGAGCGCTACGCCCTGGGCGAGCTGCCCCCGGACGAGCTCGTGGCCCTGCGCCGCCAGATCGCCGAAGACCCGGCCGCCGCCGCCCAGCTCCAGGCCCTCGAGAACGACGACCGCGCCATCCGCATGGCCCTGCCGCCGGCGCGCATGGCCGCCGAGATCCGCGCCAAGGCCGGCGTCGCCGCCCCCCGCCCGGCCCGGCCCTGGGTCGTCTTCGCCCCGGTCGCCGCCATGGCCGCCGCGGTGGCCCTCGCCCTGATGCCGGGCCCCGGGCGCGACACGGGCCCCGACCTGCCCCCCAGCGACCGGGACGGCATCATCGCAAAGGGCGACGGCGAGGCCATCCTCAGCGTGATCCGCCAGGCCGATGCCGCCGAGCTGGCCGACGGCGCCACGGTCGTGGCCGGCGACGTGCTGGGCTTCCGCTACAACGCCGCCGGCGCGGCCCACGGCGTGCTGTTCAGCATCGACGGCAACGGCGTGGTCACCGTGCACGTCCCCCCCGAGGGCATCGGCTCGACCCTGCTGCCCGCGGGCACCGTCACCCTCGACCTCGCCTACGAGCTCGACGACGCCCCCGACTTCGAGCGCTTCTTCTTGGTCACCGGCGACCGCCCCATCGACATGGCCGCCCTGCTCGCGGCCGCCCGGCGCCTCGCCCAGGACGGCGCCGACGCGGGCCTGCCCGCCCTCGACGACGACCTCGCGGTGACCGATCTGCTGCTCGAGAAGGCCCCCAGCCCGCGAGATGCGCCGTGAGACCTCCTCCCCGCTGGCGGGCCCTGCCCGGCGCGCTGCTGCTCGCGACCGGCGCCCTGGCCTCCGTCCCCGCCGCCGCCGCCCCCGCTGCCGCCCCCGAGGGTGCGGCGCGGGGTGTGCGCCGTCTTGCCCTCATCGCCGGCGCCAACGACGGCGGCCCCGAGCGGGCCCGGCTGCGCTACGCCACCTCGGACGCCCGCACCTTCTCGTCGGTGCTCACCGAGCTCGGCGGCGTCTCTCCCGCCGACCGGGTGCTGCTGGTCGACCCCGACAAGGCCGGCATGGACGCCGCCTTCGCCCAGCTCGCCGCCCGGCTGGCGAGCGTGCCCCCCGGCCAGCGCACCGAGGTCATCGTCTACTACTCGGGCCACTCCGACGAGCGCGGGCTGCTGCTGGGCACCGAGCGCTACACCTACAAAGAGCTCCGCGCGGCCGTCAAGAACATCAACAGTGACGTGCGCATCGCCATTCTCGACTCGTGCAGCTCGGGCGCCCTCGTCCAGGGCAAGGGCGGCCGCCACGTCCCCGGCTTCCTCGCCGACAGCCAGAACCAGGTCGAGGGCCACGCCTTCCTGACCAGCTCGGCGGCCGACGAGGTGAGCCAGGAGGCCGAGAGCATCGGCGGCTCCTTCTTCACCAACGCCCTGGTGACGGGGCTGCGGGGGGCGGCCGACGCCAACAACGACCGCCTCATCACCCTCAACGAGGCCTACCGCTTCGCCTATGACGAGACCCTGAGCCGCACCGAGTCGACCCGCTTCGGCGCCCAGCACGCCAACTTCGACATGGACCTGAGCGGCTCGGGCGACCTCGTGATGACCGACCTGCGCCAGCGCACGGCCGCCCTCCACCTCGACCCCGGCCTCGAGGGGCGGCTCTTCGTGCGCGACCCCGGCGGGCGCATCGTCGCTGAGCTGGGCAAGCCCGCCGGCAAAGACATCGACCTGCTGGTCGAGCCCGGCGTCTACACCCTCACCCTCGAGCGGCCCGAGGGCCTCTACCGCCAGACGGCCCGGGTCTCGGGCGCCGCCACCGTGCCCGTGGCCTTCGCCGACTTCGCCGCCCTCGACGTCCAGGCCACCGCCGCCCGGGGCGCGGGCCGGCAGCCCACGGACCCCAGCGCCGTCGAGAGCGTCGTGCGTGTGGCCATCGACAGCCTCGCCAACATCGGCCTCGGCGACGGAGAGGCCGACGAGCTGGAGGTCGGGGTGGTCACCCTCGGCGAGCGCCTCGACGGGGCCGCCTTCTCGCTGGGCACGAGCCACTACCGGTCCGTCACCGGCGCCCAGGTCACCCTCGGCCTCAACACGGCGACCGAGCGGGTGGACGGCGCCCAGCTCGCCGTCGGCATGAACGCCGCCGAGGGGCCGCTCACGGGCTTCCAGGGCGCCGCCGGCCTCAACTGGGCCCGCAGCCTCGAGGGCAGCGTCCAGGGCGCCGCCGGCGCGAACATCCTCGGCGAGGGCCGGGGCGCCCAGCTCGCGGCCGGCGCCAACATCGTCGAGCGCGACCTCAGCGGCGCCCAGCTCGCCTCGGGCAGCAACATCGCCGGCGGCACGGTGCACGGCGCCCAGATCAGCGCCGGCCTCAACGTCGCCCGGGCGGTCGAGGGCTTCCAGGGGGCCGCGGTCAACGTGGCCGGCACCACCAGCGGCGCCCAGCTCGGGGTGCTCAACATCTCGCGCAAGGCCGAGGGCGCGATGGTCGGGGTGGTCAACGTCGCCGGCTCGGCCGACGGCGCCACCCTCGGGCTGCTGAACTTCGTCCGCGACGGCATCCACGACGTCGAGGTCTACGGCACCCCCATGGCCACGGTCGCCTCGACCATCAAGCTCGGCACCCCCAACCTCTACACCGGCTGGACGGGCGCCTACGACGAGCAGGCCCAGCACGATCTGGGCAGCTGGGTCTTCGGCGCCGGGCTGGGCATGCGCCGCGACTTCCTCTTCCTCGAGCTCGACACCGACCTCGGCGTCGAGGTCTACGGCGCGGTGGTGCCCGACGACGCCACCACCCCCGACGTGCTCGCGCCGCGGGCCCGCATGGTCTTGGCCTGGCCCATCTTCGACTGGGCCGCCCCCTTCGTGGGCGCCACCCTCTCCTATGGCATCGCCCTCGACAACGGCGCAGGGGCCGCCCTTCCCGAGGGCATGGTCCAGTACTGGGACGAGGGCAGCCGGGGCGGCTGGCTGAGCTGGGAGGGCGGCGTGCGCTTCTGAGCAGCCCGCGCCCCCCGTGCCCCGCCCTCAGCGCTCCCAGGGATCGGCGAAGCGGTCGTCGTCGAGGAAGGCCTCGTCGGTGAGCGTCTCGAGGAAGGCGACGAGGTCGTCCGCCTCGGCATCGGTCAGCCGGGTGGCGCCGTTCTGCTGGAGGCGGGGATCGAGGTTGGGGTGGGGCTGGACCCCGCTGCGGTAGTGCTCGACCACGTCGGCGAGGGTCTCGAGCCGGCCGTCGTGCATGTAGGGCCCGGTCACGGCCACGTTGCGCAGGCTCGGCGACTTGAAGCGCCCGTCGTCCCGGGCATCGCCCGTGACCCCGCCGACGCCCGGATCCGCGGAGCTGTCGAGATCGAGGCCGTTGTTGGCGGCCCGGTCGAGGAAGAAGACGCTGGCCTGGGAGGGGCGCTCGCCGGGCTGGAGGCCCACGGCCGTGTGGCAGGCCGCACAGCCGGCCGGTCCGAAGAACAGGGCCTTGCCACGGTTCTCGGCGGCGCTGAGCCCCGCGAAGTCGGGCCGGGGGTCCCCGCCCGCAGCGGCGAGGCCTGCGTCGTAGGGGGAGTCGGTCGAGGCGAGGGCCCGCACGAACTGGGCGAGCGAGCGGGCCACCCGGTCGGCGCTCGCGGTGGTGTCGCCGAAGGCTGCCGCGAAGAGCGCGTCGTACTCGGGGATGCTGGCGAGGCGCGCCTCGAGCTCGTCGAGGCTCATGCCCATCTCGACCTCGTCCTGGATGGGCCCGAGCACCTGGTCTTCGAGGGTCGGCGCCCGCTCGTCCCAGAACATCGCCCCGGAGGCCACCCACCGGAGGTTGACCAGCGGCATGCCGTGGCGGGCCGTCTCGCCGCCGTCGAAGCCGAGCGAGAGCACGGCCGGATCGGCGAAGGCGTGCTCCTGCTGGTGGCACGAGGCGCAGGAGACGGTCTCGTTGGCGCTGAGGCGGGGATCGTAGAAGAGGGCCCGGCCGAGGGTGGCGCCGGCGTCGGTGATCGGGTTGTCGGCCGGGGTGTTGTCGAGGGCCTGCACGGCCGGGTCGGCGAAGGCCGCCGAGAAGCTGTCGACGTCGGCGGCGTCCTCGAAGTCGGCGTTGTCGACCGAGGGGCTGCCCAGGTCGAGGCCCGCGCCCTTGCTGTCGACGCAGCCCACGGCCGGGAGGAGGAGGGCGACGACGGGGAGGGTGCGGCGGCGCATGGGGGCTCCAGGGCACGGGGGTGTGGCGGGGGGCACTGCACGTCGGGTGCCAAGGCCGGAGGGGTCCACCACCACGGCATCCTCGGGCACGGGCCTCCCCGGGGGCTGCGAGCCCTGCAGGCCGGAACTGCGGGCCCCGCAGGAGGGGCCGGATCCTGCCCCGCGTCCGGACTGGCTTCGGCTCAAGGTGGCCCCCGGCCCCGACCGATGGGGACGGGCCCCCGCTGTTCCGCCGGAGCCCCGTGCCCAAGCCGCTCCCGCCGCTGCCCCACGACCTCGCCGCCCGGGCCCACGCCGCCACCGCTGCGGTCCACGGCACGGGCGCCTGGTCCCTCGACCCCGCCACCGGGGCCACCCGCTGGTGCGCCGCGGCCCGCGCCCTCCTGCGCCTGCCCGCCGACGCGAGCCCCACGCTGGTCGCCCTCGTCGACGCGCGGGACGCCGAGGGCGGACCCCGCCGCCGCGCCCTCGAGGCCGCCCTCGCCGCCGCCCGCACCGAGGCCCACGGCTGGCGGGGCAGCCTGCCCCTGCGGACCGGCTCGGGCCTGCGCCAGTGGGTCGAGCTCGAGCTCGCCCCCGTCATCGAGAACGGTCACTGCATCGAGATCTTGGGGACCCTGCGCTGCCACCGCAAGGCCCGCGCCCAGGCGCGCCAGCTCGCCCAGTCCCGGCGCCAGCTCCGCTCGCTCGAGCTCGCCCTGCGCCTCGGCGGCGGGCCGATGCTGCACCTCGACGAGGCGGGCACCATCCAGGCCTGCGACCGGGCCTTCCTCCAGTCGGCCGGCGGCGACACCGGGGCCCTCGTCGCCCGCCCCCTCTCCGCGCTGGTCGATCCCCGCGACGCCGACGCCCTCCAGGCCACGCTGGCCCAGGCCCGGCGCCAGCCCAACGCCCGCCAGACGACCACCCTGCGCCTCGTGCTGCCCGACCGGGCCCCCCGCTGGCTGCGGCTGGGCATCGCCTGGAGCCCCGTCCAAGACGCCTTCGTCTGTGTCTGCGCCGACGTCACCGACCTCAAGGAGACCGAGCAACACCTCCACAAGCTCGCCCGCATCGTGCGCCAGATGGAGCACGCCGTGCTCATCACCGACCCCGTCGGCCGCATCACCTTCGTGAACCCCGCCTTCACCCGCACCACGGGCCACCGGGCCGACGAGGTCCTCGGGCGGCTGCCCAGCTCCTTCATGCTCGCCCCCGACAGCGACCCGGCCGTCGTCGCCCGGATCCGCCACGCCTTCGACAACCACGAGCCCTTCGTGGGCGAGATCCGCAAGATGCGCAAGGACGGCAGCGGCTACTGGGCGGGCATGGAGTTCGTGCCCCTCTTCGACGCCGACGGGGCCTTCGAGGGGGTGATGTCGATCCAGCGCGACATCACCAGCCAGAAGCAGGCCGAGGCCGAGCTGCGGGCCGCCACCGCCGAGGCCCGCCGCAGCGCCGCCGCCGCCGAGCGGGCCAACCAGGCCAAGAGCGCCTTCCTCGCCATGATGAGCCACGAGATCCGCACCCCCCTCAACGGGGTGCTGGGCATGGCACAGCTGCTCCAGGCCACCGCCCTCGACCCGACCCAGGCCGACCACATCGCGCGCATCGGCACCGCCGGGAACGCCCTGCTCAACATCATCAACGACATCCTCGACTTCTCGAAGATCGAGGCGGGGCGGCTCGAGCTCGAGGCGGTGCCCTTCGCGCTGCCCGAGACGGTCGAAGATGTGCTCCAGCTCCAGCGCCCCGTGGCCGAAGCAAAGGGCCTCGCGCTCGATCTCGGGATCGATGCCGCCCTGCCCCCCCTGCTGCTCGGCGACCCCGGCCGGGTGCGCCAGGTGGTGCTCAACCTCGTCTCGAACGCCGTCAAGTTCACGGCCCAGGGCCGCGTCTCGGTCGAGCTGGCCCCCGGTCCCGACGGGATCCGGCTCTGCGTCAGCGACACGGGCATCGGCATTCCCGCCGCCCGCCAGGCCCAGCTCTTCCGTCCCTTCACCCAGGTCGACGCCAGCACCCGCCGCCACTTCGGCGGCACCGGGCTCGGCCTCGCCATCTCCCGCCAGCTGGTCGAGGCCATGGGAGGCACCATCACACTCCAGAGCACCGAGGGCGTGGGCAGCTGCTTCACGATCCACCTCCCCCTGCCCGTGGCCACCGCCCCGGCCCGCTCCCCGGCGGCCCCCGCGCCCCTCCGGGACGACGTGGGGGCGGGGCTGCGGGTGCTGCTCGCCGAGGACAACCCCGTGAACCAGCTCGTCGCGGTCACCATGCTGCGCGACGCCGGCTGCGAGGTGGACGTGGCGGCCAACGGCCAGGAGGCCCTGGTGATGGCCAGCCAGTTCCCCTACGACCTCGTGTTCATGGACTGCCACATGCCGGTCTGCGACGGCTGGGAGGCCACCCGCCGCATCCGCGCGCGGCCCGGCCTCCACCAGCCGGTCATCATCGCGCTGACGGCGAATGCCATGAAGGGCGACCGCGAGGCCTGCCTCGACGCCGGCATGGACGACCACCTCGCCAAGCCCGTGCGCCGAGAGGGGCTGCTCGCCATGCTCCAGCGCTGGGTGGTCCCGGACGCCCGCCGGGCAGCGGGCTAGAGCGCCGGCGCCCCCTGCCGGATCGCCGCGTGCCCCACCCCGACGCCCCGCCCTCCGCCGCCCCCCCTGCCCCCGCGGGCGGGCTGGAGCGGCGCCCTGCGCTCGACGCGGGCCGCGTGCCTCCGGCGCTGGCCGGGCGGGTGGGGACGGCGTCCGAGACCAGCAACAACAGCCTCGGATGGCTCATCCTCGGCGACAACCTCCCCGTGCTGGAGCGCCTCTCGCCGGCCCTCGACGGCCAGGTGCGCTGCGTCTACCTCGACCCGCCCTTCAACACGGGGGTCCACTTCGCCCAGTACCGCGACGGCGCCCAGAGCGAGGCCTGGCTGGCGGCCCTCCACGACCGGGCCCGGGCGCTCCACCGCTGCCTGCGGCCCGACGGCTCGCTCTGGCTGCACCTCGACGACAACGAGCTGCACTACGCCAAGGTCATGCTCGACGGCGTCTTCGGCCGCGAGAACTTCGTGGCCTCGGTGGTGTGGCAGAAGGTGCGCGCGAAGAAGAACAAGGCCCTCGTCTCGGGCTCCCACGACACCCTGCTGGTCTATGCCCGCGACCGCAGCGCCTGGCGCCGCAACCTGCTGCCCCGGACCGCCGCCCAGACCAAGGCCTACCAGAACCGCGACGGCGACCCCCGGGGCCGGTGGCAGAGCGTCTCGTACACGGTGCGCTCGGAGGACGAGGGGCGCCGGGCCGCCTACCGCTACCCCATCACGACCCCGGCGGGCCGGGTGGTCCACCCCCCGCCCGGGCGCCACTGGAACGGGCTGCCGGCCCGCACGGCGGCGCTGGTGGCCGACAACCGGCTGTGGTTCGGGCCCGCGGGCGACCGCCCACCACGGATGAAGGCCTTTCTCTCGGAGGTCCAGGGGGGCATCGTGCCCGACTCGTGGTGGACGGCCGCGGACTGTGGCTCGAACCAGGAGGCCAAGAAAGAGCTGCTGGCATTGTTCCCGGACGAGGAGCCCTTCGCGACCCCGAAGCCGGAGCGGCTGCTGGCGCGGGTGCTCCAGATCGCCTCCGACCCGGGCGAGCTGGTGCTCGATCCCTACGCCGGCTCGGGCACCACCGCGGCGGTGGCCCACAAGCTCGGCCGCCGGTGGGTGGCCATCGAGGCCGGCGCCCACGGGGCGGGCATGCTGCGGGACCGGCTGGCCCGGGTGGTGGCGGGCACGGATCCCGGCGGGGTGAGCGCGGCGGCGGCGTGGCAGGGCGGCGGCGGCTTCTCGGTGCTGGCCCTCGGCTCAGCCTGAGGGCGCGGGGGGCGCGGGGGGCTCCGGTGGCACGGGGGGCGCGGGGGGCGCGGGGGGCACAGGGGGCGCTGGCGAGACGGGGGGCGCTGGCGAGACGGGGAGCGCTGGCGGGACGGGGGGCGCTGGCGCCGGTGCGGGGACGGGCACGGGCTCCGGTGGGACCGCAGCGGGGACCGGCGGCGCCCCGGAGCGGTCGCGGGGCGGGGACCAGCGCCAGGCCAGCTCGGGCTGGACGACGGTCAGCTTGCGCTCGACGTGGCCGATGTCCATGCGCTCCACCCGGGTGTGGACGGCGGCGACGACACGCCCCGGGCCGAGCTGCCAGCCCAGCTCGCCGTGGAGGGCGAGGCCGAGGTCGTTCCAGGGACCGCTGAGCGCCAGCGCGGCGGGCAGCTCGGCCTGCTGGAGGGTGCGGCTGCCGATCCAGTCGGGGTTGGCCCGGGTGGTGCCGGGACGGGCGACGACGCCGAGCAGCGGCAGGCCCATGCCCAGCCGGAGCTGGCCCGGGCCGAGGTCGAGGTCGAGGCCGGCCGTGGCCGTCCAGTCGAGCTGGCCCATGCGGGGCGCGAGGGGGGTCGAGCCGGGCCAGGCGCTCGGGGCCCCGAGGCTCTCGCCGGCGAGCTCGAGCTGGGAGCCCCAGCGCAGGGGGCCCCAGGACTGCTTGCGGCCCAGCGACAGCCGCCCGTCGAAGGTCTCGGCGGCGCTGCCGGGCACGGCGGTGCGGGCGAGCTGGAGCCGCAGGTCCAGGGGGGCCCGGCCCTCGCCCCGGGCGCTCAGGGCCACGGCGGGGCCCGATGAGCGGTGGTCCACCGCCGGGCCGGCCAGGGTCGCGAGGCGCCGGTGCTGCACCGAGACCGCCGCCCCGAGCTCGGCGGCCCCAGCGGGGGCGGTGAGCAGCAGCAGCAGGGCGGGTCCGATCATGGGCTCTCCGGGGCGTCCCTCTCCCCAACACCGGCCCCGCCGGCCCGTGTCACCCCCGGCGCGCGGCCGCCGCCTCATGCCCGTGTCCCCCCGGTCCGTTGCCTGGGCCAGTCCCCCGTGCCCCCGCGAGGCCCCCATGCCCTGGTGGATGCCCGACCCTGTTCCCGCCGCCCGTCCCCCGGTCCTGCCGTCCCCGCCCCCGGGTGCCGCGGCCGCCTCCCGCCCGGCCCCGCCTCCGCGAGACCCCGCCCCCGCCCCCGTCCCCGCCGGGCCAGCGCCCGACGCGCTCGACCTCTGGGTGGCCCGCAAGGCACCGGCGACGCTCATCTCGACGGCCGCCAGCAGCGCCGTGCACGTGCGCCTGCACCACCGCAGCCACGACCACGTCGAGCTGCTGCTGGGCAGCCCCACCCTCGACCCGGAGGCCTTCGGCCCCCTCGCGTCGGTCATCCTCGTGGTGGCCGGCGGCGACCAGACCCACGTGCTGACTGGCCGGGTCGACGGGGCCCCCCGCCGCCAGGGCCGCGGCCGGGTGCTCGCCGTCCACTGCCACAAGGCGCCCCTCGCCGCCGAGGCACGGCAGGAGTTCCGGGTGCCGGTGGCGCCCCAGGCCGGGCTCCAGGTCAAGCTGCGGGACGCCCGCGGCACGGTGCACCCCTTCGCGCCCAGCAACATCAGCCGGGGCGGCATCGGGGGCCTGCTGCCCGGCGCCCCCGACCGGTCCCTCGCCCCGGGCACCACGGTGCGGCTCACCCTCGCCTGGGACGGGGCCCCGCTCTCCCTGGCGGCCGAGGTGCGCATGCGCCAGCTCGCCCGGGCCGACCAGCCGCCCCGGGTCGGGCTGCGCTTCGCGCTGCCAGCCGGGCCGGAGGGGGCGGCCCAGGCCGAGCGGGTCGCGGCCCTCGTGGCCCACGCCGAGGCCCACCACCTGGGCACCGACGGCGGCCCCTCCGCCTGAGCCCCCGGGGGCACGGCGCCCGCCATGGAAGGCGCCGGCCCCCTCGTGGTACACCAGGGGCAGTGGGCGCACCCGAGGACTGCTTGGACGACGGTGGACACAGCGCGGCGCGCGGCAGCGAGGACCCTGGGGCCCCGGACGACGGGGGCACGGCGGTCGTGGACCTTCCCGCCGCCGTGCCCGCCCCGCCCGAGCCGACCGCCGCCGCCCTCCCGGGCTGGCTCGCCGCGGTGGTCGACCGCGCGGGCGACGCGGGCCTCGTGCGCATCGACGGCCGCCACGGCGGCGCGGGCGACCGGGCCGTGGCCGAGAGCCTCCGGGCCGCCCGGGGGCGGCTGCTCTGGCGCACGGGCCGGCCGGCTGCTGAACCCCACGAAAACACCCTGCCAGAGACCATTCTCGACAGCGCCAGCGCCCCCACCCCCGCCGAGGCCGCCGCCCTCGCCGCGCTGATCGCCCTCGACCCGGCCCTGAAGCCCCAGCGGGCCGCCGCCCGGGCCCTGGCCGCCGCGGGGCTGCCCCTGGCCGTGGCCAGCGCCCCGGGGGTCGGGGCGGCCGACGCCGAGGCCTTCGCGGCCTGGGCCCGCGCCCTGCCCCGTCCCGCGACCGCGACCGACCGGTCCCGCGACCGGCCCGCCGCCGGTCCGCCGCTGCCGCCGGCCCTCGCCGCCTGGGCGGGCCCGAGCGCCGCCCGGGCCGCCGCCGCCCAGCGGGCCTGGCGGCTGCGGCGGTGGGGCCGCCTCGCCTTCGTGACCGCCGACGCCGCCGACGCCCGGGCCCTGGCCCTCGCCCTGTGGGGGCCGGCGCTCGTGGTGGCCCCGCCCCCGCCGGCCGCGCTGGCCGGCGCCCTCGCCGCCGCCCGGGGCGCCACGCTGCTGGTGCCGGGGGCCGACCAGGCCGCGCCCGACACGCTCGACGCGCTCGCCGCCGGCCTCGCCGCCGGGGGCCTGCGGGTGGTGCTGGTGGTGCCCGAGGGGCCGCCCGGGCCCTGGCAGCACCTCGGGGCCCAGCGCCTCGTGCTGCCGCCCCCTGAGGCTCCCGCGCCGCCGGTCTGTGTCGCCGCTCCGGGCGCCCCGCCCACCGACCGCCCCCTGCTCACGGTGCCGCCGGTGGCCGACCACGACCGGGCCACCGTGCGCTGCGCCCTGGCCGTCGCCGCGGGGGGCCGCCCAGCCGAAGACCGGGCCGTGGCCGCCCTCGCCCGCCGCGCCGGCGCCGGGGGCCGGCCCCGCCACGTGGCCCGGCTCCGGCGCCTCCACGCGGCCCTGCCGCCCGGGCCGCTCACCGTCGCCACCATCGCCGCCCACGACCCCGCCCAGCTCGCCCCCGCCGCCCGGGCGCCGGGGGTGCTGCGGGTGCCGGTGGGGGCCGGCGGGGTGCCCGCCATGCGCCAGGAGTGGGTGGGCGACCGGCTCCACTTCGACGCCGCGGGCCCGTCCGCCCCGGGCCGCGTCGCCCTCGAGGGGCTGCCCCCGGCCCTGGCCCGGGCCCTCGAGCTGCGGCGCAGCCCCGCGGGGCTGGTCGCCGCCCTGCGCGCCCCCCTGCCGCCCCACGCCCTCGTGACCGCGCGCCCCTTCGACCGGGTCTCGGCCCTGCCGGTGGTCGCCGACAGCCCCGTCCAGCTCGGCCGGGCCGGGGTGGTCGAGCTCTGCTGGCCCCCGGGCATCAGCCTCGAGCTCGAGCTCTACGCCGATCCAGAGGCCGCCGCGGCCCGGCGCCCCACCCCCGCCCCCACCGGGCCCGTCGGGGCCGAGGAGGAGGCCCTGCTCCTCGAGGCGGTGCTCGCCGCGGCCCGGGGCGGGCTGCCCTGGGACGAGGCCCTGCCGCGGGAGCTGCGCCGGCGGGTCCACAGCGCCGCGGGGCGCACGGCGGCGGGCCGGGTGCTGAGCGCCGACGCGGTGGGCGCCCTGGCCGCCCTCATGGCCAGCCCCGCGGGCCAGGGGCTGCGCCGGGCCCTGGGCGCGGCCGTGCACCAGAGCGAGGCCGCGCCGTCGCTCATGGGCCGGCTGCCCCGGCGGGTGCGCCGGCTGCTGCCCCCCCTGCCGGGCCCGCGCCCGGTGGCCGTCGTCCCCGAGGGATAGCGCCCCGCCGCCCGTGGCCCCCCACCAAGATGGCTTGCATCAGGCCATTCTGGAAGACCCGCCCGGCGCGGGGCGCTCAGGCGGGCCCACCCCCGAGACCGCGGGCCGGCGCCGCCTGGCCGTCCGCGAGGGCCGCCGCCGGGGCCCAGGAGAGCTGGCGGCCCAGCACCCGGCGGAGCACGGCCGGGGCGTCGCGGTCGATGACCGGACCGTGGGCCGGCACGAGGCGCGCGACCGGCAGGGCCACCAGCGCCCGGGCGCTCTCGCCGGCGGCGGGCCGGTCCCGGGCCTGGAGCCGCACGAGCGGGCTCTGGGCGGGCCCGTCGAGCAGCCCCAGCATCCAGAACAGCGCCCGGCTGGTCCAGTTGGCCAGCACGGCCCGCTCGATGTGGAAGAAGAGGTCGGTCACCAGCAGCGTCGCCGTGGGCCGGTGGAAGAAGGCGTGCTCCTGCATCCAGGGCATGCCGGCGATGAAGTGGGGCGCGAGCACGTCGGCCCAGGGCGGGGCTTGCTCGCCGAGCACGGCGTCGATGCGCAGGTGGGGGCACTTCTCGGCGAGCCCGGGGGCCCCCCAGGTCCGGGCCTCGGGCCAGCGCTCCTGGGCCGCGGCGAGGTGGACGTGGTGGAGCAGGTTCGGGGCGACGAGCACCCGCACCGGGCCGAGCGCGGCGAGGTCGGCGGCGAGGGCCGCGTCGATGGGCACCGGGGAGTGAAGGAGCAGCCCACCGTCGGGCAGCTGGACCACGGTCATGCGCCCCCGAAAGTGGACGCCGCCAGGCATGAAGAGGTCGTGTTCGGCGCCCCAGAGGGACGGGGCGATGGGCGTGAGCATGGGGCCTCCCGCAGACGGCGGTGGACAGGGGGACAGGTCGTCAACCATACTTGATCAAGTATCCTTGACGATGAGAGCTTGGCCCGTCCCCCGCGGCCCGTCAAGGCATTTCGTCAAGCATGACTGACGAGTTAGGCCCCCGCAGTCCTCCCCCCGGAGCCCCCGTGCCCCCGACCGACGCCCCCAGAGTTCCCGACCTCCCCGACGTCCCCGCGGCCCGCCTCGCCGCGGCCAAGCAGGCCGCCACCCTCCAGGTGCTCTTCCAGTGCGCCCGGCTGCTCAACGACCACGCCCTCGAAGAGGTCCGGCGCCGCACGGGCCACCGGGTGCGCCCCGCCCACACCAACCTCTTCCCCCACATCGACCTCGCCGGCACCCGCCCCACCGTGCTGGCCCAGCGGGTGGGCATCTCGAAGCAGGCCGTCGGCCAGCTCGTCGCCGAGCTCGAGCAGATGGGCATGGTCGAGCGGGTGGCGGATCCGGCGGACGGCCGGGCCCGCCTCGTGCGCTTCGCCACCGATGACCAGGGCGAGAGCGTGCTGTTCCAGGGCCTCTCGGTGCTGGCCGAGGTGGAGGCCGGCCTCGCCGCCGACCTCGGTGCCGACGACTGGGCCACCCTGCGCGCCCTGCTGCTGCGGCTGCAGCCCCTCGCCGCCGCACGGGCCGGGAACCCGCCGGGCGGGCCCGTGTCATGATGCCCCGCGGGCGGTGCGCCGCGTGCCCTCCGCCGCCCCCCGGGAGCCTGCCGTGGCCCGCCCCGCCCCCTCCGTCCCCACCCTGATCCGGGCCCTGCTCGGCCTGATCGTGGGCCTCGGCCTCGCCGAGCTGGCCTTCGCCGCCCGGGACCGCTTCGGCTTCCCCCACGTCAACATCTTCGTGCCCGACCCCGACCTCGGCCTGCGCCTGCGCCCCCGGTCCGGCGGCACCATCGTGCTGAACGACAACCCGCCCGCCGCCTACACCACGGGCCCCGCGGGGTGGCGCAGCGGCCCCGTTCTCGCCAAGAACACCGACAGCATCGTCATCGTGGGCGACTCTCAGGTCTTCGGCCTCGGGGTGGAGGACGACCAGACCGTCGCCGCCCGCCTCTCCCACCACACCGGCCGCCCCGTCCACAACGGCGGGGTGCCGACCTATGGGCCCGAAGAGTACCTGCGCGCCATGGACGAGCTGCTGGGGGCCAGCGACGCCCGGACGGCCGTGCTGGTCATCAACTTCGCCAACGACCTCTTCGAGCTGGGCCGCCCCAATGCCACCCGCCACGCCGCCTGGGACGGCTGGGCCGTGCGCATCGAGACCGCCCCCGACCCCGCCGAGGTGTGGGCGCTGCCCGGGCGCGGCTGGCTCATGAGCCAGAGCCACCTCGTGCACGCCCTGCGGCGGTGGTGGCACGGCCCGACCGCACCGGACGCCGGGCTGCCCTCGGAGGGCGACTGGGAGGACGTGCTCGCCCAGAGCCTCGCGCCCGCGGGGCAGAGCGACGAAGAGGCCGCCCTGCGCCAGGCCCTCGTCGCCGCCGTGCACGACCGCGACACCGCCGCCCGGGCCGCCCGGGCCGCCCGGGCCGAGGTGGGCTGGAGCCTCGCCGACACCCGCGAAGACCGCCTCGCCATCCAGGCCATCGCCGAGCAGGCCAGCCCCGGCGACATCGTCGGCGACCGCTACTCCGAGGCCGCCCGGGCCGTGCCCGTCACCGCCGAGCTCCTCCGCAGCGGCGCCCGGGTCCAGCGCCAGCTGCGCCGCGAGATCGAGGCCTGGATCCGCGACCACCCCGACCACAGCCTGTCCCGCCAGATCACGGCCACCACCACCTCAGCCGCCGAGGCCGAGGCCGAGATCGCCCGCATCGCCCAGACGGTCGCCGCCCAGTCGACGGGCAGCGGGCCGCTCGCCGCCGTGGTCGACCGGGCCGCGGCCATCACCGCCGCCCACGGGGCCGCGCTGGTGGTGGTCGCCCTGCCCCTCGACGTCCAGGTGGATCCGGCCCGCTTCGCCGCCTACGACAGCGCCCCCCGCGACATGGACGGCACCCTGGCCCTGCTCGACCAGCTCGTCCAGCTCGCCCAGGCCCGGGGCCACCGGGCGCTCTCGGTGCTGCCGGCGCTGCGGGAGGGCGGCGGCGCGGGGCTGTTCCTGGACGGCGACCTGCACCTCCGTCCTGAGGGCCAGGATCTCGTCGCCCAGGCCATTGCCGCGGCCATCGCCGCCCCGGCGCCCCCCGCCTGGCCCGGCCCCGGCCTCGCCCCGGGACGCAGCCGGGTGCCCCTGCCAGAGGAGTGGGCCGCCACCGACGAGAACCTCGTCCGGGGCTCGAGCCGCAACCACTGCCAGACCTGGCGGGTGCGCGAGTGGCAGCGGGTCCACTGCACCACCCCCGAAGGCGGCCCGGCCGTCGAGAGCGCCCGGGCGGTGGCGGCGCCGGCCGAGACCATGGTGCTCGTGGCCGAGGGGCTGGTCGACGTCGTGCTGCCCGTGCTGGCCGAGGGTCCCGCCACCGTCGACATCCGCTGGGCCGACCGGGTCGAGCGGCTGACCGTGCCCCCGACCGGGGCGCCCCACTTCGCGCCCGCTCCCGCTGCCGCCGGCCCCTGGCCGGGCCCTGCCGCCCCCGCGCTCTGCGTCGCCCCCGCCGCCCGCTTCGGCGCCGGGAGTGCCGACTGCAGCGCCTGGACCGACTGCGCCGACGCCTGGGGCTGCCGCCAGGGCGACCGCCTCCACCCGCCCCGCTGCGCCCCGGGCACGGCCCCCGCCGGCGCCGCCCAGCACTGCCAGACCCTCTGCGACGCCGCCCACCCCTGCACCACCGGCCGCTGCACCCCCTGGGACGGCGGGAGCTTCTGCCAGTGAGCCGGCTCCGCCAGCGCTGGGCCACCGTGCGCGAGGTGCTCGGCCACTACGCCCACCGCGAGCGCTGGTTTCTGCTGCCGCTGGTCTTCGTGCTGGTGGTCGCGGGGCTGCTGCTGCTCATCACGAGCGGGGCCGGGGTCTTCGCGCCCTTCCTCTACGCCGTGTTCTGAGCCGGCGGGCCCGGATCGGGGGGGGCAGCCCCCGGGTTCGGGTCGAGGGGCCGGCCGTCGCCGTCGACAAGGCGCCCGTCCACGAGGGCCACCACCAGGCCCGCGTCCGGCCGCAGGCAGAGCACGTCCACCGCCCCCTTGGACAGGGCGGGAATGTCGTCGAGAACATTGCCCAGATCTTCGTCTTCGGCGGGTTCTTCGATGGCGGCCGCGCCGGGCACCACCACGAGAGGCCGCCCGAAGACCGCCAGGGCCTGGGCCGCCTCGACCAGCTCCTCGGCGCTGGGCCGATCGGCGGCCAGCCCGAGCGCCCGGGCCCCCGCCCAGTCGGCCCCGGCCCGGGCGCCGGCCACGAGCACCGGGCGCCGCTGGCCCATCAGCGCGACCACGGCCTTGAGCACGGCGTCGGCGTCCGCTTCGGCCACCCGCAGGTCGACCCGTCCCGCCGCGCCCGCCCCGAGCCCGGGCGGCCAGGGAGCCGGCGGATCCAGCAGCACGAGGTCGCGGGTGCGGCGCCGCCGGCCGACCACCCAGCCGAGGGCCCCGCCGACGGCCAGGCCGCCGAGCACACCGATCGGGAGCAGCTCGGCGTCTGGGCCCCCGTCGTCTTCGGGCGGCCCCATGCCCGCGGGCGGCGGCGGCGGACCTCCGTCCCCCTCCATCATCGGCCCCGCCCCGCCGGCGGCCACGAGCACCCGCAGCCGCGACCCGGTGAGCACGAGGCCGATGCCGGGCGTGGCGCTGCCGGCGACCACGGGGATGGTGTCGGAGAAGTACTCCTCGCCCGTGGGCATCACCAGCCGCACCCGGACCTGGGCGCCGGGGGCCGCGTCGGGGAAGAAGGCCACGGCCACGCCGTCGTCCGCGGCGAGGTCGGGCGCCTGGCCGTCGTCGCGCAGGGCGATGGCCAGCTCTTGCTCGCCCTGGACCAGGGCCACCTCGGTGGGGCGCTCGTCGACGAAGTCGGCCCCGAAGGCCACGGCCACCGTCAGGCCCGGGCCGGGGGGCGTGCCCGCGAGCTGGGCGACAGAGCTGAGCTGGGCGGCGTTCTCGACCGCCCCGGCCCAGGCGCTGCCCCCGAGCAGGGGACCGGCCAGGGCCAGCGACAGCAGGGGACGGAACCAGGGCATCGGCGCTCCAGAGGGGCCGGACCGTAGCATCCGGCGGCCCGCTCAGGCGCCGGCGACGTGGTAGAGCATCACGTAGACGCCCACCCCGGTGACCGAGACGTAGAGCCAGACGGGCAGCCCGACGCGCATCAGGCGCCGGTGGGTGGCGAGGCGGTTCTTGAGCGCGAGCCAGATGCCCCCGACGGCGAAGACGGGCACCGAGGCCGCGAGGATGACGTGGCTGGCGAGCATCGCGAGGTAGAGGCCCCGGAAGGGGGCGTCCGGCGGGTAGGGGTGGGTGCCGCCGATGGCCACGCGGGTGAGGTAGCTCACGAGGAAGACGGCCGAGATGCCGAAGGCGCCGAGCATGGCGGCGCGGTGGGCCTTCGGGTTGCCCATGCGGATCATCAGCCAGCCCACCGCGAGGAAGAGGCCGGCCGTGCCGTTGAGCACGGCGTTCAAGAGCGCGAGGGAGTCGTTGAGATCCATGGGTCACGTCCGGGCGAGGCGGCCCCTTAGCCCGCTGGCGGGGCCGTGCCGCACCCACTGCGACCGCCGTGCCGGAGGCCGACGGGGGGGCCACCGGCTCAGGTCGGGGGGGTCGCCTGGCCCGCGGCGTCGTCGCCCCAGCAGACGAGGCCCGGCATGGCCGCCGCCGGGTCGCGCCCACAGGCATGGAGGGCGGCGGGGCTGCTGTCGACGGGCACGAGGCCCGGGGTGGTCGGCACGTCGCGCACGAGCGGATCGATGCCCCCCCGGGTGGTGCCGCAGGCCAGCGCGGCGCCGGCGGCCCCGACACAGCCGCCGTCTCGGGTCGCGACCACCCGATCGACGGCGGCCGGTGCGACCGCTGCGACCGCCGCACAGGGCGCCGCGGCCCCCCAGCAGTGCAGCCCGCCCGCCGCGTCGCGGCCGAGGGCGTGGTCGCGGCCGAGAGAGAGCTCGACCAGCGACACCGCGGGCACCGCCGTCACCAGGCCCGTGCTGTCGTCCCCCCAGCAGACCGTGGCCCCGGCGGCGTCCCGGGCACAGCTCACCAGCCAGCCCGCCACCACCTCGGCCTGGCCGGCCCCGAGCGCGGCGGGCACCGTGGCCTG
>CAXQUZ010000217.1:0-34812 GCA_964226865.1 Myxococcota bacterium | reverse complement strand
ACACGACGCTCTTCCGATCTGGCACGGGCCTGGCGGTGGCGCTGGACGGTCTGACCCTGGACAACGGTCTCGCGACCATGCTCAACGGCTCGTGGCCGGCCCACTGGTCGGCCTCCAGCACGACCATCGGCGGCAACCTCTACTGCGAGGACAGCACGCTGCTCGTCTCGAACACCACCCTCTCCGGGGGCAGCGCGGGGGTCGGGGGCGGCCTGGGCACGGTCGACTGCGATGTGGCCCTCGACACGGTCACCGTGACCGGCAACGCCGCCTCCTACAACGCGGGGGTCTCCCTCTTCAACGGCACGACCAGCGCCACGGGGCTCCTCGTCGACGGCAACGCCGCGACCACGGACGGCGGCGGGCTGTTCCTGGGCGGCCCGACGGGGGACCACGCGGTCTCCAGCTCCACCCTCTCCAACAACACGGCGGGCCAGCTCGGCGGGGGGCTGCGCATCCTCGACGCGCCGGCGGTCCGGCTCACGGGGCTCACCGTCGAAGACAACAGCGCCACCGACAACGGCGGCGGCGTCTACATCGCCAGCCACACCCACGACCCCGTGGTCGACCTCAGCCTCTCGACCCTGGAGGGCAACACCAGCGCCGAGGAGGGCGGCGGCATCTACCTCTCCGACGGCGAGCTCACCCTCGACACCTGCGAGCTCGACAGCAACAGCGCCACCAACGGCGGGGGCGGGCTCACCATCGGCGTCGGCACCGACGCGCTGATCGCCGACACCACCTTCGTGTCCAACACCGCCAGCTACGGCAGCGCCATCGGCGCCTATGGCGACACCATGGACATCTCGGGCACGAGCTTCACGAGCAACCACGCCACCGTCGCGGCGGCGGTCAACGTCGAGGGCGCCCACCTCGACATCACCGACTCGGACTTCACCACCAACACCTGCGACCGCAGCACCGCGGCCCTGCGCATCAACCAGTCGCTCGCGAGCGCGACCATCGACGGGGTGGTCTTCGAGGCCAACGAGGGCTTCAACGCCACGAGCAACGGCGGCGGGGCCGCGCTGGTGCTGCGCTACGGCCCGACGGTCGACATCACCGACTCGGACTTCATCGACAACGTGACCCACCTCACCAGCGGCACCAGCTACGGCGGCGGCGCCATCTGGAGCTGGACCTCGTCGAGCAACCCCCGGAACACGCTGACCATGTACTCGGTCACGGCGACGGGCAACACCTCGGCCACGACGGGCGGCTTCCTCTACGGGCGCCTCACCGACATCACCATGGGCAACGTCACCGTCGACGGCAACACGGCCAGCAGCGGCGGCGGCGGGGCCCTCAACCTGAGCGCCGCGACCCTGGCGGTGTCGAACAGCAGCATCACGAACAACAGCGCGACGGGCGACGGCGGCGGCATCCACACCTCGTCGAGCATCAGCCTCACGGCGACCAACCTGAGCATCTACGGCAACAGCCCGGACGACACCTACGTGAGCTCGGTGCCCGACTCCGACACCTGGGGGGTCAACAGCAGCTTCGTCTGCACCACCACGGGCGGCTGCTACTGAGCCGGCGGGGCGCTGGCGGGCGCGTCTCTCTCGCTGGCCAGCGCCGCGGCCATGCGCCCGACCAGCGCCCGGCTCTCTCCGAGCCGCGCCGCCCAGGCCGCCCCCAGCGGCAGGGCCGCCGTCGCGGTCTGCAGGGCGCCCAGCTCTTCGTCGAGAACGACGAGCAGGGCGTCTGTCTCGCCCCGGCGGGCCGCGGTCTGGAGCAGGCTCTCGAGCAGCATGCCCCGCTTGCCGAAGCCCGACGAGACCCCGGCCCGGCGGCCGACGGCGCGGATCCAGCCCGGCGTCGGCAGGGCCCCCAGGTTGGCCGGCACGGCGAGGAAGTCGCCGACCTGGCGCAGCCCGGCCTTGGGGTCGTCGAGGACGGCCGCGGGCACGGGCAGGGCGACCGTGGGCAGGGGGGTGCCGTGGTGGTCGACGGCGAGCTCGAGGGTCAGCGCGGCGGCGGCGGCGTAGAGGCCGTGGTCGACCTGGCGCACGGCCACCACGAAGGCGGGCAGCCAGGGCAGCAGGTGGAGGGCGAGGAACTCGCGCTGGAGGGCCTGGAGCCGGGGGGCCACGGCGAGCATGCGATCCTGCCAGGCGTCGGCCTCGGCGGCGCAGAGGTGGGCCAGGAAGGCCAGCTCGGTGCCGACGTGGTCCGGCTCGGCGTCGCTGTCGTCCGGCGCGAAGCCCCCCGCGGCCATCTGTTCCCGCACGTCTGAAGAGATGCCGCCGCCCAGCAGGGCCGTGGGCTCGCGGAAGACGCTCTCATAGGGGGGGATCTGCTGGCCGAAGATCCGGTGGTGTTCGGCCATGACCTCGTCGTCCACCCGCGCGGGCACGTGGGGCGCGAGGGCCGCGACCCGGGCGAGGTGGTCGCGGCGCAGGGGCCCCCGGCGGAACAGGCCGCCGAGCAGGTCGTAGGCGCGCCCCCGGGCGATGGCCTGGGTGCGCAGCCGCTCGGGGGCGTGGCTCAAGAGGCGTCCTCGGGATCGGGGGCCGGCGCGCGGGCCGCCGGGGCCGACGCGGGCAGATCATAGGCCGCGCGCACGGGCTTGAGGGGCCGCTTGAGCCAGTAGGGGCGCCGGGTGCCGTCCGGAGAGAAGCGGTCGGCGGGCCGGGTCTGGGCCTTCCACTCCCGGTAGACCTCCATCGACTTCTTCGTGTCGACGAAGACGTCGCCGTGGCGCTCGCCGGGGCGCGCCTTGCGCACGCTCAGGGCCTTCTGGAGCCAGACGTGGTGGCCCGAGACCGGGTCGGGCTGGACGGCGTGGGTGAGGTTCTGGTGGACCCCGATGTCTTCCCACCAGATGCGGGCCGTGTCGGGGTCGTCCGACTCCCAGGCCGTGCCCCCCGTGAGCATGCGCAGCTTGTGCTCGCCGTCGGGCGACTCGTCGAGCTGGGCGAGGCCGCTCATGCCGCGGTTGACCCCGTCGCTGTCGCGCAGCCGCCAGCGGCCGAGGTGGTGCGACATGGCGATGATGCCGGGCTTGATGCCCTCGGTCAGCCAGACCTTGTCGATGAACCAGCCGATGCGCGTCTCGACCCGCACGAGGTCGCCCGAGCGCACCCCGAGGCGGGCCCCGTCGCTCGGGTGCATCCAGACGGGGTTGGCGTGGCTGATCTCGTAGAGCCACTTGCAGTTGGCCGAGCGGGTGTGGATGAGGGTCGGCAGCCGGAAGTTCGGCAGCAGGATCATCTCGCCCTTGGAGCGGTCGATGTGGCGCGGGGCCACGTGGCTCTCGAGCGACCAGGGGATGGTGTACTCCTGCTCCTTCCAGCCCCAGTCGTGCATCGTGGGCGAGAAGAACTCGAGCTTGCGGCTGGGGGTGCCGAAGCCCAGGCGGCGCTCGCCCTCGATGTCGACGCCCGGGGTGGTCTCGTCGGGGGCCGGCGCCTCGTAGGGCACGTAGTTCGACTCCTTGACCTCGAAGCAGCCGTACTTGCGCATGTAGGCGAGGGGGCTCAGGCCCTCGGCGGCGGCGGCCTCGGGCAGCCCGGGCACGCTGTGCTCGAAGATCCAGGCCCAGTACTCATCCTGGGTGATGAGCTCGCCCTCGCGCTTGGGGCTCTCGACCCACTGGCGCACGCCGAGGCTGCCGTCCGGGTCCATGCGGCCCGTGAGCTCGACCCAGAACTCGTTCTCTTCCCAGACCTCGCCCGGGTTGGCCTCGTGGGTGTAGCGCACCTTGCGGCCCGCCCGCTCCATGGCCACCCGGCGCACGGGCTGGCGGAAGCCGATCCACATGCCGGCGTGGGTCTCCTGGCTCATGAGGTCGTGGCGCTCGCCGGAGTGGCCCATGGGCAGGACGTAGTCGGCAAAGTAGGCCGACTCGTTCCAGGTGGGGGTGAGGGCCACGTGGAACTTCACCTTCTCCTCGTCCCGCAGGGCCTTGAGCCACATGAAGCCGTCGGGGTTGATCCACATGGGGTTGTAGACGCGGGTGAAGTAGACGTCGATGTCGCCGCGGCCCTCCTCGAGGAAGTGGGGCAGCAGGAAGCTCATCTCGTAGAAGGCGAAGGGCCACTCGTGGGGCAGGTGCAGCTCGTTCCAGGCGTTGAAGGCCGGCGGCTTCCGGTAGGGCTGGGGGACGAACTTGTTCCATGAGTTGAGGCTCGTGCCGCCCTTCGTGCCCACGCTGCCGGTCAGCACGTTGACGAAGAAGAGGCAGCGCGCGACCTGCCAGCCGCCCTTGTTGCCCATCGAGGCGCTGCGCCAGACGTGGGCCGCCACCCGGTCGCCGGCGTCGGCAACGTACTGGGCGGTCTCGCGGATGCGCTCGATCGGCACCTGGGCCTCTTCGGCGGCCCGCTCGAAGGTGTAGTCGGCGTAGAGCCGCTTGAGCAGGGCGTCGAAGTCCTCGAAGGTCGACCCCGCGTCGAAGTGGGCCAGCGACGCCTCCCAGTTGACCCAGCGGCGCACGAAGTCCTTGTTGTAGAGGTCGTTCTGGATGAGGTGGTTGCAGATGGCCAGCAGGATGGTGGTCTCGGAGCCGGGCCAGCTCGGCAGCCACACATCCGACTTGGCCGCCGTGTTCGACAGCCGCGGGTCGAAGGTCACGATCTTCGCGCCCTTCATCTTGGCTTCGATGATGCGCTGGGCGTGGGGGTTGAAGTAGTGGCCGGTCTCGAGGTGGCTGCTGACCAGCAGGATCACCCGGGCGTTGGCGTGGTCGGGGCTGGGGCGGTCGCCGGCCGACCACAGGAAGTAGCCGGCCCGGGCCGCCGCCGAGCAGATGTTGGTGTGGGAGTTGTGGCCGTCGACGCCCCAGGCCGTGATGACCCGGTTGGTGTAGTGGTCCTCTCCGGGCCGGCCCACGTGGTACATGATGCCGTCGCGCCGCTTCTCGCGGCTGGCGCGCATCTTGGCGGCGATGTCGTCCATGGCCTCGGCCCACGACACCCGCTTCCACTTGCCCGCGCCGCGCTCGCCCACCCGCTTGAGGGGGTAGAGGATGCGCTCGGGATCGTAGATCTGGTTGTGGGTGGCGGGGCCCTTGGCGCAGTTGCGGCCGCGCGAGCCCGGGTGGGCCGGGTTGCCCTCGAACTTGCGGATCTCGAAGGTCGACTTGTCGACATAGGCCAGCAGCCCACAGGCCGACTCGCAGTTGAAGCAGATGGTCGGCACGAGGGTGTAGCGGCGGGCCACCTTGCGGGGCCAGTGCTTGCCGTCGTACTCGACCCAGTCGTCCCACTTCTCGGGGGGCGGGTAGCTGGTCATGCGCCCGTCGGGGTGGCGCACGTGGGTGAGGTTCTCGGGCTGCTTGTCGGTGGGGGCGAAGCTGTCGTCCCGCAGCACGGGGTGGGCCTCGGGCAGCGTGTCGGCGAAGGCGACGGGCGTGCGGGTGGTGGTCCCGGCGTCGGCCGAGGAAGAAGACCGGTCGAGCGTGAGCCCGAGCATGGCCTGGAAGAGCTGAGAGAGCGAGGTGGTGGCCATCAGCTGTTCGGGACCTCCTGCGGGGCCATCACGAAGGCGTACTCGTAGAAGTAGAGGCCAACGGCGGCGGTGAGGGCGGCGAGGACCGCCAGGGGGGCCCAGCCCGTCGCGAGCAGGGCGAGGGGCACGATGTGCCCGACGATGAGCGAGATGCGGTAGTGCTTCTGGTAGCGGCCGTGGGTGATCTCGTGGGCGGCCCGGGCGGCGACCTCACTGGCGTGGGGGATGCCGAACTCGCCGGTCAGCATGACGAAGAGGTCGGCGACCAGCCCGCCGGCGAAGGCCCACAGGGCGACGCTGTTGCCCGGGTCGATGACCGCGAGGGCGGCGCCGCCCATCATCACGGCCTGGATGAGCAGGTGGACGGGCAGCAGCGGGGACTGCCAGAGGTCGCGGCCCTCGGCCTGGGCGAAGAGGAAGGCCGTGTAGATGGCCGCCCCGATGCCCAGGGGGAGGGTGAGCACGGCGAAGAGCCCGCGCAGCACGGGGGCGTCGAAGATGCCCTGCCAGGCGGCCCACTCGAAGCCCGCCCAGACCAGCACGAGGTTGGTGAAGGCGATGAGCAGGAAGGCGCCGCGGGTGAGCCAGGAGCGCCACTGGGGCCGGAAGACGATGCGCAGGAAGCGCTCGGGGCGCTCGAGGTCGAAGACCAGCAGCAGGGTCGTGATGCCCAGGAAGACGAGGGAGGTGATGCCGCCGATGGCGCCCTGCTCGGCGCTCATGTCGAAGGCGCCGAGGGCCCCGAGGGCCATCAGCAGCGGCAGGCCGGCGCCGATGCCCTTGGTGACGAGGTAGGCGGGCACCTGCCAGTGCCAGGGCACCTTGTGCTGGCCGTTGTAGGCGACCTGGACCATCTGCTCGGCCGCCGTGCCCTGGCCGACCTGGATCGGGCCGCCGGAGGGGTCGCCCTGGGGCATGCCCGGGCGGCGGTCGGCGGGGGTGCCGAAGTTGAGGCGCACGGGGTAGCGGCGGCCGTGGTGCTGGTCGCTGTAGGCCGCGGGCTTCTCGCCGTGGAGGGGCTGGACCTCGGCGAACATCATCGCCGCCGGCTCGCGCTCGGTGGCCGTCGGGTGGAGGCTCGGGGCGTGGCCGGCGATGTAGAAGAGCTTGGGCGAGGTGCCCTGCTCGGGCTTGCGCACGCTCACGGGGTTCTGGGCGATGATGCGGCTGATCTCGGAGAGCGGGTCGTCCATGTCGCCGGCGATGATGGCGTGCTCGGGACAGACCACCACACAGGCCGGCTCGATGCCGTTCTCGACCCGGTGGCCGCAGTAGTGGCACTTGGCCGCCGTGCCCGTGTCGGGGTCGATGTAGATGGCGTCGTAGGGGCAGGCCTGGAGGCAGCCCTTGCAGCCGATGCACTCGGCGCTGTCGAACTCGACGATGCCGTTGTCGCGCTGGTACATCGCGCCGACGGGGCAGATCCGCACACAGGGCGGGTTCACGCAGTGGTTGCAGCGCGTGACCTGGAAGTGGCGGGTGGTGTCGGGGTAGCGGCCGGTCTCCGTGTACTTGACCCAGGTGCGGTTCACACCCAGGGGTACCTGGTTCTCGCTCTTGCAAGCGGTGGAGCAGGCGTGACACCCGATGCACTTGCGGTTGTCGATGACAAAGCCGTAGTTCATCCAGGCTCTCCAAGGGGCGGGGCGGTGGTGCCCGGGGAATGGACCGCTGGCGGCCCCCGGGGGCGGGGGAGGGCCGGGGTCGGGTGGCCGGCACGCCCAGGGGCGCGCGAAGGCTGTGTGTCATGCAAGAAACGATCCACCTTCTGGCTCGGCGGCATGCCGCCGGGGCCGCTGGGGGGGGTGGTTCGTGCGCTGTTTCAGGAACCACCCGAAGGGGTCACCTGAAACGCGCGAAACGCTCGAAAGGGGCTGGTCGCGCCGGAGGGCGGCGGAATGGGACTTGCAGGCAAGGACCCCGTGCCCGGCGGACGCGGGCGCGGCGGTGGAGCTGCGATGCCGCCGCGGGCGGGTGGATCCCCGGCGGCCGTGTGCGACCCTGGTCCCCCGCCGCCTCCGTCCCTGCCGCGACCCTCCGCTTGAGCTGTGATGCGCTTCCTCCCGTTCTTCGACCTCCGCGGCACCGCCCGGGCCGACCTGGTCCGCGACCTCATGGCGGCCATGGCCGTCACCTTCATGGCCGTGCCCCAGGGGGTGGCCTACGCCCTCATCGCCGGGCTGCCCCCGGCGGCGGGCCTCTACGCCACGGTGCTGCCCACCATCATCGGCAGCCTCTTCCGCAGCTCGCGCCACGTCGTCGCCGGCCCCTCGAACGCCGTGAGCCTGCTCGTCGGCGGCGGTGTGGCCGCCCTCTCGGCCCAGCTCGGCGCCTCCCCCACCGAGATCGCCATCAGCCTCGCCCTGGCCGTGGGCGTGTTCCAGGTGGCCGCCGGGGCCCTGCGCCTGGGCAGCATCGTCGACTACATCAGCGCCCCGGTCGTGCTCGGCTACATCACGGGGGCGGGCGTGCTCATCGGGGTGGGCCAGCTGCCGAACCTGACGGGCTCGCCCGGCGGCGGCGGCGACATCCTCCACCGCCTGACGGTCTGGGGCGAGGGCCTGGGCGAGACCAGCCTCGCGGCCCTCGGCATCGGCGCGGTGGCAGCCCTGTCGGTGGTGGTCATCCGGCGCATCAACAAGAACCTGCCCTCGGCCTTTCTCGGCCTGGTCATCAGCACGGCGGGCGCCCTCGCCCTGGGCCTCGACGCCACGGTGAAGGTGGTGGGCGACCTCGCGCCCGTGCCCGCCAGCCTGCCGCCGCTGACGGTGCCCACCCTCTTCGATCCGGCCCTGCTGACCGTCGCCGTGGCCACCACCGTGCTCTCGCTGGTCGAGTCCAGCGCCGTGGGCCGCTCCATCGCCGACCGCACGGGCGACCGCCTCGACCTGAGCGTCGAGTTCGTCGGCCAGGGCCTCTCGAACATCTCGGCGGCCTTCACGGGGGGCTACCCGGTCTCGGGCAGCCTCTCGCGCTCGGCCCTGAACCACGGCGCCGGCGCCCGCACCCGCATGGCCGGGGTCTTCGCCGGCGTCTTCACGGGCCTCATTCTGCTGCTCGCCGGGCCCCTCTTCGACCGCACCCCGGTCGCGGCCCTGGCGGGTCTGCTCGTGGTCGTGGCCTACGACCTCGTCAACGTCCCCCGCATCCGCCAGACCTTCAAGGCGGGCTGGGCCGACGGGGCGGCCTTCCTCGTGACGGTCATCGGCACCTGGACCCTGCGCCTCGACCACGCCATCTACCTGGGCGTGACCATCAGCATCGTGCTCTTCCTGCGCCGGGCGCGGCTGCTGGTGGTCCGCGAGCTGGCCGTCGACGCCCGGGGGCGGCTGCGCGAGGTCCGGTCCGGCGACGGCGACCAGTGCCAGCGGGTGCGGGTGCTGCATGTCGAGGGGCCGCTCTTCTTCGGCGCCGCCGGCGAGCTGCGCGACGCCCTCACCCAGGCGGCCGCCCCGGGCATCGAGGTGCTGGTGGTGCGGCTCAAGCGCACCCAGGGCCTCGACCTCACCACGGCCACGGTGTTCTCGGCCGTCGCCAAGAAGCTCCACGACGAAGGCCGCCACCTCATCCTCGTCGGCATGCGCCCCGCCTGCATGGCCACCCTGGTGCGCACGGGGGTCGCAGAGGACGTCGGCCGCGACAACCTGTTCCCGACCCAGCCCGGCTGGTTCGAGGCCATGGACGACGGCCTGCGCCGGGCCCTTGCCCTCTCCGAGCATGCCGACGACAGCCCCCTGCGCCGCTACCTCGACCTGCGCGAGGCCCGGGCCGCCCGCCGCAGCCTCGAGGGCCGCCGGCCCGACGGCGACAACTGAGCGCGCGCAGCAGACAACCCAAGCGGCCCCGCTGGGGGGCTTGGCTTGGGTGGGGGCCTCGGGGATCGCCCGCAGGGATGGCCTGGATGGGCCTCACCCCTTCGGGGGAGCCGCCGGGGCGGTCCGGGCTCAGCCCTGGGGGCCCGCGGCGTTGAAGTTCACCATCCACTGCACGCCAAAGCGATCGGTGAGGGAGCCATAGTAGTCGCCCCAGAACTGGTCGGCGAGGGGCATGGTCACCGTGCCGCCCTCCGACAGGGCCGCGAAGATCTGGTCGGCCTGGTCGCGGCTGTCGGGGTGGATCGAGATGGAGGCGTGGGTGCCGACGACCCGGGGCGGGCCCATGCCGGGCATGGTGTCGCTGGCCATGATCATCTGGCTGTCGGAGAGGTGGAGGGTCTGGTGCATCACGCGCTGGGCGAGCTCGGCGGGCAGCGCCTGGCCGGGCGCGGCGGGCATGTCGCCGAAGCGGTGCAGCGTGTCGAGGGTGCCGCCGAGGGCCTGGTGGTAGAAGGCCAGGGCCGCTTCGGTGTCGCCGTCGAAGTTGAGGTAGACGCAGGCTCTCATGGGGTGCTCCGTGGGGTGAGGGCTGCGGCGGAGCGTAGCGCGACGGGGGCCCCTGGTGGGCTAGGGGAGCGCAGCCCCGCGCAGAGGAGCGGCACCATGGCCGAGAACGAGCTGCTGAGCGACCTGCCCCCCGACCTGCCGGGCGCCCGCGCCGCCCGCTACGCCGCCCTGATCGAGATCATGGCAGCGGTGCTCTCGGGCGAGACCGTGGCGACGGCCCGCCAGGCCACCGCGGCCTGTCTGCTGGTCCAGGCCTTCGGGCCCCGCTTCTTCTGGTGTGGCTTCTACCTTGTGGATCCGGCCGATCCCGAGACCCTGGTCGTCGGCCCCTACCAGGGCACCCTCGGCTGCCTGCGCATCCCGCTCGGCCGGGGGGTCTGCGGCGCGGCGGCGGCGCGGCGCGAGACGATCGTCGTGCCCGATGTCGACGCCTTTCCGGGCCACATCGCCTGCGACGGCCGCAGCCGCTCGGAGATCGTGGTGCCCGTCATTGGTGACGATGGCGCACTCATCGGTGTTCTCGATGTCGACAGCGCCGAGCCGGACGCCTTCGATGCGGCGGACGTGGCCGGGCTCGCCCGGGTCTGCGCGCTGGTGGTGGCGGACGGCGCCGCCGGCTGAGGCGTCGGGACGTGGGGGCCGCTGGCGCAGAAGGCAAGATCTCCCCCCCGTTTGTGTTGTCTCGGCAGTGCGTGGTGGCCCAGATGGGCCATTTGTTGTCACCGGGTTGGGGGAGGGCCCCAAAGTCCTCACGGTGGCCCGCTCCGGCGCCGATGCAGGGGGTGTGTGCCTCCTCATCCGGGACCCCTCATGCTCTCCACCACCCGTGTCAACACTCCCGAGACCATCGTGCGGCTGCTCCAAGACCGCATCGCGCCCCAGGCGCCGGTGGCCTACGCGATCGGCGCCCAGCAGGGCCAGTGCCTGCTCACCTTCGACGGCGAGACCCTCCGCTGCGTCAACGCGGCCTGGCGCCTCGAGACGCCCTGGATGGGCGCGGTCGACATCGAGTGGACCCGGGGCGACGACTGGATGCGCTTCCAGGCCTGGGGCATCCTCAAGACGGGCAGCCGCATGCGGCTCCACATGCCGGCGAGCATCATGGTGCCCGAGTTCCGCGCCCACCGGCGCCACACCGCCGTCCACACCCGCGCCGAGCTGCTGCTGGGCGACGGCCGCAGCCTCATGGGCCGGGTCCGCGACCTGTCCATCGCGGGCGCGGGCATCGAGGTGCTGAGCTTCGGCGGCAACCTGCGGGCCGGTGACAAGCTGCGGCTGCGGCTGAGCAACGAGGTGGTCGGCCGGGTCGACGTGCCCGTGGTCATCGTGAAGACCGACCCGTCCAGCGGCTCGACCTTCATCGCCCTCACCTTCGCCCAGGGCACCCGCGAAGAGCGCCGCCAGCTGATGAACCACGTCTGGTACGCCGCCGACCCGGGCCGCTTCGCCCAGAACGCGATGTCGGCCCGCTGAGGGCGGGCCCCCGGGCCCACATCTCGGGGCCCACAGCTCGGGGCTCACATCTCGTCGAGGGCCTCGATGCCGAGCAGCCCGAGCAGCCCCGCCAGCGCGCGCTGGACGACCCGCGCGAGGGCCACCCGGGCGGCCGCCGTGCCCTCGGGCGCGCCGAGAACCCGGCAGTCGGGGTTGTTGTAGAAGCTGGCCCAGGCCTTCGAGAGCTCGTAGACCGCCTTGGTCAGCGCCGAGGGATCCATGCCTTGGGCGCCCTGGGCGGCCTGGCCGGGCACGGCGAGCAGCGCCTGCATGACGGCGCGGCTCGGGGCGTTGTCGAGGGCCGACCAGTCCGGCGCCACCCCGTCGAGGCTGTCGCCGACCTTGGCCAGCAGGGTCGCCACCCGGGCGTGGGCGTACTGGCAGTAGGGGCCCGTCTCGCCGCGGATGTCGATGCTGGTCTCCTTGTCGAAGACGAAGTTCCGCTCGGGGTTGAACTTGAGCAGGTAGAACTTGAGGCCGGCCATGCCGATGGCCTCGGCCCGGGCCTGCTGGGCCTCTGCCGAGAGGCCCTCCCAGCGGTTCTCGGCCGTGCTCTGGGCGAGCACCATCGCGCGCAGGTCGTCCATCAGGTCGTCCGCGTCGACCACGGTGCCCTCGCGCGACTTCATCTTGCCCGTGGTGAGCTCGACCATGCCGTAGCTGCGGTGGACGAGCCGGCCGGCGAGCTGGGGCTCGATGTGGGCGAGGATGCCGAAGAGCACGCGGAAGTAGTGGTCCTGCTCGTTGCCGACGACGTAGACGGCCTGGTCGAAGGCGTCGCGCTCGAAGCGCATCATCGCCGTGCCGAGGTCCTGGGTGATGTAGAGGCTGGTGCCGTCGCCCCGGAGCACGACCTTGTGGCCCTCGAGGCCGAGCTTCTGCTGGTCGAAGACGACCGCGCCCGTGCCCTTGGGATCCTTGATGAAGACGCCCTTCTCCAGGCCCTTCTCAACGAGCGACTTGCCCAGCAGGTAGGTGTCGGACTCGCGGTCGATGGCGTCGAAGTCGACCCCCATGCGCGCGTAGGTCTCCCAGAAGCCCGCCTCGCACCAGCCGTTCATCTTGCGCCACAGGGCCCGCACCTCGTCGTCGCCGGCCTCCCAGCGCCGCAGCATGTCCTTGGCGGCGGCGCCCCAGTCCGAGCCCTCGTTGAAGAAGGCGTCCTTGCCGGGGCCGTTGCCATCGGGGAAGGCGGCGGCGTACTCGGCCGAGAGGGCGCTGGCGAAGCGCACGTAGAAGTCGCCGATGAAGTGGTCGCCCTTCTTGCCGGTGCTCTCGGGGGTCGCGCCCTCGCCGAGGCGGTCGTAGGCCACCATCGACTTGCAGATGTGGATGCCCCGGTCGTTGACCAGGTTGACCCGCTTCACCTCGGCGCCGGCGGCGGCGAGCATGGTGCCGACGGTCTGGCCCAGCAGGTTGTTGCGGCAGTGGCCGAGGTGCTGGGGCTTGTTGGTGTTCGGCGAGCTGTACTCGATCACCACCTTCTTGCCCCCGAGGCTGTCGCCCAGCCCGACCGCTGCGGGGTTCTCGGCGGCCCAGGCCACGACCCGGGGCGCCAGCTCCGTCCAGTCCAGCCAGAGGTTGAGGAAGCCGTTGACCGCCTCGGCCTTCTTCACGAGCGCGCCGGTCAGGGCCTTCTCGGCGGCCTCCTCGGCGATCATCTTCGGGCTGCGGCGGAAGACCCGGGCGTACTTGTGGCAGGGCATGGCCAGGTCGGGGCCCTCGACCGTCGGCGGCGACAGGGCGGGGCGCTCGTCGACGCCAGCGTCGGCCAGCCAGGCCACGAGGGGGGCGGCCACCGCGTCGACGATGGCGGCGGAGAGGTCGAGAGCGGTGTCGGCAGCAGCGTCGGTCACGGGGGCCTCCGAGGGGGGCGGGGCCCTATCCTTCCGGGCCCCGACCTTCACCCCGCGGGCCTCAGCTGCGCAGCACCTGGGCCATGGCGTCGACCATCATCTGCACGTCGGCGGCCCCGGCTTGCTCGCGGATGGAGTGCATGCTCAGCATGGCCCCGCCCACGTCGACGCTGCGGATGCCCAGCTCGGCGGCGCTGATGGGGCCGATGGTGCTGCCACAGGCCAGGTCGCTGCGGTTGACGAACTCCTGGACGGGCACCCCCACCTCGGCGCAGGCGAGCTTGAAGCGGCCGGCGGTCTCGGCGTTCGAGGCGTAGCGCTGGTTGGTGTTGATCTTGATGACGGGGCCGCCGTTGAGGCGCGGCTTGTGGAGGCCCTCGTGGCGATCGGCGTGGTTGGGGTGGACCCCGTGGGCCATGTCGGCGCTGACCATGTAGCTGTTGGCCGCCATGCGCTCGTAGCCGCCGGGGGCCTGGGCCTCGGCCCGGGCGAGGATGCGCTGGAGGTTGCCGAGCAGCCACCGGCTGCTGGCGCCGTGGGCCGAGCGCGAGCCGACCTCTTCGTGGTCGAAGAGCACGATGCCGACGGTGGCGGCGGGCACCTCGGAGAGCGAGAGCAGCGCCGCCAGGGCGCTGTGGCAGCTGGCCTGGTTGTCCATGCGGGGGGCGAAGACGAAGTCGTCCTTCACCCCGCCCACGACGGGGCTCTGGATGTCGTGCAGCATCAGATCCCAGGCCAGGATGTCGGCCGGGTCGACGTCGAGGGCGTCGCGGACGAGGCCGGCGAGCACGGCGGGGTCGTCGTCGGCGAAGAGCCCGAGCACGGGGGGCATGTGCTTCTGGGGGTTGAGCTTGAGGCCCTCGGTCCGGATCTCGCGGTTGAGGTGGATGGCGAGGTTGGGCACCCGGGCGATGGGCTTGTCGATGCGCAGGGTGCGCAGGGCCACGCCGCCGCCCGCGCGCAGGGCGACCCGGCCCGAGAGGCCCAGGTCGCGGTCGAGCCAGGTGTGGAGCAGCACCCCGCCGTAGACCTCGACCCCCCACTGGAGGTAGCCCTCGACCCGGTGCTCGGTGTGGGGCTTGAGGCGGAGGTTGGGGCTGTCGGTGTGGGCGCCGAGCAGCCGCAGGCCGTGCTCGGCCGGGGCGCCCGTGCCCATGATCCAGGCGAAGATGGTGCCGTCGCGCTCGACGTAGACCTTGTCGCCGGGGGCGAGCAGGGGCCAGGGCGCGCCCTCGTCGAGGGCCCCGAAGCCGGCGGCCACGAGGCGGTCGCGGGTGGTCGCGACGCAGTGGTAGGGCGAGGGGCTGGCGGCGACGTAGGCGCAGAGGTCTCGGGCGAGGGTCGTCACGGGGTCTCCAGGGCGGGGGCCCGAGAGCGTAGCCCATGCGGCGCCGGCGCCCGTGCCCGGCCCGCCCCGCGCTCAGCCCGCGGCCCGGCGCTCCGCGACGATGCGGACGTGGAGAACGGCGCTCAGCACGATGTAGTAGACGACATAGGCCAGCGAGCCGAGGGCCACGGTGGGGGCCCAGGGGGCGTCGGGGGCCACGCCGATGGCGACGCAGGCGGCGAACCACAGCAGCCCCAGCCCGACGGTCAGCGGCTTGAGCAGCCGGGTGCGGGAGGGGTAGACGTAGTGGATGGGCACGAAGACCAGCACGCTGAGCACCACGAGGGTCAGGGCGGTCACCCACGGCGCCGGCATCAGCACGTAGAGGTAGAGGAAGACGAGGTTCCAGTAGGACGGGAAGCCCACGAAGCTCTCGTCGGTCTTCGCGATGGACTGGCAGAACTGGTAGCCCGACGCGAGCACGGGCAGGGCCACGATCCAGCGCCAGCCCCCCGGCAGCAGCCCGAAGGCCACGAAGGCGACCGCCGGCAGGAACACGTAGGTGATGTAGTCGGCGATGTTGTCGAGCAGGGCGCCGTCGAAGGGCACGACCTCCTTGACCCGCACCTTCCGGGCGAGGGTGCCGTCCGAGCCGTCGATGAAGATGGCCGCGAGGTTCAGCAGCAGGAACAGCGGCGCGTCGCCCTGGTGGAGGGCGTCCATCGCGAAGAGGGCCAGCACGAGGCCCATGGCCGTGTAGAGGTGGACCCCCCAGGCGGCGGCGACGTGCAGCGGGGAGAAGGACGCAGCGGCGCCCTCGCCGGCGATGGGGTCTTCAGCAGACATGCGGCCGAGTATACCGATCCGCGCCCCGCCGAGCCCCGGCCCCCGTGGGGCAATTGGGCGGCATGCCGCCCCGGCGGGCCCCTCTGCTGGCCGGGGCGGCGACGGGCCAGCGTGACACTTCGAGACATCCCGGGCCGCGGGCCGGTGCGCGCCCGGGCCGGCGCCTACTCGCCCCGGAGGGCCGCACCCCGGGCCTCGGCCCGCTCCCACATGCGCACATAGGCCTCGGCGCCCCGGAAGAGCGGCTCGACGGCCTCGTCGTCTCCGGCGTCCCGGCGGGCGTTCTCGATGAGCTCGGGCATGAGGCCGATGTGGACCATGCCCTCGGTGGCGTAGTCGACGCTGCGGGTGCCGAGCTGGGGGGCCGTGAGCTCGACGTCGCCGCCGTGGCTCGTGAAGGGCCAGGTGATGGGGTCGTCCTGGGGCGTGCCGCAGCCGTCGTCGCCGAAGCGCGGCTTGGGGCCGTGGGCGAAGCCGTTGAAGTCGAAGCCGAGGGGGGTGCCCGGGTAGGCGCCCACCTCCAAGATCTTCGCCAGCTCAGCGTTCACGTCGTCGAGGGTCGCCCCGTCCCGGTCGGCGGCGCGGCAGACCCCGAGGCCCACCGTCGAGATGCCGCCCCGGCTGTAGAGGCGGCCGCCCCACTCGCGGCCGTGGGTGCCCACCGCCGGGTAGTCGTTCTCGTCGAGCAGCTCGTGCACCCGGTGGTAGGACCACTGGGGGAAGTGGTCGATCTCGAGGATCATGCCCCGCTCCATCATCCCGGCGATGAGGTGCTCGCCGAGGGGGGTGATGGTGGCGTTCTGGCAGTACTCGCCGTCGGCGCTGCCCTCGATGAGCGCGCCGGCGTGGCCGAGCAGGGTGTCGAGGGGGGCATCCTGGAGGCCCGAGAAGTCGTTGGGGGCCGGCGAGAGGTAGGTCTCGCGGGGCTGGAGCAGGCCGCCGAAGGTCACCGGGCCGCTGTCGTAGCCCGTGGGCATGTCGCCGCCGGGGCAGTCCTCGGTCTTGTTGGTCCAGTGGCCGCTGTTGGCGAAGTTGCCCAGCTCGATGAAGGCCTCGCTGCCGTCGCCGGGGGTGAACTGGTTGTCGTACTTGTGGACGGGGAACAGCGCCCGCACCCCGGCCGCGTGGTAGGCCGCCAGCTCGGCGTCGACCCAGGCCTCGTCGCAGACCGGGCCGTCCGGGCGGGGGGTGAGGGTGCACGAGAAGAGGTCGGAGGTCTCGATGCCGAGCACGATGGCGAGCTTGCCGGCGGCGATGACCTCCCGGGCCTCGGCGGGGCTCTCGACGATGCGGAACCAGCCCTCGCCCTCGCCGCCGTGCAGGGCGTCGATGTAGCGCTCCATCTGGCGGGTCTCTTCGAGGATGCGGTCGACGGCGGTCATGTCTTCGCAGTCGTAGCGGGAGGGCGAGATGCCCTCGCCCACGACCAGCTTGCAGATGACGGCGTTCGAGGTCGCGTGCTGGACCATGAGCCGGAGGCCGCCCATCCAGGCCCGCTCGAGCCAGCGGTGGTACTGGGTCTGGTGGGTGGCCCGCAGCCGGGCGTTGGGCCAGTCGGGGAAGGTGGGCCAGCCGGGCGTGCCGTGGTTCGGCTCGCTGAGCTCGCCCTCCATGAGGTCGCCGAGCACGGTGAGCAGGGCCGAGGAGTCGTTGCCGGCGGCGTCGTAGGCGTAGCCGAAGAAGTCGCGGCGGCCGTCCTCGCCGTGGATGAGGCTGCAGTCGTGCAGGGCGTGCTCGACGCCGAGGCGGTGGAAGGCGCCGCCGTGGTAGAGCCAGCCGCCGAAGCTGAAATTGGTGAGCAGGTGGCTGTGGGCGTCGGCGAGGCCGTAGAGGTCGCCGTCGTCCCAGGTGGTGCGGGTGATGGTGCCCGTGGCGTCGAGGCTGGCCTCGGGGGGCGTGGCGCAGTCGGTGGCGGCGTCGAGGCGCACCTGGGCGCCGGCGGCGTCGTCGTCCACGAGGCCCGTGCTCGCGAAGAGCTGGCCGGTGCGGCGGCTGCGCAGCTGGAGGCGCGAGGGCACACGGCCCCCCTGCTCGAGCACCCACTCGCCGCCCGAGATGTAGCTGTCGTCCACCTCGGTCACGTCGGAGGCGAGCATGGCGACCCGCTCCAGGGGGCCGTCCAGGGCGCGCAGCCACTGGCCCTCGTGGTCGTAGAGCAGGGTCGTGCCCAGGTCGGAGGGCCGCATCACGAAGCGGGCGGCGGCAGCCTCGTCGGTCGTGGTCGTCACGGTCGTGCCGTCGAGGGCGAGCCAGCCCTTCACCTCGTCGTTCTCGACGATGTGGAGGCGCATGCACTGGTTGGCCATGCTCGTGAAGTCGGTCACCGGGGGGCCGTCTTCGGTGTAGCCCGCGCCGTCGCTGTCGCCGCCGGGATCGGTGCCGCCGTCGGCGCTCTTGTCGGTGGCGCAGGCGGCGAGGCCCAGCGAGAAGAACAGCAGGCAGCGGTGGCGGGGCATGGCAGGTCCGGTGGGGGGGGCGCCGGCAGCATACTGGGGCCGGGCAGCCCCCGGGGCTCCACTGACGCAAGCTTGGCGGGCCCCGCGGCCGGCCGGGGCGGTGGGACCGGGGCGCGCCCGCTCCCGGAGCCCCCATGCCCGCTGCCTCGTCCTCGCCTCCCTGGGCCGCCACCGGCCTGAACCACCTCACCCTCCACGTGACCGATCTGGGGCGCTCCTGGGCGCTGTGGGTCGAGGTCTTCGGGGCCCGGCCGCTGATGCGCAGCCCCCGCAGCGGCTACCTGCTGGTGGGCGAGCTGTGGCTCTGCCTCATCGGGGGGCGCCCGCCCACCCGGGGCCCGCTCGACGCCGGCGAGACCCACCTCGCCCTCAGTGTGTCGGACGCGGCCCTGGCCCCCCTGCGCGCCCGGGCCCTGGCGGCGGGCTGCCGCTGCTACCAAGACAACCGCAGCGAGGGGGCCAGCGCCTACCTGCGCGACTGGGACGGCCACCAGATCGAGCTGCACGTCGGCGACTGGCGCAGCCGCATGGCGGCCCTCCGCGAGCGGGGCGCGCCCGACCTCACCCTGTTCGCGCCGCCGGAAGAGACCCGCGGGAATGCCGTGGAGATCATCATCTTGGCGGTGGACGACCCGGCGGCGGCCCGGCGCTTCTACACGGCCGTGCTCGGCTGGACCGTGGCCGTGGACGCCGGGGTCTTCGTCCAGCTGCGCCAGCCCCGGGGCCCCGACGTGGGGCTCTATGCCCGGCCGGGCTTCGGCCGGAACACGGGCCGGGCCGCGGCGCCGACCCCGCCGGGCGCCACCTCGGCGGCCGAGCTCTATGTGGTGGTGGACGGCGCCCTCGACGCGGCCGTGGCCCGGGCCTTGGCGGCCGGCGCGACCCTGCTCTCGGCCCCGGCCCCCCGGCCTTGGGGCGACACGGTGGCCTACCTGGCCGATCTGGACGGGCATGTGCTGGCCCTGGCCCGGCCGGGCGCGGGCTGAGCGCGGACCCCCCGGGGCCGGGGCTCAGGAGGCGGGGCGGTCCCGGGGCACGAGGGTGTGCTGGACCATGCCGCCCATGGGCACGCTCTGGACGAAGCGCCAGTCGCTGCGGCGGGCGAGGCCGTCGAAGAGGCGGGTGCCGGCGCCCATCAGGATCGGCAGCACGGTCAGGCAGAGCTCGTCGACCAGCCCGGCGTCGAGGGCCTGGCGCACGAGGGCCCCGCCGTCGAGGTAGACGTCGCGGTCGCCGGCGACGGCCCGGGCCTCTGCGAGGAGCGCGCCGATCGTGCCCTGGACGGGGCGCACGGTGGGGCTGGCCCGGTCGGCGGGCGGCAGGGGGCGGGTGGTGGCGACGAGCACGGGCAGCGCGCCGTAGGGCCAGGCGCCGAAGCCCGCGACGACGTCGTGGGTGTGGCGGCCCATGAGCATCGCCCCCACCTGGCCGAGCAGGGTCGGGAAGTCGAGGGCGCCGGTGGGCGGGTCGTCGGGGCCCGGGTGGAGGCCGGGGGTCGACAGAAAGGACAGGTCGTCGTCGGGACCGGCGATGACGCCGTCGAGAGAGCAGCCGAGGTAGACGCGGACGCGAGCCATGGGGCCTCCGGTGGGGGGGCCAGGGTAGCGCCCGGCGGGGCGGACGGCGGCGTTCCACGGGGAACCGCGCCCGGGGGCGCCCGCCGCGGTGGGGGGGGGGGGCTTCGGTCATCGGCTGTCACGGCCGGCCACGCTTCGTCATGCCTCGGATCGGCCCCTGTCGCCGGCGCGCCGAACCGGTGACCATCGGGGCCCCTCCCCGGAGCGACCATGACGCACCTCGTCGCGCTGCTCGCCGGGGCGCTCTCCCTGGCGGACGACCCCACGCCTGCTGCGGAGACCGCCGCGGCCGCTGCAGCCCCCGCCGTCTCGGCCCCTGCCGTGCCCCGTCCCCTCACCGCTGCCTCGGCCGACGCGGTCGTGCGGGCGGCGCTGGAGGCGGTGGGCGAGTCCCCGGCCGCCGCCAGCGGCCTCGACTGCGCCGAGCCCGAGCTGCGCTGCGCCTTCGAGACCACCCTGGCCGACAACGCCAAGCTGGCCGACCTGCTGGGCGCCCTCCAAGACGCCTGCGGCACGGGCGGCGTCGACTGCCACGTCTACCTCGTGGGCATCGAGGGCAAGGCCAGCGGCCACAAGACGGGCGAGCTGATGCTGTTCCCGGGCCCGGCCCCCGCCGCGCGCTGAGGCCCCGGTCGGCACGGGAGCGCAGGGCCGGGTGTGACCGCCGCGGGAAGCCGGCGCTCGTGTCGGCCGAGGCGTGGTCGCGCCGCACCGGGGGCCAGACCCTCGACCACTGACCGGGCGGGCCCGGCCCCCGTCTCTGGCGGCGGCTCAGTCCCGGGGCGGGTGCTTGCCCGGCAGGGGCGCGTCGTCCGGCACACAGGCCAGCGGCGGCTCCTCGTCCATGCCCGGGGGCACGGCCTCCGGCGGCGGCCCGAGGCACTGGCCCGCCTTGGGGCCCTCCCGGGTCTCGACCGTGCAGGCCGCCTGGGGCGCCAGGCTGGCGCAGGCCTCGACCGCCGCGCGGGGCGGGCCCCGGTGGCCGTCGGGTCCGGGCGGGGGGCCGTCGGCGAGGGCCGTGCCGCCGCTGAGCACGAGGGCCCCGAGCAGCAGGGGCGAGAGGGGCGAGAGGCAGCGGATGCGGCGGGGATCAGGCATGTCGGCTCCGGGGGCCCGGGGGAAGAGGGCGGGCGCACCGCTGCGAAGCAAGGGGCATGCCGAAGGCGAAGATGCTGATGAGTACAGTGTCTTGGGCCAGTGCGGGCCCGCCGGCTCTGCAGATCCGGCAGGCGGGGCTGCCAGATCTGCAGGCCCCGGGGCTCAGAGCCCGGGGATGCCGCCGGGCACGATGGCCGCGTCGTCGGTGAAGCCGAAGCTCTCGTCGTCGAAGCCGAGGATGTGGAGCAGCGAGGTGTAGAGCTGGTTGGTGGTCACGCCCGAGAACTCGTAGGCGCCGGCCTCTTGGAAGGTCTCGCGGTCGAGGGGCATGTGGTTGAGGAAGCGCCCCGTCTCGATCCCGCCGAGGTTGCCCGCGAGGATGACCGGCAGGGAGGTGGTCCAGTGGCGGCCCGAGGAGAACTCGGAGAGGTAGACCACGAGGGTGGTGTCGAGCATGTTCTCGCCGTCGGCGTCGGTGGTGGTCGACAGCCGCTCCAGCAGGTCGACGAGGTTCTCGATGTACCAGCGGTAGACGTGCTCCATGCCCGGCTGGTGGTCGGCGTGGACCATGGCGTGCCAGTTGTCCCAGACGGCCGTGTCGACGATGGGGCCCCCGTTGCGGGCCCACAGCCAGGGGAAGGCGTGGTCGTGGGTGTTGGCGTAGTCGAGGGTGGCGACCCGGGCGTGGTCGCAGGCCAGGGCCGTGACCAGGATGTCGTTCATCGCCAAGGCCGAGACGTCGTCGTCGTTGGCGACGTCGTAGCCCTCCGGGGCCGTGAAGCGCGCCGGGCTGCACTCGCCCACCCCGCCCGAGAGGCGCTGCTCGAGGGCGTAGAGCTTCTCCTTGTGGGCGTCGAGGCGCACCCGCTCCTCGGCCCCGACCCGCTGCTCGGCGGCGCGGAAGGTGTCGAGCACGGCATCGAGCACGCTGCTGCGGCGGGCCCGCAGCGCCCAGGCGTCGGCCTCGGAGAGGGTGCTGTCGCCGAAGATGCGCAGGGTGGCGATCTCGGGCGCGCTGAAGGAGACCACGGGATCGTCCCGGTCGACCCAGAAGCGCCCCTCGGTGCGGAAGCCGTCGGCCGAGCTGCCGCCGACCACGAAGTCGAGGCGGCCGAAGGGGGTGTCGCCGGCGATGCGGTCGGCGATGACCTGGTCGATGGTGGGGCCGGCGCTCGTGAGGCGGGCGCTGTCCTGGACGGGGAAGGGCTGGGCGGAGAAGATGGTGTAGAGGGCGTTCTCGTGGGCGTTGCCCACCGTGTTGTGGTGGGACATGAGGTTGTCGACGCCGCCGATGAACACGAGGCGGTCGGTCCAGGGGGCCAGCGGGGCCGTGATGGTCGGCAGCGAGAAGGCGTGCTCCGCGCCCTCGGGCATGAACTGCTCGATGACCGTGCCCTGGCCGTGGTGGACGAAGATCACGCGCTTCGGCCCGGCGCGCTCCTGGGCCCGGAGGGGGCGGCTGGCCATGGCGGCGAGGGTGGCGGCCCCGCCGGCGGCCCCGCGAAAGAGGTCGCGGCGGGAGGGGGTCCAGAGGCCGCGGTGGCGGCGCCAGCGGCGGGCGGCTTCAGTCGGTCGCATCGTCGGCGGCTCCCGTGGCGCGGTCGTGGGGGTCGGCCCCCGAGTCGGTGCGGTAGAGAAAGGCGTCGGTCAGGGTGATGTCGACGAGCAGGGCGCGGATGTCGCCCCCCGAGGCCTCGAAGCGGTCGGCGAGCTGGCGCAGGGAGCAGGCATCCCCGGGGCCCGCCGGCCGGCCCAGGGCGTACTCGAACCAGCGCTGGGCGTAGCAGGCCCGGGCCCGGGGGGCGCTGGCCACGAGGGCGATCATCTCGGCATAGCCGTCGAAGTCGCCGGGGGGCTCCTCCAGGCTGCCGGTGGCGTCGACGGGGTGGCCGCTGTCCCAGTGGCTGCGCCAGGCGCCGATGCCGTCGAAGGTCTCGAAGGAGAAGCCCACCGGGTCGATGCGGTCGTGGCAGCTGCGGCAGGTCGGGTCGGCGGCGTGGGCCGCGAGGCGGTCGCGGATGGTCTCGAGCTCGCCGTCGGCCTCGGGCAGGGTGGTGTTGATGCCCGGCGGCGGCACGAGGTCTTCGCAGAGCAGGTTCTCGAGCACCCAGGCCCCCCGCCGCACCGGCGCCGAGCTGGCGGCGTAGCTGTGGGCCGTGAGGAAGGCCGTGCGGCTGAGCACCCCCGGGCGGGTCTCGGTGGGCAGCGCGACGCGGCTCCAGCCGGGCCCGTCCGTCGCGACCCCGTAGATGTCGCCGAGCTCCGGCGTCACCCAGGCCGTGGTGTCGAACATGAGCTGGTCCCAGGTGGCCGCGCCCATCCAGACCACCTCGGTGGTGAAGAGGTCGGTCTCGGCGAACATGTCGTCGACCAGCGCTGCGTCGAAGTCGGGGTAGCGGGTGGGGTCCTTGGTCTGGTCGCGCAGCGGGTGGAGGTGGAGCCAGTCCTGGTGGAAGCGGGCGACCATGCCCGTGGCGCGGGGGCTGGCCACGAGGCGGGCGGCGGCGGTCGCGACCTCGGCCCGGGTCGAGAGGGCGCCGGCGGTGGCCGCGGCCTGGAGGGTGGCGTCGGGCGGGGCGTCGGTCATGAAGAAGGCCAGCCGGCTGGCGACGGCGTGGGGATCGAGGGCGTGCACGTCCAGCTCGGGGCGGTGACCGGCCCGCACCCGCGCGGCGGCCGTCCCGTCCAGGTAGAGGGCCTGGGGGGCCTGGAGCATCACGAAGATGCCCATGCGCACGCCTTCTTCGGGGGGCAGCCCCGCGTCGAGGAAGCGGGTGAGCACGGCGGCCTCGGCGGTGGTCGGGGCGCGGCGCCAGGCGGCGGTGGCCCGGTCGAGCAGCCACGCCCGCCCACAGTCGGCCGGGTCGCCGCCGCAGTCCAGCACGGTGTCGAGCGCGACCCGGGCGCTGACCTCCTCGGCCGCCAGCATGATGGACTCGGTGCCGGCGGCGCTGACGCCGTTGTTGCTCGCCGCCGTGCGGAAGCCCTCGCCCAGGGGGGTGGCGGGGAAGCGCCCCTCCGGGAGGATGACACCGAAGACATCCTCGACCAGCGCGGCATACTGGAGGTCGGTGAGGCGGCGCAGGGGGGCGGCGCCCGGGTGGATGCCGCCGTCGTCGCAGGTGATGGGGGGCACCCCGGGGTGGGCGCAGGCGCCGGGGGCCTCGGTGCGGGCCACCAGCTCGTGGAGCACGGCGTAGCGGGCATCCAGCAGGTCGAAGCGCTGGCCGCCGCCGTGGCTGGCGGCGCCGCTGGGCTTGGCGAGCACGGTCTCGCCACCGAGGGAGGCGACGAGGGCCTTGATGGTGGCGTGGTTCTCGGCCAGTGCCCCCGACGCGGAGAGGGGCTGCAGCACGTAGGCGGTGTCGGCCGCGTCGCCGCCCGCCACGTGGCAGAGGGCGCAGTCGGCGTCGAGCAGCGGCGCGGCCGTCTCGGCGAAGAAGGTGTCGTCGTCGATGCAGGCGTCGGTGGCGGTGCCGGTGTCGGCGTCGGCGTCGGGGGCGGGCCCGGTGGCCGTGCCGCGGTCGGTGTTGTCGGCCTTGTCGGCGGCGCCACCACAGGCGGCCAGCCCGATCAGCAGGGCGGCCAGCGGGCGGCGGGGGCCCCGGGGCGGGGGGCTGGGGGCGCGGGCGGAGGGGGCGCTCATGGGGCGGGCTCCAGGTCGAGCGCGGCGGCGGCGTAGCCGGGGCCGCCGTCGTCGGGGCGCAGGGTGGTCCAGCTCAGGCCGTTGTCGCTGCTCTGGAGGAGGGCGGCGCCGGCGGCACCGAACCACAGGGATCCGAGGTGGGCGAGGGGCACGACGGGCGAGGCGCCCACGAGGCTCCAGGCGTAGCCGTCGGGGCTGCTGTGGAGGGTCGCCCCCGAGCCGGCCAGGAAGCGGTCGCCGCCCCAGACCACCCCGGTCCAGGTGGCGCTGCCCACCCGCTGCTCGGTCCAGGTCTCGCCGTCCGCCGAGGTGGCGACGGTGCCCCCGCTGCCGACCGCGACCCAGACGGGGCCCGCCGTGCCCGCGCCGAAGGCCACGTGGCGCACATCCGTCGAGATGGGGTGGGCGTCGTGGGCCCACTGGTGGCCGTCCTCGGTGAGGGCGACCCGGCCGCCATCGCCGACGGCCACGAAGCGGGAGCGGCCCGTGGCGTCGACGCCGTGGGCCAGGGCCCGGAGGTGGTCCGGCGCGTAGGGCTGGGGGCTGACGGCCCAGCTCTCGCCGTCCTCGCTCGTGAGCAGGTCGCCGGCGAAGGCCACGAAGATGCCGTCGCCGAAGGCACAGTCGCCGATGGCGCCCCCCGACTCGACGTGGGCCGTCCAGGTGTCGCCGTCCGGCGAGGTCCACCAGTGGGCGCCGTCGCTGCCGCCCACCGAGACGAAGCGGCCCGCGCCCTGGCACATGCCGCGCTGCAGGGCGTTGGTGTGGCCCTCGAGGGTGTCCCAGGTGTCGGTGGAGAAGGTGGCGCCGTAGTCGTGGCTGGTGCTGACCCGCCGGCCCTCGCCCACGGCGACAAAGGTGAGCGGCGCGGTGGCCGTGGCCGAGAGGGCGGCCGTGAAGGGCGAGCCCGCGTGGTCGTGGGGCAGGGAGAGGCTGCCGGTGGCGGGGCCCGCGGCGCCGGGGGTGAAGGCGAGGCTGAGGGTGGCCGTGGCGCCGGGGGCGAGGGCGACCGGGGGCAGGGTGGCGAGGGAGAAGCCCGCCCCCGTGATCCAGTCGTCGGGGTGGCCCAGGAAGCGCAGCTCGTCGGCACAGGGGTTGTGGAGGCTGACCACGGCCACGGCGTCCCAGGCCGGGCTGGGGGCGCTGCCGACGGGCAGGGTGGCGCCGCTGGCCACGGGGCCGCTGTCGAGCGAGACGACGAGGCGCTGGGGGCAGGGGGCCACCGTGCCCGTGTCGCCGGCGGCGCCCGTGTCGTCCCCCAGATCGGGGGCCGCGGTGTCGGCGGGGCCGGTGTCGGGCGCGGCGGTGGGGGTGCCGGTCTCGCCGGCCGCCGGGCCCCCAGGGGCGCCCTTGGGATCGGCGCTCTGGCCCCCACAGCCGCCGGCCACCAGCAAGAGAAGCGCGGTCCGGGGGCTCATGGCGCCTCCCAGCGCTCGGCGGCGGCGGCCTGGATGGTGACCCCGTCGGGCACGGCGTGGACCTCTTCCCAGACCGTGCCGTCCGTGCTGCGGACGAGGGTGGCGGGCTGGCCCCAGGGCTGGCGCACCCCGAGGAACCAGCCGTTGGCGAAGGCGAGCACCCCCACGGCATCCCGGCCGGCGGGCGTCCAGTCGAGGCCGTCGGTCGAGCGCCAGAGCTGGTCGCAGTGGTTGGAATTGCCGCCGGCGAGGAACTGGCCGTTGCCGTGGACCACGGTGGTGAAGGCGGCGTAGCGGTCGGTGCAGAGCACGGTCTCGGTCCAGCTCTCGCCGCCGTCGGTGCTCGTGGCCACCGCGAGCCGGTCGCTGCCGCCCACGGCCACCACCCGCCCGTCGCCGTGGGCCACGGCGTTGAGCCAGTCGGTGCTCGTGCTGCTCGACACGTCGGCTGTCCAGGAGGCCCCGTCCGCCGAGAGCATGCGCCGGCCCTCGCGACCCACCGCCACGAGGCGCGCCGCCCCGGTGGGCAGGCCCGGCGTCCCACCCGTGTCGCCGGTGTCGCCGGTGTCGCCGGTGTCGCCCGTGTCGCCCGTGTCGCCGGCTGCGGGCACGAAGGCCACGGCGTTGAGCAGCTGGCCCCAGCCGTTCGCGTCGTGGAGCACGACGCTGCCGTCGTCCGAGGAGGTCCAGCTCGACGAGCGCACGCAGTAGAAGCGGCCCCAGCCGTGGGCGCAGTCCGAGACCCAGAACTCTTCGGAGGTGGTGGCGTCGTGCCAGGCGAGGCCGTCGTCGCTCCACTGGTAGACGCCGGGGGCGCTCCAGTCGTCGGCGGCCCGGTCCGACCGCAGGAAGCGTCCGCCGCCCCAGACCACGTCCCGGGCGGTGGTTGCGTCGAAGGGCGCCGTCTCGGTCTCGAAGGCGGCGCCGTAGGAGTCGCTCACGGCGGCGTAGCGGCCCGAGCCCACCACCACCACCCGCAGCGGCCGGGGCACCACGGCCTCCAGCGCGAGGGTGGGGCCGCTGGGCACGGTGAGGGTCGCGTGGTGCACGGTGGCGGCCGTCTCGCGGGAGACGTCGACCGTGAGCGAGAGGGCGGCGCTCTCGTCGGGGGCGAGGCGCGTCGGGGGCGGGTGCTCCCAGGCGAAGCCGGTGCCGTCCAGCCAGGCGGCCCCGTCGGCGGGCAGGGTGAGCGCCGTCGCGGAGCGGTTGGTGAGCACGAGGCGCAGGGGGGTGGGCGCCGGCAGGCCGGCCGGTGGGGTGGTGAGCTGGACCGTCTCGCCCGTCGTGAGCACGGCGCCGTCGTGGACCACGGTCACGGCGCTCCCCTCGCCGGAGGCGGCGTCGGGCCACGGATCGGTGCCGGGGCTGCCCGTGTCGTCGGACAGCGCCCCGGGCGCGGGGGCGGCCGGCGGACCGGACGGCACGGCGCCCGTGGACGCCGCAGGGCCCGGGGCGGACGGGGCGCACCCGGCGAGCAGGGCGAGCAGGGCCGCGGGGATCGGGCGGACGCGGGGACGCATGGGGGCCTGGGACGAGGGGGACGGTGAGCTTCGCCCATGCTGTGTCGTGGGGTCCAGGCCTGGCACGCCGGGCGGGGGCCCAGGGGCGCGATCGGGGGCCCCGGGGGGCGATCGTGGCGGGGCCTTGATGGATTGAGAATGGCCTATCAGTGGGCATCTTGGGGCAGTTGTCCGCGCGGTGCGGCGGCGCCCTCATGTCGGGGGCCCGCCGGTCCGCTTCCTGTGCTGTGTGCCCCTCTGCCTGGAGAGCCCATGCCGCGGCCGCCTGCGTGCCCCCCTCCCCTCCGCCCTGCCCCGGGCGGGCCCGCCGTCCTGGGCCTCGCCCTCGCCCTCGGGCTCGGTGGCTGCGGCGACGGGGCCTCGGTCCACGGCCAGCGCCTCGGCGTCGTCGGCCTCGCCCGCCAGGTCCTCCACGCCGACCGCGCGGCGCCGGTGCTGGCCGGGGTGCGCGCCGGGGACGGCAGCGGCCGCAGCCCCACCCGGCTCGTCGTGCTCCACCCCTCGCCCCGGGGCCCGGACGAGGGCGTCGTGGGCTGGTGCGCCGCCCTCGCCGCCACCTGCAGCGCCTGGAGCCCCGCCGACGCCCCGGCCACCGTCGTGCTCGCCGACAGCGCCGCCCCCCAGGTCGTCCACCTCTGGGCCCGGGACGCCGCCGGCAACGTGTCGCTGCCGGTCTCGACCGTCGTGCGGCTGGCCCCGCCCCGGCTGGCCCGCCAGGCCCTGCCCCTGGTGCGCCGCCCCTGAGCCGGGGCGCCCACGTCCGGCGTCCGGGCCTACTCGCAGCGCTCGAGGGGCTCGTTGCAGGTCTCGCCCTCGGGGCAGTCCTCGTCCCGCCGGCAGGGGGTGTAGCCCTCGATCTCGAGGCTGCCGAGGCGGCTCTCGGTGGTGACCAGCTCGACACAGCCGCCGTCGTCCAGGTCGCTGCTGTCGACCGTGCGCCGCTCCACCTCGCCGGTGGGGAAGCCCGTGATGCCGAACTCGACCAGCTTGTCGAAGGCGGCCGCCGGCACGGTGCCCGCGCCCGTGTCGGGGAAGGTGCAGCGCAGGCTCGACGGGGTGAGGCCGTGCTGGTCGATGCGGATGCTGAGCACCACCTCGGTGCGGGCGCCCTCGGGCGGGGGCGTCCACGCGAGGGTGAAGTCGGCGCCGGGCACGAGCAGCCAGCTCGGGGTCGTGACCGTGAAGGGATCGGGCGCCACCCCGTGCAGGGTCACCGGGGCGTGGTGGCCGCCGGCGGTCTCGAGGGTGAGCACGGCCCGGTCGTCCCAGGGCGGGTCGGGCAGGCTCGTGTCGAAGTAGCTGTTGCCCGGGTTGACCGGATCCATGGCCACGTCGGCCCGGAGCCCGGCGAAGGTCACGCGGCCCTGGTCCTGGGCCTGGGGGTAGGGCACGCAGACGCCGTCGAGGCTGCAGGTCTCGTCGCTGGCACAGCCCGGGTCACAGAAGGGGTTCTCGCGGCGCCAGATGGTGCAGTCGCCGGCCACGAGCATCTCGGTGAGCACGTCCGTGGGCACGACCCCGTCGGCCACGGTGCCCACCACGGCGGCATAGTCCTCGTTCGACTCCACCTCGAAGCGGCCCTGGCGGCGCTCCTGGGGGCAGGCGCCGGCGAGGGGCACCGTGTCGGGGTCGAGGGGGGTGGTGTCGCCGCCGTCCGTGCCGTCCGTGCCCTCGGTGCCGTCGCCCGCGCCCGCGCCGGTCTCGGCCGTGCCCTTGCCCGTGCCACCGCAGGCCCCCGCGAGCCCCAGGGCCACCAGGGCCACCGGGCCCAGGGGGGCCGCCCGCCCGGCCCGCAGCGCGCGGCGGCTCATCGGTCCACCCCCACGCTCCAGCCCGGGTAGGGCCGGGCCTGCTTGATCTCGAGCACCCCCTCGCGGGTGAGCTTGAACTCGGTGTCCATCGCGTAGAAGCCGCCGTCGGCGCCATAGACCGGGTAGAAGTGGGCGTGGATGGCGTCGAGGGCCTGGCCGAGGGTGTAGAGCTGGGCGGTGTCGAGCACGGTCTCTCCGTCGGCCACGAGGCTCGAGTGGTCGATGTAGACCACGGGCTGGCCGGGCATGGCGTAGTAGTAGAGGATCTGGTCGGTGGTGACGCCGGCCTCGGGCTTCACGACGCTGGCCTCGCCGGCCTGGGCGTTGATGTAGAAGGCCGGCTCGAGGCCCGAGCTGTCGAAGATGTTGCCCGTGATGGCGACGCCGTTGGCCTGCTCGTCCTGGTAGGTGGGGTTGATGAGCATGGCCATGCCCACGGCCGTGTGGTCGATGCCCCAGTACTCGCGCTCCTCCCAGGCCCGGGCGTACCAGACGCTCGCCCAGACCTTGCGGACGGCGTCTTCGATGTCGACCCCTGCGGCGTCCCAGTCGCCCGACTTGCTGTCGTAGAGGCCCGCGCCCGTGAAGTTGCCGAGGTCTTCGGCGTTGGTCGAGGAGCGGAAGCGCATGCGGATGCGGTCGAAGTCGCGGTCGATGCGGTCGACGAGGAGCGCGAGCAGCGCCGGATCCACCGGGGCCGCCAGGATGGCCGCCTGGAGCTCTTCGAGCAGCCCCGCGCGGGCCACCGGGTCGCCCCACTCGGGCCGGGCGCTGAGCTCGGCATAGAGCTCCCAGAGGCCGTTGTCGCGCATGTGGCGGTCGTAGTGGGCCACGGGCAGCCCCATGCAGTCCGGGGCCGGGACGCCGGGAATGCCCTGGAGCACGGCCATGTTGGTGGCCTTGCCCCCGAAGGCCGGCACCCGCTGGGCGATGGCATCGGCGAGGGGGAGCGCGGGGTCGATGATGTCGTCGCAGGCCCAGAGCCCGTCGACCGTCGTGTCCATCGGCGTCACCTCCAGCGGCGCCGGGCGGTGGCTCTCGAACCAGGCGTCGGCCTCGGCCTGGCTGACCTCGCGCACCCGCCACTGCTGGGCCTCGACGGTCAGCTCGACCCAGGCCCCCTCGAGGGCCCGCAGGGCGGGCTCGTCCCAGGCATCCCGCAGGGCCATGTTGGGGGTGCCGCGGTTCTGGGCCAACACATTGATGTGGGCCAGGGGGGTCTGGAAGGCGGCCGTGATCGTGCCGGCGACGATGGAGATGTCGTTGGGGATCTCGTCGAGGACGACGATCTCGCGGTAGTTGACGTAGTCTTCGACCTCGCTGGCCCGGCGGAACTGGAGCTGGCCCATGGCCGTGCCCAGGTTGAGGGGCTGGTAGGTGGTGCCGGCGAAGAGCTCCTCGGTGGTGAGGATGGGCACGTCGGCGGGCAGCCTCTTGGCGACCTCGACCACCGCCTCGCTGGTGGGGTGGAAGTGGAGCGCGCTGCCGAAGAATGCGTTGTCGCGGATCAACCGAAAGGCGGTCGTGATCATCTCGGCGTCGGCCGTGTCGTAGGGCGCCAGCTCGTAGACCCAGGCGTCGGGCCCCTCGTAGTGGGACACGGCCCCGAGCAGGAAGCGGCGGTCCGGCGCCGTGTACTCGCTGGCGTTGAAGGTGGCGAGGTCGGGCACGATGGGCAGCCCGTTGCCCGAGAGCTGGGCCGAGGCGAACTGGTGGTGGATGGGGTAGAGGTTGGAGTTGGTGAAGTACAGGGCGTTGTCGTCGACCCGGTCGACCACGGTCTTCGCCGAGCGGGCGCCCGGGATGCTCGCGTCGAGGGGGGCGCTGGCGAGCAGCTTGAAGTCGGCCGTGCAGCCCACCTGGGGGCTGTGGTCGGGGGTGGTGTCGGGCGGGATGACACAGTCCCAGTCCGCAGCGGACGGGGAGCCGGCGCCCGTGTCTTCGCCGGCACCGGGGCCGGGCTTGCTGGTGGCGGCGGCACAGCCGGCGAGAGACAACACAAGAGCGGTGCGGAGCATGGGGTCGCCGGGTCAGAGGGAGAAGCGTGCGCCGTTCCAGGTGCGGACGTGGCGGCCGTCGGGCACCCCCACCACCACCTCGCGCACCCGGTTCCGGTTGTAGGGCAGGGGCTGGTAGATGGCGTCGTCGCGCCAGCCGCCCCGGTTGGGGCCCCAGGCCACCCCGTGGCCGTAGTTGGTGTCGCTCGGGGGCACCATCTCCTCGACCGTGCCGTCGGGGCGGATGCGGTAGAGCATGCTCGTGTAGTAGTCGGGCAGCCAGATGTTGCCGCAGGCGTCGAACTCGACGGCGTCGTGCCAGCCGCCTCGGGTCGTCGCGAAGACCCGGGGGTCGCCCACGGGATCGAGCGCCTCGTCGAGGTCGACCACGTAGACCTCGCCCCAGCCGATGGTGCCGAAGTAGAGCTGGCTGCAGTCGAGGTTGAAGCCCAGCGAGTGGCTGAACCACTCCTCGGTGCGGGGGTGGGCGATGAGGGTCTCGGTGGCGCCGGTGGCCGGGTCGAGCCGGAGGATGTTGCCGTCGGCGACGTAGATGTTGCCGTCGGGGCCCCACTGGAGGCCGTAGGGGTACTCGAGGCCCCGGGTCACGACGCTGCGGGCGCCCTCGGCGCTGATGTGGTCGACCGAGCCGTTGTAGGAGTCGGCAAAGTAGACGCCGCCCGCGCCGTCCCAGAGCAGCTGCTCGGAGTTGTCGATGCCGGGCACCCAGGCCTCGCGCTCGCCCTCGTAGGTCGAGCGGACGAAGGCGCTGCGGCCGTCCCAGCCCACGAGCCGGCCCTCGGCGTCGAAGAGGATGCCGTGGTAGGCGCGGGCCTCGTCGAGCACGGTGATCTCGTCGACCGCGGGCAGGGCCGCACAGTCCCAGGAGAAGCTCGGGCCGTCGCCGCCGTCGGTGCCGTCGGTGCCGTCGGTGCCGTCGGTGCCGTCCTCGCCGTCGGTGCCGTCTTCGCCGTCGGTGCCGTCGGTTCCGTCGGTTCCGTCGGTTCCGTCGGTTCCGTCTGTGCCGTCGGTTCCGTCGGTTCCGTCGGTGCCGTCGGTGCCGCTCCCGCCGTCCCCGTCCAGCACGGCCTCGGGGCCGCTCTTGTCGAGGGAGGGGGCGCAGGCGCCGAGCAGCAGCAGGCCCAGGGCGGCGCAGCGGCGGCCGCGCGGGACCGAGAACGACACGGCGGGCAGGGCGGTCACGAGAGGGGGCACGGGCAGCTCCGGGCACGAGCCCCTGCAGTGTGGCGCCTGGGAGGCCGGGCCGCCGGGCGGCGCTCGGGTTTTCGCGGCCCAGCGGGCGGGATTTGCACGCCCCCGACAAGCGGGCGGGCCCGGCGCTCAGCGGCGGGCGTGGAAGCGGCCGTCCGCGAGGTGGAAGCGGCCGAGCTCGGCCAGGTGCGCGTCCCAGTCGGGCAGCTGGGCGCGCGCTTCGTCGAGGCGCTGGTTGGCGATGGGGGCGAGCTCCTGGCCGGCGACGGTCGCGCTCATGTCCCAGCCCGAGACCCGCAGCCGCTCGGCCCGGCAGGTGGCCACGCGGCCGTCGCGAAGCTCGAGAACACCCTCCATCTCGATGTTCATGAAGCTCGCTCCCTCGCGCAGGGACAGCCGCAGGGCCGTCTGGCCGGCGGGGGTGGCCGACAGCTCGAAGAGGGCGACGGTGGGGTGGCCGACCGGGCGCAGCAGGGCCGTGGCGTGGGCGTCGTCGAGCCGCGCCTTGCCCGCCGTGGCGAAGACCTCGTGGGCCTCGCGGGCCTGGTCGGTCGTGACCGTGAGGGCGGGCGCGAGGGGGTGGACCGCGATCAGGGGCCGCTGGACCAGGGCCGGGCGGGCGACCATGAGCGCGGCGCCGCCGAGGCCCGCCAGCAGCAGCCCAAAGGCCACGATCCACGCCCACAGTGGCGCCCGGCGGCGGTCGCTCACGGGGCGGCCGGGGCCGCAGCGTCGGCGGGGCGTCGCGGGTGGGACGAGAAGGGGCGCATGGAGGGCACCGTAGCGCAGCGCGGCCCCGGGACGGCCGGGGGCGGCGGGCCGGGTCGTCCGGGCGGGGGCGGGCACGCGCAGGCGCCGCGGGGCGGGGGGTGGCCAGGGGGCGCCGGGGCCGGGATAGGCTGGGCCGGCGGCCGCCCCCGGGGGCGCGCCCGAGGAGGCAGCGGTGGCCATTCTGGTTGTGGGGGCGGGGGCGGTGGGCCAGGTCTATGCCCATGCGCTGGTGGCGGCCGGGGCCGAGGTGGTGGTGCTCGCCCGGCCCCGCCAGCGGGCCGCGCTGGAAGACCCGGCGGGGCTGCCGCTGCGGGTGCTGAACCGCCCCGCCGACCAGCAGCTCTGCCGGCTGCGGGTGCACGGGGTGCTGACCGAGGTGGCGGAGGTGGGGGCCCGGCGCTGGGACGCGGTCTGGCTCTGTGTGGCCGCGCCGGCCCTGCGGCTGCCCTGGTTCGACGAGCTGGCGGCGGCCGTGGGCGACGCCGTGGTGGTCAGCCTCCAGCCCGGGCTCATCGACCCGGACTGGTTCCACGCCCGGGTGCCGCCCGCGCGGCTGGTCTTCGGCATGATCCCCTTCATCGCCTGGTCTTCGCCCCTGCCCGGCGCGGCCCCGGCCCAGGGCGACCCGGCCCTGAGCGTCTGGCACCCGCCCCTGTCGTCGACCCCCCTCAGCGGCCCCCTCGCGGCCGCCCAGGGCCAGGTCCGGCTGCTCCAGGCGGGGGGGCTGCGGGCCCGGGTGGTGGCCGACGCCGGGGCGGGCTCGGGGGTGGCCTCGGCCGTGCTGCTGCCGGTGGTCGCGGCGCTGGAGTGCGCGGGCTGGACCTTCCGGGGGCTGCGGCGCCGGCGCCACCTCGCCCGGGCGGTCGCGGCAAAAGACCAGGCCCTCGCCGTGGCGGCCGCCTTCCAGGGGCGCCCCCTGCCCTGGCTGCCCCGGCTGCCCCGGCTGCTGCGGCCGTGGATGCTCCGGATCGCCACCTGGCTCGCCCCGGCCGTCGTGCCCTTCGCCCTCGAGCCCTACCTGCGGGCCCACTTCACGAAGGTGGGGGCCCAGACCCGGGCGGCCCTGGCGACCTGGCGGGCCGAGGGCGAGGCCCGGGGGCTGGCCGTCGACGCCATCGCGGCCCTCGAGACCAGCCTCGCGGCCTGCGACGCGGGCGCCGGGCCGACGGGCCCCTGGGCGGTGGGGCCCGACCGGGTCTGAGCGGGGGCCTCAGCGGGCCGGGTCGCCGGGAGCTCGGGCCGCGGCGGCGCGCTCTCGGGCCTGGGCCGCGAGGGCCCGCACCCAGTGCACCAGCTTGCGCGGCGCGAAGGGCTTGGCCAGGAACTCGACGTCGCCGGCGCCGACCATGCGGCCCACCACCTCGCTGCGCGAGTAGCCGCTGATGACGAGAATGGCCTGGTCGGGGTCATCGGCGCGCAGGGCCCGCACGAGGCCCTCGCCGTCGAGCACGGGCATGGAGAGGTCGCTGACCACCACGTCGAAGGGGCCGGCGGTGCGCCACAGGGCGAGGCCCTCGGCGCCGTCGGTGGCCGTGGTCACGGCGAAGCCGGCCTCGGTGAGCTGGTGGGCGGCGATGCGCAGCACGACCGGCTCGTCGTCCACCACCAGCACCCGGGCGCCGGCGACGGGCGGGGCCTCGGACGGGTCGGCGGGCTGGGGCGCCGGCGCCGGTGCGGGCACCGTCGGCAGGGCCACCGTGACGGTTGTGCCCTTGCTCACATCGCTCTCGAAGCTGAGGTGGCCGCCGATGTTTCTCTGTTCTGAAACAACCAACACACTCACCGTCTACGACAGTGCAAACATTTATGCAAGGACTCTCTATCACCAGTCTGTATCATACTTTCTAACTATAGGTGTCCACTTTGTACCATACTCATCTACTGCACCACCTATGTTTTCTTCCTCTAAACCATTCACTACAAATCCAAAGGGAGCCATATCTTGTT
>CAXQUZ010000216.1:0-4027 GCA_964226865.1 Myxococcota bacterium | reverse complement strand
TCAGACGTGTGCTCTTCCGATCTCCGCTGGCTCTACATGTTCGACGAGGACGGCAACCGCTTCGACGAGGCGACCTGGGGCCTCAAGGTCAACGAGCACTGGTACAACCAGAAGGGCATCGGCACGGGGCCCTACCGCTTCGTGCGCTGGGAGCCCGGCGTGGTCATCGAGCTCGAGGCCAACGACGAGTACTGGGGCGGCCGGCCGGCCTTCGACCAGGTCCAGATGAAGCTGGTCAACGACCAGAACGCCTGGCCCCGCAAGCTCAAGGCGGGCGAGGTCGACATCACCCGCTTCCAGCCCGAGCAGTACGCGACCGAGATCAAGGACAACACGACCGGCGTCTACCTCGGCAACGAGCACATCCGGTACAAGATGCAAGACACGCTCGGCTACTTCTACCTGGGCTGGAACCTCGACAAGCCCATGTTTGCCGACAAGCGGGTGCGCAAGGCCCTGACGATGGCGCTGAACCGCTTCGACATCGTCGACAACGTCTTCCACGGGCTGGGCGAGGTCACGAGCGGCCCCTTCGGCCAGCAGACCCCCTGCTACGACGCGTCCATCGCGCCCCACCCCTTCGACCTCGACCAGGCCCGGGCCCTGCTCGAGGAGGCCGGCTGGAGCGACACCGACGGCGACGGCATCCGCGACAAGGTCATCGACGGCCAGAAGACCGACTTCTCCTTCACCTTCCTCATCTACGGCTCGTCCAACGAGTGGGCCACCCTCGCCGAGGTCTACCGCGAAGACCTGCTGAGCATCGGGGTGAAGATGGTGCCGAGCGCCGTCGAGTGGTCGACGATGCTCAAGAAGATGGACGAGCACGAGTTCGACGTCTACTCGGGCGCCTGGGTGCTCTCGATGCCCACCGACCTCATGCAGATCTGGCACTCGAGCGAGGCCGACAAGCCCAAGTCCTCGAACCGCATCGGCTTCCGCAACGCCGAGGCCGACGCCATCGCCGAGAAGCTGCGGGTCACCTTCGACAGCAAGGCCCGCACCGAGCTGTGCCACCAGTTCCATGCCCTGGTCCACGAAGAGCAGCCCTACACCTTCATCTACCAGCGCCGGCGGCCGGTCCTCTACTGGGACCACATGAACGAGCCCGAGTTCGAGATGCAGTACCCCCACCGCAACATCCGCCACTACTCCTTCCTGCAGGAGCCGGCGCGGCCCTGAGGCCGGGCCCCGTCCCCCACCGGAGCAACGGTGCTGCAATACACCATCAAGCGGCTGCTGCTGGTCGTTCCGACCTTCTTCTTCATCTCTCTGCTGCTCTTCCTCGTGCTCAACATCGCCCCCGGTCGCCCCGGCGCCCAGGGCAGCGAGCAGGGCGAGAGCGCCAACCAAGAGCAGAAGGAGAGCTACCGGATCTTCAAGGAGCAGTTCAACCTCGACAAGCCCATCCTGGTGAACACCCGGTGGGCCATGGAGCCCGCCGAAGCCCGCGCCTGGCTGCTGGTGGCCCATGACATCGAGGGCGAGAACAGCGCCGCGGCGCGCATCGAGGCCCAGGAGCGGCTGGAGGACTACGGCAACTACCTGGTCCCCCACCTCATCACCCTGCTCGACGACGCCAACCCCGAGGTGGTGCGTCTCTCGGCCGCCACCCTGACCGGAGCCAGCCAGCTGCGCTTCGTCAGCGAGCGCCGGGGCGACCCCACCGCCGCCCGGGAGCAGAACCGGGCCATCGCGAAGACCAACCAGGCGGTCAAGGGCTGGAGCTGGGCCCCCGAGGCACCGGCCGCCGAGCGGGCCGCCGTGGTGCAGCAGTGGAAGGACTGGTTCGCCGAGAACCGCGAGACCTACACCTGGTCCACGGGCGAGCGGGCCGCGGCCTTCTTCCTCGACACCCGCTTCGCCAAGTACTGGTCGAACCTGCTCCACCTCGACTTCGGGGTCAGCACGGCCGACCGCCGCCCCGTCTTCGAGACGGTCATGGGCAAGCTCAAGTACAGCCTCAGCCTGACGACCACCGCGACGCTGCTCGCCTACTTCATCGCCGTGCCCATCGGCATCTTCAGCGCCTACCGCCAGGGCACCCGCCTCGACGCCGCCGTCACGGTGCTGCTCTTCGTCATGTACTCCCTGCCCACCTTCTTCACGGGCACGGTGCTGCTGCGGCTCATGACCGAGGGCGAGCCCTTCGCCTGGTTCCCGCCCGGCGACTTCCAGACCATGTCGTCGGCCCCCTGGACCACCTGGGACCGCACCAAAGACATCGTCTGGCACCTCGTCCTGCCCATCATGACCTACACCAGCGTGTCGCTGGCGACGCTCTCCCGCTACGCCCGCACGGGCGTCATCGAGGTCATCCGGGCCGACTACATCCGCACCGCCCGGGCCAAGGGCCTCAGCGAGCCGGTGGTCATCATCAAGCACGCCGTGCGCAACGGCATGATCCCCATCCTGACCCTGCTCGGCGGCCTGCTGCCCGTGCTCATCGCCGGCTCGGTGGTCATCGAGGTGGTGTTCAACATCCCCGGCATGGGCCAGTACATCTTCAACGCCATCAACCTGCGCGACTACAACGCGGTCATGGCCGTGCTGCTCACCTCCAGCTTCCTGGCGCTCATCGGCATCCTGCTGAGCGACCTGTCCTACGCCCTCGTCGACCCGCGGATCAGCTTTGACTAGTGCAACCGAAGCGGGCACCGCCGTGGCCCCCGCCGGGGGCGTGCGCCGCGAAGACCCCACCTACGGCGAGATCGTCTGGGGCCAGTTCACCAAGCGCCGCGAGGCCTACGGGGCCCTCATCGGGCTCGGGCTGCTGCTGCTGCTCGCCATCTACGCGCCCCTGCTCGCCTCGAACAAGCCCTTCGTCTGGCAGCCCGAGGGCGAGGCGCTCCAGTTCCCGTGGCTGCGCGCCCTCTTCGACCGCAACTTCTACGAGAACAGCGTCGACATCTTCTTCAACTCGCTGCTGGTCTCGGTGAGCCTCGTGGGCCCTGTGGTCGGCGCGGTGTTCTGGAAGACGGCGGGGCTGCCCCGCAAGGCGCGCAACGGGCCCCGCAAGACCGTGCTGATGGTCGCGCTCGGCGCCGTCCTCGCCACCTGGGCCGCCGTCGGCACCTTCGACTACCAAGACACGAAGACGGTCTACCCGCGCATGGAGGAGCGCCTCGAGAGCGCCGGCACCGAGGTCTTCTCGGTCTATGCGCCCGTGCCCTACTCCTTCCGGGACGGCGACCTCAAGAGCGTGCGGCTGCCCATCTCGGGCGAGCACTTCCTGGGCACCGACAACGCGGGCCGCGACGTGTTCACGCGGCTGCTCTACGGCACCCGGATCAGCCTGACCATCGGCGTCTTCGCCGTGGCCCTCTACATCACCTTCGGCACCATCCTGGGCTCGCTGGCCGGCTTCTACGGCGGCAAGGTCGACGTGGCCATCCAGCGGGTGATCGAGGTGGTGATCTGCATCCCGTCGCTCTTCTTGATCCTCACGGTCGCGAGCTTCATCGAAGAGCGCAGCATCTTCCACATCATGGTCATCATCGCGGCCGTGGCCTGGACCTCGCCGGCGCGGCTCGTGCGGGCCGAGTTCCTGCGGCTGCGGAACCTCGACTTCGTCGCCGCCGCCCGGGCCGCCGGCTACCGCGAGTCGACCATCATCTTCAAGGAGATCCTGCCGAACGCCCTCGGTCCGGTGCTCGTCGCCGCCACCTTCGGCGTGGCGCGGGCCATCCTCATCGAGTCGACCATGAGCTTCCTGGGCCTGGGCGACATCACGGTGCCGAGCTGGGGCCAGATCCTCAACACGGGCCGCACGACGGGCATGTGGGTGCTCATCCTGGCGCCGGGCTTCGCCATCTTCCTGACGGTGGGCCTGCTCAACCTCATGGGCGAGGGCGTGCGCGACGCCCTCGATCCCAAGCTGCGCAAGTAGGGGGGCCCCGTGGCACTGCTCGAGGTCGATGGGCTCAAGACCCACTTCTTCACGGACAAGGGCCAGCTGCCCAGCGTCGACGGCGTCAGCTTCGAGATCGACGCCGGCGAGACCGTCGGCATCGTCGGCGAGTCGGGC
>CAXQUZ010000215.1:0-25087 GCA_964226865.1 Myxococcota bacterium | reverse complement strand
CGGCGACCACCGAGGACGGCATGGCCACCTGGTGGGGCAGCGCCGGCCCCGTGGACGCCACGGGCAGCGTGACCGTCGGCTGGGAGGCCCCCGAGGACGGCACCCTGGCGCTCGGCAGCGGCACCTGGGCCGCGACCCTGACCGTGCCCGCGGGCCTCGTGGTCGAGGTGGTCGGCCACGGCGGCGCCACCGTCCAGTCCATGGACGAGGACGTGGTCGTGAACCACGGCGAGCTGACCCTGCGCACCCTCACCGTCGAGGGCCACACGGTCGAGGGCAAGCTGGGGTCCACCCTCCACATCGACACGGTCGACTTCGGCACCACCGCGCTGTGGCTCTTCCAGGGCACGACCACCGACATCGTGGGCATCACCATGCGGGGCGACCGGGGCATCAGCGCCATCACCCAGGGCGGCGAGCCCCCGGCGGCCCGCACCCTCGTGCTCGACCAGGGCGACATCGAGGTCGCGACCTACGGCATCCAGGGCATCGAGAACCTCACGGTGCGCAACTCGAGCATCTTCGGGGTGCAGCGGGGCATCTCGGCGATGGAGACCGGCACCGTCGACAACTGCACCCTCGGCTCGGACTCGACGGCCGTCGAGCTGGGCCGGTCGTCCGGCGACCTCGCCAGCGACCTGACCATCACCAACTCCGTGCTGGTCGGCTACCTGGGCGTCTTCCTGCAGTCCGGCAGCCACCTCGACCTCCAGGACTCCGAGGTCGCGGGCGAGAACGCGGCCCTCATGGTGCTGGGCGACAGCGTCTCAGTGGCCCGCTCGCAGCTCTCGTCCGCCACCGGCACGGTCGTGACCCTGAGCGGCGCCGTCGCGGCCAGCTTCTCCGAGGTGGAGTTCCTCGGCGTCCGCCACCTCATCGGCCAGGGCGCGCCGGTGGTCACCCTCGAAGACAGCCTGCTGGTGGGCGCGACCGGCCGCTCGGTGGGCCTCACCACCTCGGCCGCCGCCACCTCGACCTTCGCCCGCAACACCTTCCAGAACAACGCCGACAGCCACACCGGCTCGGGCTTCGGCGGCAACGGCGGGGCCCTGTTCTGTGACGGTGCCGACCACAGCTGGGTGCTCGAAGACAACGTCTTCGACGGCAACACCAGCGCCAAGTACGGCGGCGCCGTCTACCTGCGCCAGGGCACGGCCGCCCTCTCGGGCAACAGCTTCACGGGCAACGCCTCGGCCCAGAGCGGCGGTGCCCTCGCCCTCGACACGTCGCTGGCCGGCTTCAGCTCCACCGGCGACAGCTTCACGGGCAACACCGCCACCGGGTCGGGCGGCGCCGTCACCTCTCTGGTGGCCGCGCACTTCACCGACGTCGTCATGCAGAACAACGCGGCGGGCTACGCCGGCGGTGCGGTGGCGGGGCCGCTGCTCGAGCTCTCGGGCACCTGGGACCTGGGCACGGGCAGCACCGACAACACCCCGGACGACTTCTTCTGGTTGGCCGGGGGCGGCACCACCACCATCGAGAGCGGCACGGGCACCCTGAGCTGTGGCGACGGGGTGCTCAGCTGCGTCGCGCTCTGAGCGGGGGCCCCGGGGGCCCGGGGCTCAGCGGGCCTCGGGCACCGGGTGGCGGGGCGGCATCTGGGGCCCGGGCACCTCGGCCCGCAGGGTCTTGATGCGGTTGTCGCCGTCGACGAGCACCACCGTGGGCTCGTGGACCCGGGCCTCGGCGTCGGTCATCTGGGCGTAAGTGGCCAGGATGACGAGGTCGCCGGGCTGCATGCGGTGGGCGGCGGCGCCGTTGATGCAGATGACGCCGCTGTCGGCCGGGCCGGGCAGGGTGTAGGTCACCAGGCGGGTGCCGCGGGTCACGTTCCAGATGTGGACCTCTTCGTTGGGCAGCATGCCCGCGGCGTCCATCAGGGTCTGGTCGATGGTCACGCTGCCCTCGTAGTCGACGTCGGCGTGGGTGACCGTGGCGCGGTGGATCTTGCTCAGGAACATGCGGCGCAGCATGGGCTCTCTCTCGGCCGGGTCCCCGCCCGCTGCATGCGGGTCGCGGCCCGGGGGGCTGGCCCGCTTCTATGCCCCCGAGCCACGGGGGGGGCGGCCCGGCGGGCAACGCTCGCGCAAATTGTGGGCCTTGGGGCGGGGTGTTCGAGAACGGCCAATGCTGCGCCATTCTCGGGGTCAGGCCCTGCCCGATCTGCTCAGCCGAAGAGGGTGCGCAGGTGGTCGACGATGGCCTGGGCCTCGTCCGCCGTCACGGCCACGGGGGCCATGCGGCCGTCGCCGTTGAGGATGACGTCGACCAGCTCGGCGTCGTTGTGGCGCGAGACCTCGCCCGAGAGGCCCGGGCCGCTGGCGCCCTCGCCCGCGGCGCCGTGGCAGCCGGCGCAGTGGATGCTGTAGAGCGAGGCCCCGTCGGGGTCGCTGCCGCCGTCGTCGCCCCCGCCGTCGTCGCCGGCAGCACCGTCGTCGCCGTCGTCGCCGTCGTCGCCGTCGTCGCCGTCGTCCGTGCCGTCTTCCGCTCCGTCCTGGTCATCGGCGCTGTAGTCGCCGTCGTCGCCCGCGGCCCCGTCGTCGGCGGTCTCGGCGCTGCCGCTGTCGTCGCCCTCCTTGTCGCCGCAGGCGCTGAGGGGGAGGCTGAGGGCGAGCAGGGCGGCGGCGAGGGAGCGGCGCATGGAAGGTCCGGGTGGGAGGGGCGCGGAGCCTAGCCGCCGACCGGTGGGGGCGTCACCGGAGAACCGTGTCGCGTTCCGTCGGTCGGGGGCGGCCCCGCGTGCACCTCGACCGTGCTCGCCGCGCCGGTGCGCGCGACCCAGAGGCAGCGGCCCACCCCGAGCGCCGAGAGGAAGGCCCGGTCGTGGGTCACGACGAGCAGGGCGCCGGCGTAGTCCTGGAGCTGGGCCCCGAGCAGCGCGACGTGGTCGAGGTCGAGGTTGTTGGTGGGCTCGTCGAGCACGAGCACCTGGGGCGGGGTCGGGCCGGCGAGCAGGCAGGCCAGGGCGACCCGGGTGCGCTCGCCGCCGCTGAGCACGGGCACGGGCCGGTCGACCACGTGGCGCGACATGCCGAAGCGGTCGAGCCACCAGCGGGCGTCGGCGATGCCGAGGCTGGGGTGGAGGCGGAGCAGGGTGTGGAGGATGCTCTCGGCCGCGGGAGGGGCGCCCGCGCTCGCTGGGGGACGGAGGAAGTCGGCGTGCTGGTCGAGCCAGCCCCAGCGCAGGGGCCCCCGCTGGATCGTGCCCTGGTCGGGCGCGCGGTGGCCGGCCAGCAGGGCCAGCAGGGTCGACTTGCCCGCGCCGTTGGCGCCGAGGATGCCCACCCGCTCGGGGCCCTCGATGCGCAGGCTCACCGGGCCGAGGGTGAAGCCGGGGCCGGGGGCGTCGGCGCCGAGCCGCGCGACCGCGTCTCGGGTCTCGACGACGAGGGCCCGGCTGCGCACCGTGGTGGTGGAGAGGTCGACCCGGAGGGCGAGCTCGTCGGGGAGCTGGGCCCGGGCGGCCTCGGCGGCGGCGGCGGCGGTCGACACCCGGTCGCCGAGGGCCGTGCCCAGGCGGCCGGTGCTGCGCTCGGCCCGGGCGCGCTGGGCGTTGCGCACCATCGCGGGCTGGGAGCCGTCGCCCCGCGCCCGCTGGCCCCGGGCGGACTTGCGCTGCTGGCGATCGTGGAGGAGCTGGGCGCGGCGGCGGGCCTGATCCAGGGCGGTCTCGGCCCGGGCGGCCTCGCGCCGGGCGGCCTCGCGGGCGGCCTCGCGGGCGGCCTGCCAGCCGGCGAAGCCCATGCCGTAGAGGGCCACCCCGCCCCCGTCGACCTCGACGACCGTGTCGACCACCTCGAGCAGCTCCCGGTCGTGGCTGGCCAGCAGCAGCCCGCCGGGCCAGTCCCGGAGCATGGCCACGAGCCGATCCTTGGCGGGGAGGTCGAGGTGGTTGCTGGGCTCGTCGAGCAGCAGCCAGTCGGGGCGCTGGAGCAGCCGGGCGGCGAGGGCCGTGCGGAGCTGCTCGCCGCCGGAGAGGGTGGCGGCCTGGCGGTCGAGACCGAGGTGGCCCAGGCCGAGGGCGTCGAGCAGGCGCGCGACCCGGTCCTCGAGGTCCCAGTCGTCGCCGATGCGCGCGAGGTCTTCGGGGCGGCCAGCGCCGGTGTCCATGCGCCGCAGGGCGGCGAGGGTGTCGGCCACGCCGAGGATGTGGGCGAGGGTGGCCGCCGGGGCGAGGCGCAGCCGCTGGGGCAGGTGGGCCCGGGTGCCGGTGCAGACGACGCGGCCGGCGGTGGGGGCGCGGGCGCCGGCGAGCAGCCCGAGCAGGGTCGACTTGCCGGCGCCGTTGCGGCCGACCAGCCCGACCCGGGCCCAGGGCACCTCGAGGTCGATGCCCGAGAGCACGGGCACGCCGGCCGGGGTCGACCAGCCGAGCCCGTGGGCAGCGAGGCGGGGTGGGGTCACGGGCGGCTCCGGGCGGGGGGGGAGGCGCGGGCTAACCCTGCGGGACCCTGCGCTGTCAGCCGCCGGTGTCGCCGGCCAGGGCGCGGAGGTCCTCCGGACCGCGGGGCAGCAGCAGCACCCGGTCCGCGTCCACCCGCAGCACCCCGTCCAGCTCCCAGTCGCCCGTCTCGGGAATGTCGTCGTAGAGGGCATCATCGACGAAGATGCCCGCCTCCGTCCCCACCCGGCCGATCCCGGTGCTGCCCGTGAGGCCGAGCGCCCCGAGCGAGACCAGGGCCCCGTCATGCTCTGTCAAGGGGGCGCCGTCGGTGTCGAAGAGGGCGCCGGGGGCGAGGGCCGTGGCCGTGGCGGGGGCCGTGCCCGTGATCGTGAGCAGGCCGGGCTGGTCGAGGCGCAGCACCTGGCGGCCGTCCCGCTGGTCGGCCACCGCCTCGAGGGCGAGCTGGTCGCCGGGGGCGAGGGGGGCCAGCGCCGCGGCATCGGGCACCACCAGCTCGACCCCGGTGGCCTCCGCAGGGTCGGGATCCTGGAGGAAGAGCCCCGTGGGCCCGACCGCGGTCAGCACCACCGCGGGCAGGGCGACCCGGCCCGTCGGGGGCGTGGCCCGCAGCCCGGCGACCGTCGTGGCGCAGCCCCCCGCCGCGCTGTGGCTGGCGGGGCCGTCGCCGGGGCGCAGCCACAGCTCGATGCGGTCCGACCGCCCCGTGACCAGCGCCACGAGGCCGCCGAGCGCGTCGCCCGTGCCCAGCGAGACCGCCTCGCTGCGGGGATCCAGCCCCACCCCCACGTCCAGCGGCACCACCCCCCGGGCGTCGCCGCAGCCGGTGACCGTCGCCGCGTCGAGCTCGATCACCACGCCGTTCCAGGCGTCCCACGACACCACCCCCGAGACAGGGCTGGGCACGACCGGGGTGCCGGGGCCCACGCTGACCTGGCCCAGGCTCTCGACCATGAGGTAGCGCTCGCCGTAGCGGCTGAGCACGGTGGCCCGCAGGCTCACGGCGTCGCCGGTGGCCACGACGAGGCCGGGGCTCGGGTGTTCGAGCTCGACCCGGATGCCGCTCTCGGGCCCGCCGGCGGGATCCTGGACGTAGAGCTCGCGGTCGTCGGGGCCGCGGGGGGTCGTGGCGACCAGCCCGTCGAGGCGCACGCTGGCCCCCGACTCGACGAGCCCCCGACGGACGTCATAGACGGTCACCGTGTTGGCTGCGCTCTGGGTCTCGAACTCGTTGCCCAGGGACGGCGGCACACAGCCCCCGCCGCCCGTCGCCCCCACCAGCAGCCCGGCCGCCCAGCGCCGCCCGCTCGCCCTGCGCCGGTCTCTCGAGAGTGGGTGCTGCACGCCGTCCTCGCCGTCCGGTCTGGTGCCGGGCGCTCCCTTGACCCCGTGTCGCGGAAGACCACCTTGACCACACCCGCTCTCGTAACCGAAGGACTCACCCGGCGGTTCGGCACCCGCACGGCGGTCGATCGCCTCACCATCCAGGTCAACGAGGGGGACGTCTACGGCTTCCTCGGCCCGAACGGGGCCGGCAAGACGACGGCCATCCGCTGCATCCTCGGCCTCATCCGCAAGGACGAGGGCAGCGTGCAGGTCTTCGGCGAGACCGACCCGGTGCGCCAGCGCCGCCACGTCGGCGCGATGGTCGAGACCCCCCACTTCCTGCCCTGGATGACGGCCCGGGCCAACCTCGAGCACGCCGCGGCCTACGCCGGCGCCGGCTCCTCCGCCGACATCGACAAGGCCCTCCAGCTCGTCGGTCTGTGGGGGCGCGAGAAAGAGAAGGTGGCCACCTTCTCCCTCGGCATGCGCCAGCGCCTCGGCATCGCCCGGGCCCTCGTGGGCAAGCCCCGGCTGCTCGTGCTCGACGAGCCGACCAACGGCCTCGACCCGCGGGGCATGAAGGAGGTCCGCGACCTGCTCCAGCGCCTCGCCCGCACCGAGCAGCTCACCATCTTCATCAGCTCCCACCTGCTCGGCGAGATCGAGCTGCTGTGCACCCGGGTGGGCATCATCGAGCGGGGCCGCATGATCGCCGAGGGCGAGGTGGCCGACCTCGTGGCCGGCAAGGGCGCCGTCCAGGAGGTCGAGGTGGGCACCGACGACGGCGACGCCCTCGCGGCCGCCCTCGGGCCGATCACGGGCGCCACCCTCGTGGGGCCCCTCGACGACGGCCGCTTCGGCGTCACCCTCGACCCGGGCCTCACGGTGGCGGCCCTGAACCGCCAGCTGGTCGAGGCCGGGCTGCCCGTCTCGGCGATGGTGCCCGTCCAGCGCTCGCTCGAAGACCTCTTCCTGCAGCTCACCAGCAAGGAGCTCACCTGATGCCCCCCCAGCTCCCCCGCATGATCCTGGCCGAGATCCGGGCCGTCTTCGGCCGCAGCTCGGGCCGTGCGGCTCTCGTGATTGCCGCACTATTGGGCATCCTCGCGGTTGTTGGCCTCCACCAGGCCGGCGAGGTGGCCGCCGAGGTGAAGTCGAACGGGGTGCCCGCTGCGGGCATGCTCGACGTCGACCTCAAGGGCGCCCTCGGCTGGTCCCTCCAGTTCCGCAACTTCTTCGTCCTGCCCCTGCTGCTCAGCCTCTCGGCGGCGGCCTCGCTCTCGGGCGAGCTGGCGGGCAACACCTTCCGCGAGCTGCTCGTGCGGCCCGTGCCCCGGTGGTCGGTGATCGTGGCCAAGACCGTGGCGCTGATGGCGCTGTCGGCGGCGACCCTGGGCCTGACCTTCTCGACGGCGCTGGTCGGCGGGGCGGCGGTCTTCGGCATGGCCGAGGGCGTGGGCGCCGTGGCGGCGGGCTTCGCCACCACCTGGCTCTGCGACCTGGGCCTCGTCGTCATGACCCTGCTGCTGGCCAGCTTCCTGCGCAGCGTCGGCGGGGTGGTGGTGGCCCTGGCGCTCTACCTCATGGCCGATCGCATGGTGGGCATGGGCCTCGGCCTGCTGGGCAGCCTCGGGGTCGACTGGGCCAGCGCCGTGCGGCCCTACCTGCCGGGCAACGCCCTGTCGCTCTGGGCCGACTGGGACGGCAGCTTCGACGGCGGCAAGGCCATCGGTCTCGCCGGGCTGATCGTCGTCTGCTTCGCGGGCACCGTGCTGCGGGTCCAGCGGATGGACGTGCCCTGACCGAGGGCGGGCACCGGGGCATGCCTCAAGTGTGGGGGGGCCGGTGCCGACTCTGTGCTCCCCCCTGTCACGGCCGGCGGTGTCGCCCGGCCGGAGGAGTACGGTGACCATGGCCCAGCTGCGCACCTTTCGCACGGATCGAGGCGGAGGCGTCTTCTTGTCGCTCCAGATGCTCAAGCGCCACCATCGGCTGATCATCGAGCGCGACGGCCACTCCTACCTGGGCTTTGTCCGGCTGCGCTCGCGGGTGCCGGGCGACCTCGACATCGTCATCCCCGACCCGATGTGGCCCGAGGCGATGCCCGGAGAGTCCACCCGCCTCTCTCCCGACGAGGCCGCCCGCTACGAGATGCGGCTGGCCGAGGGCGAAGCGGAGATCTGGAACCACGTCAAGCCGCTGCTCGACATGCTCGTGCCCTGAGCCCCGGCCGGCCTGCCTGTGGCCCCGCGCTGGCGCTGCCGGTGGCGGGGCTGCGCGCGTTCTCGGCGGCGGCGCGGGCGAGAGGGGGGGAGGAGGGCGACCCCCAGCCGCGGCGACTGCTGCGTGCAGGCACGCGGCATCGGTCAGCTGGGAATGTTGCGTCGACGTGGAGAGTGGCCGCGCCGCGTCGGGGGTCGCCGGGGGAGCGTGCTCCCGCTGCTCGCCTTCGATGCTACGGCTCTGGGGCCGGGCGCTGCATTCCGCCGCCCTTTCATGGCGGGACGGCGGGACGGCAGGCGCCGCCAGCGGCCCGGCTCAGTGCCAGGTGATGGTGGCCTTCAGCAGCGCGCCCAGGGCGCCCTCGGGGGCGGGCAGGGCGGCCTGTTCGGTCTCTTCGAAGCTCACGAGGTCTTGCATCACGCCGACGAGCTGGCGGTGGCGGCGGCACATCACGCTCGCCATGGCCCGCAGCAGCCCGACCGCGAGCCGCTCCCGGCGGGCCAGCAGCCGGTCGAAGGTGTCGCGGGGCAGCCGGGCCAGCACGGCGGCGTCGACCGCCTCGGCGGTGGCCATGCGGGGGGCGCCGTCGATGAGGGCCATCTCGCCGAAGCTCTCGGGGGCCTCGATGTGGTCGAGGACCTGGGGGCTGCCGCCGTCCTCGTCGCGCACGATGGCCACGGTGCCCGACAGCACCATGTACCAGCCGTCGCCCTCGTCCCCCTCACCGAAGAGCACGGCGCCCGGCCGCAGGGCCACCCGCTCGAAGTGGAGCGCGAGAGACTGCAGCCCGTCGAGGTCTTCGCCGGGGAGCAGGTGGGTGTTGGCCAGGGCCAGCACGACGGCGTCCACGAAGCCCGGCGGCTCACCTGCGGCCGGGAGGCGGTCGAGGGGGTCGCGGTGGCCGGGGCGCGGGGACATGCACAGCTCCGTTGGGTTGCCCTTCCGTTGTACCGCAGGTTGCGGGCCGGCTGGGGACTAGCCTGTGCGCCGGGGGGCCGTGGGATAGGGGCCGCCCGAGAGGTCGCCGTGTCTGATGCCCAGCCCCCGTCCACCCGCCCCCGCGTGCGCGAGGCGCTGGTCCGCGACCTGGATGCCGTGCTGGAGCGGGATCCCGCGGCCCGCGGCCGGGTCGAGGTGGTGCTGGCCTACCCGGGCTTCCACGCGCTGCTGGCCCACCGGGTGGCGGGGCGGCTGTGGGATCGCGGCGCGCGGCTGCCGGCCCGCATGCTGAGCAACCTGGCCCGCAGCCTGACGGGCATCGAGATCCACCCGGGCGCCCACATCGGCGCCGGGGTCTTCATCGACCACGGCATGGGCGTGGTCATCGGCGAGACCAGCGTCATCGGCGACAACTGCACCCTCTACCACGGGGTCACCCTCGGGGGCACCTCGTGGAAGGCCGAGAAGCGCCACCCGACCCTCGGCCACAGCGTGGTGATCGGGGCGGGGGCCAAGCTGCTCGGGCCCATCCTGGTGGGGGACGGGGCGAAGATCGGCGCGAACAGCGTCGTGGTGCGGGACGTGCCGCCGGTGGCCACCGTCGTGGGCATTCCCGGCCGCCAGACCCGCGAGCAGCGCCCCGTCGATGCCCCCCGGGGCTCGTGGCGCCGCGACCCGACCGTCGGGGCCGAGGACGTGTTGCTGGAGCGGCTGCGGTCGCTCGAGGGCGAGGTGCGGGCCCTCAAGGGGATGCCGCCGCTCCACTCCGACGAGGACGAAGAGCCCATGGTCCGGGGGGGCGCGCCCCCCGAGAAGGCCGACCGGGACGTTCCTCCCGAGCCTCCCCGCCGGCCCCCGCTGCGGCTGCTGCGCAAGTAGCGCCCGCCGCCTGTGCTTCACTGGGGCCCCGTCCGGCCCTCGGCCCCGCTGCCCTCCCCGCTGTCCCGTCCCCGACGGAGTCCGATGTCCCGGCACCACCGCACCGACAACGCCCTCACCCTCATCGGCCAGACGCCGGTGGTGCGCCTCCAGCGCGCCGTGGCGCCCCGGGGGGCCACCATGTGGGCCAAGCTCGAGAGCCTGAACCCGGGCGGCTCGGTGAAGGACCGCATCGCCCTCCACATGCTGCGGCGGGCCGAGGAGGCCGGCGAGATCCGCCCGGGCCGCACCACGGTCATCGAGGCCACCAGCGGCAACACGGGCATCGGCCTCGCCCTCGCCTGCGCCGTGCTGGGCTACCGCCTCATCCTGACCATGCCCGAGGACCAGTCCCGGGAGCGCCGCCAGCTCTTGCGGGCCTACGGGGCCGAGCTGGTGCTCACGCCGGCCGCCGAGGTGATGGCCGGTGCGATCGCCCGGGCCCAGGAGCTCGGCGCCCAGCTCCAGGACGTCTTCTACCCCCGCCAGTTCGAGAACCCCCACAACCCCGAGGCCCACGCCCTCACCACCGGCCCCGAGCTGGTCGAGGCCTTCAGCGACATCGGCCTCGACGGCTTTGTCGCCGGGGTGGGCACGGGGGGCACGGTCAGCGGCGTCGCCCCGGTGCTGCGCGCGGCCTTCCCGCGCATCCGCATCTGGGGGGTCGAGCCCGATCGCAGCGCCGTGCTCAGCGGCGAGACGCCCGACGCCCATGCCATCCAGGGCATCGGTGCCGGCTTCGTGCCCGCGACCCTCGACCGGGAGGCCCTCGACCGGGTCGTGCGCATCCGGGACGAGGATGCCACGGCCGGCGCCCGGGCCCTCGCCCGCGCTGAAGGCCTGCTGGTGGGCATCTCCAGCGGCGCCACCTACGTCGCCGCCCGGTCGCTGGCCCGCGAGCTGGGGCCGGGGCGCAACGTCTGCTTCATCGTGGCCAGCGGCGGCGAGCGCTACCTGTCGACGGGGCTCTTCGGCTGAGCCGGGGGGCGGGGCTCAGGGGGCCTGGAGCAGGGCCGGGTCGACGGGGGCGCCGGCCGCGGCCTCGAGGAAGGCCGCCAGATCCGCCAGGTCGTCGTCGGTGGCGGCCAGGGGGGTCATCGAGGGCTCGCGGGTGCCGGTCTCGGGGGTCTCGGAGAGGGCGCTGTAGAAGGCGAGCACCTCGCCGAGGGTGGCGAAGCGGCCGTCGTGGGCGTAGGGCGCCGTGCGGCCGCTCGTGCGCAGGGCGGGCACCCGGGTGGCGCCCAGGGTCGCGCCCGCGGCCTCGGCCTCGGCGAGCCGGGCGGCGCCGGTCTCGGGATCGTCCGACCAGGCCCCGGCCCCGTTGAACTCGCTGGCGAGCACGGCCGCGAGGCCCGCCGGGCGCCCCTCTTCGGCCGGTCCGGGCCCGGCGCCGAGCCCCACATTGGCGAAGCCGCCCATGAGCATCGGCCCCTGGTGGCAGGCGAGGCAGCCCTGCTCGTCGGCGAAGATGGTGAGGCCCCGCAGGGCGCGGTCGCTGAGGGCGCCGCCGCCGGTGGTGTCGCCCCGCGACAGGGCGTCGACGTAGCGGTCGAGGTCGGAGGCGCCGGGCTGGAGGGTGCGCAGCCAGGCCTCGGTGGCCTTGCCCACGTTGGCGAGCACGGCGCTGAGGGCTTGTTGGGTGTCGGCGTCGAGGGCCGCCCAGTCCTCGGACCCCGTGCCTGCGGGGCGGGCCCGGTCGGGCAGGCCCGTCGTGTCGGGGAGCGCGCCGAAGATGGCCTCGTATTCAGCCTTCAGGGTCTCGTCCTCGGCGATGTGGCGGGCGAGCGAGAGCCGGTCGCCGTCGAGCTGGCCCGGCGCCTCGAGGGCCGTGGCTGCCGCGCACCAGGCCGAGTCGCAGGCCCCCGTCCAGCCCCACCACTCCCGCCAGGCGCTGCCCACCAGGGGCGGGGCGATGCGGGGCAGGGGGCCCTCGTGGTCGACCACCGTGCCCGCGAGGTCGTGGTCGGGATCGTGGCAGCTCGCGCAGCTCTGGTCGCCGCCGGGGGAGAGGGCCGGATCGAAGAAGAGGCGCTGGCCGAGCAGGGCGGCGGCGGCGCTGTTGGCCAGGGCGTTGGTGGGGCTGGCGGGCGGCCCGTCCATGGGTGCGAGGGTCTGGACGAGGGCGAGGTTGATGGTGCCGGCGGCCGGCGCCCCGGAGTCGCCCAGGGGGTAGCAGAGGCCGTCAGCGGCGCGCTCTTCGTCGGCGGCGCAGGGCTTGCGGCCGCCCTCCTCGGCACAGCCGCCGAGGCCGAGCAGCAGCAGGGCCATCGCCCAGGACGGCGCAGCGGAGCGGAAGAGCGGAGGACGGCGGGACGGGGCGGGCATGGCGCGGGCTCGGGACGGGGACCGGGACGAGGGTAGCGTGGCCGGCGGCCGGGCGCCGGGGGCCGGACCGGCGGGGCCCCGGGACGATAGGTGGGCGCCATGTCTGTCAAGCCGCCGCCTGCTGTCGCTGTCTCCGAGGACGGGGGGCCGCCCCCTGCCGCCGCCAAGCCGGCCCTGCGCGCCCGGGCCTGGCAGGGCATCCGCGCGGCCGGGGCGGCCCGCTTCCCGGGGGTCGAGGGCCGCATCCCGAACTTCGTCGGCGCCGAGGCCGCCGCGGCCCGGCTCGCGGCCACCCCCGTGTGGCAGGCGGCCCGGGTGCTCAAGTGCAACCCCGACTCTCCCCAGCGTCCCGTGCGCCACCAGGCCCTCAAGGACGGCAAGATCGTCTACCTGGCCGTGCCGAAGCTGCGCAGCGAGCGGCCCTTCCTCCGGCTCGATCCCGCCGTGCTCGGGCCCGGCCAGCTCTGGGCGGCCAGCTCGGTCAAGGGGGCCACCGCCCTGGGCGAGCCGGTGACGGTCGAAGAGGTCGAGCCCATCGACCTCGTGGTCACGGGCTGCGTGGCCTGCGGCCGGCGGGGGGCCCGGCTCGGCAAGGGCGGGGGCTACAGCGATCTCGAGTTCGCCCTGCTGCGCGCGGCGGCCCGGCTCCACCCCGAGGTGCCCGTCGTCACCACGGTCCACGACAGCCAGCTCTGGCCCGCCGACAGCCTGCCCATGGCCGCCCACGACGTGCCCTTCGACTGGATCGCCACGGCCACCGAGCTCGTCGAGACCCGCCGGCGGCTGCCCCGGCCCCGGGGCATCCACTGGGATCGCCTCTCCCCCGAGCAGATCGCCCAGATGCCCTGTGTGGCCCGGCTCCAGCCCCGGCCCCCGGGCGGCTGAAGGCTGTGCGAAGCCGTCCATGCTGCGGGGGGCCTGGCGGGGCGGATCGTGGGTCAAGCGTCGACAGAGCGGCCGCTTGCACGGGATTCTGACAAAAATCCCGCGCCGCCGCTTTCCGTGTGCAGTGTGCGGGGCTAACTATAGACAAGGGATGTGCTTCGGAGGTCCGCCGTGCTGTTGCCCTTGCTCTTCGCTCGCGCGCTCGCAGCGCCCGCCGGTGCCGTGCCTGCGGAGGTGCCGCCGGCTGAGACATCGCCCGCCGCAGCGGCGCCCGCCGAGGAACCGCCGGCCACGGGCGAGGCCCGGCTGCCCGAGCTGGTGAACCGGGCCCCGGCGGTCTACCCGGCGGGCCCCCTCGCCGAGGGCCGGGGCGCGACCGTGCCCCTGCTGCTCACCATCGACGCCGAGGGGCGGGTGGTCGAGGCCCGGGTCATCGAGGCCGTCGGCGAGGGCTTCGACGAGGCCGCCGCCACCGCCGCCCGCCAGTTCCAGTTCCTGCCGGCCCGCACGGCCGACGGCGCCGCTGCCCCCGCCCAGGTCCAGTACAACTTCGTCTTCACCCCGACCGCCGTGCCCGTGCCCCGGGTCAAGGGGGTCGTGACCGAGGCCGGCGTGCGCAGCCCCCTCGCGGGCATCGAGGTCCAGGCGGTCGGCCCCGAGGGGCGCCGGGCCCTCGCCGTCACCGATGACGCGGGCGCCTTCACCTTCGTCGATCTCGCCCCGGGCGAGTGGGTGGTGGCCGCGACCGGGGCCGCCTTCCAGCCGCTCACCGAGCGCATCACGGTCACCGACGACGGCGTGGTCGAGCTCGGCCTCTTCCTCGTGCGCGACGCCCGCAAGGACGCCCTCGAGGCCGACTTCGAGGTGTTGGTCGTCGCAGAGCGGGCGGGCTCCGAGGTGAGCGAGCGCAAGCTCTCGGCCGAAGAGATCAAGTTCCTGCCCGGCAGCGGCGGCGACGTGGTCAAGGCCGTCCAGAACCTGCCCGGTGTGGCCCGGGCGCCCCTGGGCATCGGCCAGCTCATCATCCGCGGCGCCGCCCCCGAAGACAGCCGGGCCTACCTCGACGGCTCGCCCATCCCCCTGGTCTTCCACTTCGCCGGCCTCACCACCGTCGTGAACAACGACCTGGTCGAAGAGGTCGCCTACATGCCGGGCAACGCCAGCGTGCGCTACGGCCGGCTGCTGGCGGGCCTCGTCGACATCCGCACCAAGGCCACCATGCCCGAGCGGTCCAGCGGCTACGTCTCGGTCGACGTCTACCAGTCCACCCTCTTCGTCGAGCAGATCGTCAGCCCCCGCTCCTTTCTCAGCCTCTCGGGCCGGCGCTCCTACATCGACGCCGTGCTCAACCCGCTGCTCGCCCGCTCCGACCTCACGGTCCAGGCCCCGCGCTACTACGACGCCCAGCTCCGCTACTTCCACAAGACCGACGCCGGCACGGTCTACGACACCCTCTTCTTCCTCTCCGACGACCGCTTCCGCTTCGTGGGCGGCAACGGCAACGGCGAAGAAGAGCGGGTCTTCGCCTCCTTCGGCGACCGCTTCCAGCGGCTGCGCTTCCGGCGCCTCGCCAAGCTGGGCGGCGGCTGGGAGGAAGAGACCACCGTGGGCATCGGCCCCGAGCGGCGCGAGTTCAGCTTCGGCGAGCAGTCCGAGGCCTACGAGCAGCGCTTCAACGTCTCGGTGCGCGAGGAGCTCGGGGTCGGGCTCAGCCCCGAGCGCGCCCTGGGCGGCCGCATGGGTGTCGACCTGCTCTCGGGCGAAGACCGCATCTACTTCGAGGAGGCCCGGCTGGACGAGGTCGAGAAGGCCGAGTCCTTCCTCTTCGCCCCGGCCCTCTACGGCGAGCTGACCTGGCGGACGGGCCCGGTGACCTGGATTCCCGGGCTGCGGGCCGACGCCCTGCTCTACGGCACGGGCTACGCCGGTGTGGGCTGGGATCCGCGCATCTCGGCCCGGTGGACGGTGGGCGACAACACCGTCATCAAGGGCGCTTCGGGCAAGTACAGCAACCTGCCTGGCCTGCGCCAGGTCGCCCCCGAGAGCGACGGCACCGAAACCCTGGTCTTCCCCTGGTCGTGGCAGAACAGCCTCGGCATCGAGCAGCAGCTCACCGGCCGCCTCGCCGCCGACGTGACCGCCTTCTACAACCGGCTGGGCGACCTCATCGTGGGCCGCGAAGACCGGCTGCGCTTCTTCACGGGCCCGCCGCCCGCCGGCCCCTTCGACACCGGGGCCTACGCCAACGCCGGCGTCGGCATGGTCTGCGGGGTCGAGTCCCTGCTCAAGTACACGGGCGCCACGGGGGTCGGCCTGCTGAGCATGACCTTCTCCCACTCCCAGCGCCAGGACCGCCCCGACGAGGAGGTCGAGCTCTTCGCCTACGACCAGCCCGTCGTCATCAACGCCCTGTGGAGCCAGAAGCTGGCCCGCAACTGGCGGCTCGGCGGCCGGGTCCGCTACAGCTCGGGCAACCCCTACACCCCGGTGGTCAACAGCGCCCTCGACATGACCAGCCGGGAGTTCGTGCCCATCTACGGCGCCCGGTCCAGCGACCGGCTGCCCGCCTTCACGAGCGTCGACGTGCGCGTCGACAAGCTCTACGTCTTCCGGAAGTGGCAGCTCGAGACCTACCTCGACGTCCAGAACATCACCTTCGCCCAGAACCCCGAGGTGATCGGCTGGACCTACGACTACCGCGAGCTGGATCCGGTGACCTCCACCCCGCCGCTGCCGGTCTTTGGACTCAAGGGGAGCTGGTGATGCCCTCTCTCGACCTCTCTTCGCCGCTGTCCGCGCCCGGGCGCGCCCCCCTCGGCCTGGTCGCCCTCGCGCTGGGCCTCTCGGGCTGCGCCATGGGGCCCTCGCCCGAGACCCGCATCGAAGACCTGCGGGTGCTGGCCATCGACGTGGCCCCCGAGCTGGCCCCGGGCGAGCGGGTGGCGGCCGACACCCTGGTGGTCGAGCCCGACGGCGGCGACTGGCTGCTCGCGACCTGGACCTGCACCCGGGGCGCCGACGGCTGTGCCGAGGGCACCGTCGCTGCGGCCACCGGTGCCTGGCCCGGCCTCGTCCTCCAGAGCGGCACGGGCACGGCCTGGGTCGAGGCAGAGCTGGCGGTGGCGCCCGAGCTCGCGGCGGTGGCCTCCGACAGCCCGGCGCCGCTCCTCAGCCAGTTCAGCCTCGCCTGCGCGCCGGGGGTCTGCCCCATCCTCGATGCCCTCGACCAGGGCCTCATGGGCGATGCGGTGGTGCGGGATCTCTCGGATCCCTTCACGATGCTCAAGCGGCTGCCCTTCGCCGGGGTGAGCCTCGGCCTGCGCACGGTCTCGGTGTCGACCCGCGCCGCCGACGCCCGCCACAGCAACCCGACGGTCGAGGACTGCTCCCCCCTGAAGGGCGGGGCCTGGGCCGTGGACGCCGGCGCGGGCCTGGACGTGCGCTGCCGCTGGACGAGCCCCAGCGCCGCGACCATCCAGGCCTTCGGCTACACCACCGCGGGCGGCTGGGAGGGCCAGGAGGCCGCCGACGTCTTCGAGCCCGGGGTCGTCGACTACACCTGGTTCGCCCCGGAAGAGGCCGAGGCCGATGTTCCCCTCTGGATCGCCTTTGTGGACGGGGACGGCGGGCTCGCCATCTGGGAGGGCTCAGCGACCGCCCGCTGAGGGGGCCACGGTGCCGCTGTGGAGCACGGGGGTGATGGCCGCCAGATCCAGCAGCCCGCGGGTCTCGTCGGCCGGGGCGCCGTCGTGCCAGACCAGCCGCCAGGGGCGCCCGACCGCGCCGGGGGGCAGGGCCACCCGCTGGGGCTGGCCGGGGTGGAGCCGGGTGTCGCCGACCTGGTGCTTGCGGGGCAGGCCCGCGGCGGTGGTGGTGACGGCGAAGCTGCGGACGCCGGTCCAGAGCACGGTCCAGCCCTCGGGGCCCCCGAGCTCGACGGTGATGCGGCGGAAGAGGTCGCCCGAGGGCAGGGCGTGGCCCACGTCGACAAGGGCGAGCACGAGGGCGTCGCCGTCCTGGTGGACCGCGATGCTGCGGGCGAGGCGCTCCCGGTGGTGGGCGCCGTCGAAGCGGTGGGCGCCGTCGGGCATGTGGCAGCCCTGGCAGGCGGGGGCCTCCGGTCCCTGGTCGGCCGCCCAGTCCCGCCACTCGGTGACCGTCGACTGCATCGGCTCGTCGACGAAGTGGAGCTGGTCGTCCTGCCAGACCGGAATGGGGAACTCGTGGCAGGTGGCGCAGAAGGCGCTGGTCTGCATCTCGGGCACGGCATCGACCGGGTGGGGGCTGTCGCTCTCGAGCTCGTCGACGGCCCGGGGGCCCTGGATGCGGCCGCCGCGCAGGTGGCAGGCCACACAGCCGACCCCCTCGGCGGCGGTGGGGGCGGGCTGCATGGGCGGCACGGGGCCCCGGGCCGTGGGGGCCAGGGCGGCGTAGGCCGCGAGGTTGGGCAACAGCTCGGCCTCTTGCTCGGCCAGGGGCGCGTGGCAGCGCACACAGAAGGGCCGGGGCTCGACGAGGAGGCCCGCCTGGAAGAGGTCGTTGGTCCAGGCGGCGGCGTGGCGGCTGGCGGCCCAGGCCGTGTGCTGGGCCTCGTGGCAGTCGCCACAGTCCGCGGCGGGCACGAAGCTGCCGGGGGGGCCGATGTCGATGGCCGCCGTGCCGGGAGAGAAGCCGAAGCGGTCGTGGCTGGGCACGGCCGGGGTCACGGCGGGCAGGGGGGCGGCCGCCGCGGGCGGGACGAAGCCGAGCAGCAGGGCGAGGGGCACCGGGGCGCTCCGGAGGGGGGGCAGGGGGACGGCCGGACGGGGGAGCCCGCCAGACGGGGGATCGTGGGACGGGGGAGCGGCGCCCGGGGGCGCACACCGCCTGATCTTGCACAGGTCCCGGTCGATCGGGCGGCGAGGGCGCCGCTGGCGAGCGCTCGGGGCCTGGCGGTGGCCCGGCGGCCCCCGGGAGTGTGCCAGCCTGCGCCAGAGCGATGGGTTTCCTTGTGTTTTGGCTGGTTTTGGTCAGCGGTGGCGCCCGGCGCGGCCCGCCCGTCCCTGCGCCCCCCGAGCTGGGCCGGTGGGGGGGATGGGCGGGTGTTGAGAGTGGCGTGTTGGTGGGTCTCTTCGGTGTCCATGGACAGGTCTTGGTCCCCCCTTGGGCGGCGCCGCAGGGGCGGTCACGATCTGTCGCGACCAGTCGCGCCGTTTCCTCCTGCTCGTGTTGATCGGCATCCATGGCGCGCGCTTCGGTGCGCCAATCACTCAAGGGCCGGGTGTGGGGACCGAAGGGGAGCCCATCTGAGGTTCCCATGTCTACACTTGCTCCTGCCCTGCGGCGCCACCCGGTCGTCGTGCGGGCCCTGCTCATCGTCTGGGCCGTGTTCCTGTCGGCGGTCTGCTCGACCTTCCTGGGCAGCCACCTCGTCGCCCTGCCCCAGCCCGAGCGGGACGACACGGCCCTGGCCGCGGCCATCGCCGACCACCGCCGGGTGCAAGACAGCGGCCAGTGGATGGTGCTGCACGTGCTCTACGGCGAGTGCCCCTGCTCGCGGAAGATCGCCGACGAGATCGTGCGGGCCGACCGCCCCCGTCCCGCGGGCATCTCCGAGACCGTGCTCTTCATCGGCGAAGACCGGCGCCTCGCCGACGCGGCCCTCGCGGCCGGCTTCCGGGTGGACGAGCTGACCCACGAGCAGCTCAAGGCCCAGTGGCACGTCGAGGCCGCCCCCCTGCTCATCGTCGCCGACCCTCTCGGCGTCGTCCGCTACGTCGGCGGCTACACCTCGCGCAAGCAGGGCCCCGACGTCCGCGACATCGCGATCATCGAAGACCTCCAGGCCAACACCGAAGTGGACGTGCTTCCCCTCTTCGGCTGTGCCGTCTCCCAGGCCCTCCAGGCCGCCGTCGATCCGCTCGGCCTGCGCTGAGCCCTCATCCCGGGCGGGGCCGCATCCGTCCTCTCTCCTGATCCCCAGCGGCCCCTGCTCGCCCCTCCATTCCGTCTGACCGACCAACCCCGGAGCCCTGCCGTGGACCATCGCCAGCAGCGTCGCTTTGTCGACTTCCTTCGGTTGCCCGCCAAGGTGACCCAGTTCGAAGAAGAGCACGTCGACGGCCTCAACCGCCTCGCCGTCATCCTCTTCGCCCTCCACATCCCGGTCTTCATGGGGGTGGCCTACATCCACGAGACGGGGGTGATGACCGCCCTGTCGCTGACGACCCTCGCCTGGATCGGCCCGCTGGTGGCCTGGAAGGCGCTGCCGGCCCGCCAGGCGGCGATGGTCATGGGCTTCTCGGCCATGGTCATGGGCGGCCTGCTCGTGCACTTCGGCCAGGGCCCCGTCCAGATCGAGATGCACTTCTACTTCTTCGTGCTCCTCGCGCTGCTGTCGACCTACGGCAACCCCGCCGTCGTGCTCACGGCGGCGGTGACGGCGACCATCCACCACCTCACCTTGTGGTGGCTGCTCCCCTCCAGCATCTTCAACTACGACGCCAGCTTCTGGGTTGTCGGTGTGCACGCCATCTTCGTCGTGCTCGAGTCGGTGGCCTCCTGCTACCTGGCGCGCAACTTCTTCGATGACGTCATCGGCCTCGAGGCCATCGTCAACGAGCGCACCGAAGAGCTCGACGCCCGCAACGCCGACCTGCGGCTCGTGCTCGACAGCGTGGGCCAGGGCCTGATGACCGTCGAGCTCGACGGTGCGATGGGCGGCGCGCGCTCGGCGGCGGTCGAGACCCTGCTCGGCGCCCCGGTCGACCAGGGCAACTTCCTCGACCTGCTCGACGCGGTCGACGGCGACTTCGGCGTCCAGATGCGCATGCACTGGGAGGGCCTCACCGACGGCTTCATGCCCCACGAGCTCATCCTCGACCAGATGCCCCGGCGCCTGCGCTGCGGCGAGCGCCACCTCCGCTTCGACTACAGCCCCATCACCGACGCCGAGGGCGAGCTCGTCCGGCTGCTCGTGGTCATCAGCGACGTGACGGCCATGGTCGCCCGCGAGGAGTCCGAGCGGCGCCAGCGGGAGGTCATGCGCGTCTTCGAGCGGGTCATGGAGGACAAGGCCGGCTTCCTCGAGTTCTACGAAGAGGCCGACAACACCCTCGGCCGCATCGAAGACACGGCGACCCACGGCATCGCCCGCAAGCGCGAGATCCACACCCTCAAGGGCATCTCGGCCATCTTCGGGCTCGAGAGCATCGCCAAGGTCTGCCACGAGGTCGAGACCGAGGTCGAGGAGGAGGGCCGCCTGCCCACCGCCGACGACGCCGCCGCCATCCGCGCCGGCTGGGACGACCTCCGGGCCGACCTCGACCAGCTCATCGGCGAGCGCCAGCAGGACGCCATCGAGATCCCCGATGTCGAGTACGAGGCCCTGCTCCACGCCGTCCTCGACGGTGAGCGCGGCGAGGCCCTGGCCGCCCGGATCCGCTCCTGGCGCTTCGACCCCCTGGCCCGGCGCCTCACCCGCCTCGCCGGCCAGGTCGACCGCATCGGCGAGCGCCTCGGCAAGCCCGTCGAGGTCACCGTCGAAGACAACGGCCTGCGCCTCGACGGCGCCCGCTGGAGCAACTTCTGGTCCTCCTTCGTCCACGTGCTCCGCAACGCCGTCGACCACGGCATCGAGGCCCCCGAGGACCGCGAGGCCGCCGGCAAGAGCGCCACGGGCCACATCACCCTCCGGGGCGTGCTCGACGGCGAGGTCTTCCACCTCGAGGTGGAGGACGACGGCGGGGGCGTCAACTGGGACCGCGTGGCCAGCAAGGCCGCCGAGAAGGGCCTGCCCAGCGCCACTCGCGAGGACCTGGTCGCCGCGCTCTTCGCGCCGGGCATGTCGACCCGCGACCAGGCCACCGACATGTCGGGCCGCGGGGTGGGCATGAGCGCCCTGATGGAGTCCGCGGTGCAGCGCGGCGGCACGGTCGCCGTCGTCGACGCGCCGGCGGGCGGCACCATCGTGCGCTTCTCCTTCCCGTCCATCGAGATGACCGGCGAGCCCGTGCGCGCCGTGGCCTGAGGGCCGCCGCCGCGGGTCGCTGGCCGACCCCCGCCCCCGCCGGTGGCCCCCTGGGCCGGGGCGGGGGCGCGCGCGTCTTGGGGGCGCCCGCGGCCCGGTGGGGCCCTGCCGGTCCGACCGTCCCGGCTTAGGGACGGGGGCGGCTCCTGGGGACGGCCCCCGGCGGTCGGCGTCTCGCGCCCCGAGGTGGACATGTCCCTGCTGCGCACCCTCACCGCCCTGTGGGTGGTGGCCCTCTTCCTGCTCTCTGGCTGTGCCAAGAAGGCGATGGCGCCCGAGCCCATGGCCGAGGTCGGCGCCTATGGCGGCATGGAAGAGATGGACGACTACGGCGGCGTCGCCGACATGGAGGTCGCCGCCATCTCGCGCTCGGCCCCCCGCCGGTCCAAGCGGGCCCCGGCCGCCCCGCCCCCGCCCGTCGCCAGCCCCGCGCCGGCGGGCCGCGCGCCCGTGCCGGAGGCCGCCCCCGCGACCCCGGCCAAGCCGGCCCGCATGGTCCACTACAGCGGCTGGACCCGGGTGCGGGTGGCCAAGGTCGAGGAGGCCGCCGACGCCGTCGTGGCCCTCGCCCGCGCGGTCGACGGCGAGGTCGAGCGGGTCGGGGGCCGGGTGGTGACCATCCGGGTGCCCGTGGCCCGCTTCCAGGAGGTCTTCGCGCGGCTCACCGCCGAGCTGGGCGACGTGCTCGACAAGAGCATCTCGGCCGAAGACGTGACCGAGGCCTTCCAGTCCATGGACCTGCGCCTGGGCACGGCCCGCAAGACCCGCGACCGGCTGGTCGAGCTGCTGGCCCGCTCGGAGAACGAGCAGGAGAAGCTGGCCCTCGTGCGCGAGATCCAGCGGGTGAGCGAAGAGATCGACCGCATGGAGGCCCAGCTCCGCACCCTCTCGCGCCTCGCGAGCATGTCGCGCATCACCGTCGAGCTCGAGCCCCGGGCCGCCCAGGCCTGGACCGGCCAGCAGGAGCCCACCGCCGAGCTCGCCTGGCTGCGGGCCCTGTCGCCCTTCCGCCCCGACATCGTCTCGCGCGAGGGCGACAAGCTGGTCCTCGACGTGCCGGCCGGCATGGTCCAGCTGACCCCCAAGGCGCGCTTCATTGCCGAGAGCGCCGACGGCGCCCGCATCTGGAGCGGTCGCCTGCCCAACGAGCCCGTGGGCGACGCCGCCTTCTGGATCGGCGCCCTCCAGACCCGCCTCGCGGGCGACTTCGCCAGCGCCGAGGTCCGCCAGCTCGGCGGCTTCACGGTGCTCACCCTCGTCGACCGGGCCGACAGCCCCTACACCTGGGTCATCGCCATCCGGGACGTGGGCCGCAAGCTCCATGTGGTCGAGGCCTACTTCCCGACCCCCGAGCAGACCGCCCGCCACCAGGCCGCCGTCGAGGCCGTGCTGCTGGCGGCGGGGGGGGCGGCATGATGCGCCCGCTGCTCTCCACCGCCCTGCTGGCGGGCCTCCTGGTCGCCGGCCTCCCCGCCCAGGCCGCCGGCCCCGCTGCCGAGGCCCCCGCTGCCGAGAGCCCCGCTGCCGAGAGCCCCGCGGCCGTGTCCCCCTCGACCGCCATCACCGGGGGCCTCGTGCTGCGGGTCGACGACCGCGAGGCCGCCATCGCCGCCGCCGTCGCCGACGCCGAGGCCCTGGGCGGCTGGTTCCAGGCCCTCGGCCGCGACAGCGTGAGCCTGCGGGTGCCGGCGGCCAGCGCCCGCGACTTCCTCGAGGCCCAGCGCCGCCACGGCGCCCTCATCGACCGCAGCTACGCCGCCGAAGACCTGGGCGCCCGCATGCGCGACCTCGAGGGCCTCATCGAGGCCCGCCGGGCCGTGCTGCTCAAGTACCTCGAGGTGCTCGACACCGCCTCGCCCAAGGCCGTGGTCTCGGTCGAGCGCGAGGTGGCGCGGGTGGTCCAGCAGATCGAGCAGGCCGAGGGCCAGCTGCGGGTGCTGCGCGACCGGGCCGCCCACGCCCGCATCGACCTGCGCTTCCAGTTCCGCGACCGCCGGGCGCCCCGCCGCGACGGCTCCTCGAGCTTCGCCTGGCTGAACACGATGAACGTGGGCGACATGCTGGGCGACTTCCGCAGCCACCGCCGCGCCGCCCGCAGCGGCGCCCGGGTGCCGGTGCCCGCCGGCTTCGCGCCCTGGCGGCGGCAGGCCCGCTTCCAGGCGGTGAGCCCCGACGGGGTCCAGTTCCGGGTGCGCTCGGCCAAGAACAAGCCCCGGGCCTCCCTCGACTTCTGGGCCGAGGCCCTGCGCAGCCGCATGGCCGACGCCGGCTACACCGTGCTCCACGAGGAGCGCATCACCGCCGCCGGCGGCCCGGGGGCCCTGCTCGAGCTCGGGGCCGCGGCGGGCGCGTCCGACCAGACCTACCTGGTCGCCATCTTCGTGAAGGGCGGCAAGCTCGTCGTGGCCGAGGCCACCGGCGAGGCCGAGACCTTCCTGCAGCACCGAGAGGCCGTGGTGGACGCGGTCAAGGGGATCGACTGGTGAGTGTCGAACATGTTGAGAATGGCCTGGAAGAGGGCGTTCTGGATGATGCCATCCTCGAGGCCATGGCGCCGCTGGACGGCGGCGACCTCGACGGGGCGCTGGCGGCCCTCGAGGCCCTCATCGCCGAGCACGGCGAGCAGCCCGTGCTCATCGAGGCCCTCGCCGACCTCGGCGACTGGGAGCCCCTGCGCGAGCCCCGGCCCGAGGGCATCGTGCTCATCGAGCGGCTCATCGGCTGGTCCAAGACCGTGGCCGCCCCGCGCAACCGGGTGACCCTGCTCATGGCCATCGCCGAGCTGGAGACCACCCAGCGCCAGCCCGACTGGGCCGCCCACTGGATCAAGCGCGCCATCGCCGCCGACCACAGCGACCTGCGGCCCTGGGATGCCCTCGAGCTGCTGATGGACGCCTTCCCCGGGCTGCCGGTCGACAAGCGCACCCTCGACCACCTCACCGAGATCCGCACGGCCATCGGCGGCCGCAGCACCCTCGACTGAGGCCCGGCACCGGTCCCCCAGCGCAGCGCGCCCCGCCGACCACCTGGGCCAGCGGGGCGCGGCACCGCCACCGGCCCCCGGGCGGGGGCGCGGCGGCAGGGGGGCTCACTGGCCCTTGGTGGCGACCTCTTCGGCGAGCATCGTGCCGAAGGCCTCGACCGTCATCGCGCCCAGGTCGCCCTCCTTGCGGCGGCGCACCCCGACCGTGCCGGCCTCGACCTCGCGCTTGCCCACCACCAGCAGGTAGGGGACCTTGTCGAGCTCGGCCCGGCGGATCTTGTAGCCGAGCTTCTGGTTGTCGTCGTCGACCGTCACCCGCAGCCCCATGGCCTTGAGGCTCTTGGCGGTCTCCTGGGCGTAGTCGAGGAACTTCTCGCCCACGGGCAGGATGCGCGCCTGGACGGGGGCGAGCCAGGCCGGGAAGTTGCCGGCGTAGTGCTCGATGAGGATGCCGAAGAAGCGCTCGATGCTGCCGAGCAGGGCCCGGTGGATCATGATCGGACGGTGGGCGGCGTTGTCGGCGCCGATGTAGTCCAGATCGAAGCGGTCGGGCTGGTTGAAGTCGAGCTGGATGGTCGTGAGCTGCCAGGTGCGGCCGATGGCGTCGACCACCTTCACGTCGATCTTGGGGCCGTAGAAGGCGGCCTCGCCCTCGATGCGCTTGAAGGGGATGCCCCGGTCGCTGAGCACCTTGGCCAGCGTGGTCTCGGAGAGCTCCCAGACCTCGTCGTCGCCCTGGTACTTGGAGGTGTCGGTGCTGTCGCGCACGCTCAGCTCGACCTTGTACTCGGGGAAGCCGAAGGTCTTGTACATGAGCTGGGCGATGTCGAGGCAGGCGCCGAGCTCGTCCTCGAGCTGCTCGCGGGTGCAGAAGATGTGGGCGTCGTCCTGGGTGAATCCGCGGACACGGGTCAAGCCGTGCAACTCGCCGCTCTGTTCGTAACGGTAGACCGTGCCGAACTCGGCGAAGCGGACGGGCAGGTCCCGGTAGCTGCGCGGGCGCGACTTGAATACCTCGCAGTGGTGCGGGCAGTTCATCGGCTTGAGCAGGTACTCCTCGCCTTCCGCCGGTGTC
>CAXQUZ010000214.1:0-2744 GCA_964226865.1 Myxococcota bacterium | reverse complement strand
CCCGACCCGACGCTCTTCCGATCTGGGCCGCCCCCCGTCGCGACACTGGCGCCACGTGTCCCCGCCCCTGCCGCCGGAGCACCGTCCCATGTCTGCTGCTGCTGTCCCCGCCCTGCGCCAGCGCCCGGACCACCCGTTCCTGCGCTTCGGCTGTCTGGCGCTGGTGCTGGGCTTCTTCGGCCTCTGCATGCTGTTCACGGCGCTCTACACCGGCCTCACCTTCTCCGAGGGGCCCTGGGTCTTCAGCCTCGCGGTCTTCCTCGCCTCGGCCACGGCCGTGCCCTACGGGCTGCTGCTGCTCTGGCTCGACCGCAACGAACAGGAGCCGCTCATGCTCCTGGCGGCGGCCTTCATGTGGGGCGCGGTCGTCTCGACGGCCATCTCGCTGGTGGCGAACACGAGCTTCAGCGTCTTTGCGATGGGCCTCGTCGGCCATCCGGGCCTCGCGAGCCAGATGACCGCGAGCTTCTCGGCGCCGCTCTTCGAGGAGGGCACGAAGGGCTTCGCGCTCGTCTTCTTGTTCTTCCTCTTCCGCCGCCACTTCGACAATGTGCTCGATGGCATGCTCTACGGGGCCCTCATCGGCCTGGGCTTCGCGTGGCTCGAGAACATCCTCTACTACGTGCAAGCCAGCGACGGCGGCGCGGTGGGCATGCTCAAGCTGACCTACCTGCGGGGGGTGGTCAACGGGCTGTCGAGCCACGTCACCTACACGGGGCTGACGGGCATGGGCTTCGGGCTGGTGCGGATCCTGCGCAAGGGCATCGCGCGCTGGGCCCTGGTGCCCCTGTTCTGGGGCATGGCGATGTTCGCCCACTTCCTCTGGAACACCTTCGCCGGCATCATCCTCGGCGTGACGGGGGGCGACAGCGAGCTCCAGGCCTACGCGGTGGGGCTGCCCCTCGCGGTCCTGCTGCTCCAGATCCCCTTCATGCTGCTGCTGGGCATCACGGGCCTGGCCACCTGGATCCACGAGGTGCGCATCATCCGGCGCTACCTGGGCACCGAGGAGGAGGACGTGGTCACGGCGGACGAGGTGAAGCTGCTGGTGCCGGCCTCCCGGCGCATGCTCGCCGCGACGGGCCGCTTCTTTCGCGGCGGGCCCCTGTTCTGGTTCCGCCACCAGCTGCTCGACCGGGACCGCATCCGCCTTGCCTTCGTGAAGTGGCACCTGGAGCACGATCCCGAGACCCCCTGGGGCCCGGAGGAAGACCGCGATGTGCACCTGCTGCGCACCCGGATCCGCTCGCGCCGGAAGCTGCTCGCCGGCTGAGGCCCGGCTCTGCTGCCGCGCCCGCTCCGTGGGGGTGGTGAGAATGTCGCAATAATCGGTGTTTTGGTGGTGCGCAGGGGGCCCCGGCCCCGCCGCAGGGCTGGCCCTCCTGCCCCCCGCTCCTCCGCTCTGGTAGCGTGCGCCCATGTTGAACGACCTCTCGCCCGATGATCGCCTCCGTCTCATGAAGTTCGTCTGCTCCTTCGCGTGGGCCGACCTCGAGATCCGCGACTCCGAACGGAACTTCGTCGCGAACCTCGTGCGCCGGCTCGACCTCGGAGAGGACGAGATCAGCCAGGTCCAGGGGTGGCTCACGACGCCCCCCGACCCCGAAGAGATCGACCCCCAGGACGTGCCGCCCGAGCACCGCAAGGTCTTTCTGGACGTGATGCTCCAGATGATTGCGGCGGACGGCGAGCTGGACCCGGCCGAGACCGAGAGCTTCAACCTGCTCTCGCAGCTCCTGGCCTGACCCCGGCCCGGCCCGTCCTGTCCCCTCCACGGCCGGGGCAGCGGCGGCACCCCGCACGGTGACGCGGAGCGCGCGCGCGGGGCTGCTGTCGGCTCCGGCCGCCGACCTCCCCGCGTGCCCCGAGCTTCGCCGTGTCCGACTCCCCCGCCTACGCCCTCCTGCTCACCCTCGAAGACCGGCACCTCGCCGAGCTCGAGGCCCTGCTGGCCCTGCACGACGAGGACGGCGCCGAGCGCATCCTCATCGATCGCAGCACCCTCGGCATCTCCGCGGACCGCGTGCCGGCGGGCGTCGTCGTGGTGCGCCCCGCCATGCCCGCGGCAGAGGACGGCATCGCGGCCGCCCTCGCCCTGGCGACCGCACCGGTGGCCTGTGTGCGCGTCATCGACGGGGCCTATGCGCCCGGGCACGCGCCGGCCCTCGTGGCCGCCCTCGGCGCCGGCGACGCCCGCTTCGCGACCTCGACCTACGGCCTCGTGGGGGCGAAGGGCGAGGTGCTCCACGTGGTCGATCCGGCCCAGGACGGTGAGCGCCCGCCGCCGCTGTTCACCGGCGCCCTGGCCCTGCGCACAGACGTGGCGGTCGGTGCGACGGCCTTCTTCCCGAACCTGCTCGCGGCCTACCGGGCGGCCCTCGCCGACGGCGCGGTGGCCACCGTCCCGGAGAGCGGCTTCCAGATCTCGATGGACCGCTTCGCCGCCGCCCGCTTCGGCGCCGACCGGGCGACCCGTCTCGTCGACGCCCACAAGGGCGACTACGGCGACGAGGCGCCCTGGGCCTCGGTCATGGTGGCCCCAAGCGACGACCCGGAGGCCCTGCTCCGCACCCTCGAGGGCCTGGCCACCCAGGTGCTGCCGCCGGGGCTCTTCGAGGTGCTGCTGCCGGCCGGTGCGGCCGAGCTGGTCGAGGGCCTCTCGCTGGCGCTGCCCGTGCGGGTGATCGACGGGGCCACCGGCGGCCGGGCGGCCGCGCTCCCGGAGATCGGAAGAGCACACGTCT
>CAXQUZ010000213.1:0-14129 GCA_964226865.1 Myxococcota bacterium | reverse complement strand
CTCGCGAGCGACACCGACGCCGACGGCCTCACCGACGGCGACGAGGTCTCGACCCACGGCACCGATCCCCTCGCGAGCGACACCGACGCCGACGGCCTCACCGACGGCGACGAGGTCTCGACCCACGGCACCGATCCCACCCTCGCCGACACCGACGCCGACGGCCTCGACGACGGCGACGAGCTGGGGGTGCACCTGACCGATCCGCTCGATGCCGACACCGACGACGACGGTCTGGACGACGGCGACGAGGTCACCGCCGGCGCCGACCCGCTCTACGAAGACAGCGACTTCGACGGGCTGCTCGACGGCGAAGAGGTCCACACCCACGCCACCGACCCCACCCTCTCCGACACCGACGGCGGCGGGCGCACCGACGGCGAGGAGGTGCTGATGGACGGCACCGATCCCCTGACCGCCAGCGACGACGTCTCGGGCTCCTCCGACGACGACGGGCTGCTCGGCGGCCACGTCGACGTCGACACCAGCTCGACCATCGCGAGCGTCGGCAGCGGCTCGACCGACGGCCACGTCCACAAGTATGACGAGGACCACGAGACCCTGGCCATCGACATGCTCGACCTGGACGAGAACAAGCTCGACGACCTCGACGACCTCATCACGAACACCAACCAGCGCTTCAAGCTCATCGTCGCCAACGCCGACCTGAGCCCCGGCGCCCGCATCGTCATCAACAGCAGCTACGACGCCACCGACCCCACCACCTGGATCGACGCCGACAGCTACGACGACACGGCGACCGCCGACCTGCCCGTCTACAGCTTCGGGGGCACGGGAGGCACGACGGCCCTCACCACCTTCGGCGTGGCCTTCCACGAGCTCGCGATCCTGCAGGGCGAGGTCCACAACACCGAGACCGGCTGTGTGCGCGACAACGATCCCGGGGCCAACAACGAGTGGCGCAACGGCGCGCTCACGATCCAGGCCGTCGAGGTCAGCCACAGCGGCGTCGACGCCTTCACCACCGACACCAGCCTGAGCGCCGGCGGGGTGCAGGGGGTGGCGACCAGCGGCCTGCTCTGGGAGCTGACCCTGTTCTGGCACTGGTCGGGCGACTGCTATGGCGAGCCGGGCTGGACGGCGCCCTGATCGGCCCAGACCGGGCGTCGACAGCGGATTGACATCACACATGGCCCAGTCTTGGTGTATGACTGAGACCCGCCACAGCTCCGCGCGCCCGCGCGCCCGGGCTGGTGCGCCCCCCCCGGGCGCCTTCCACTCGCATCCCCCCGAGGAGACACCCCATGCGTGCGATCCGGCTCTCCCTGGCGCTCGGCCCCGCCACCCTCCTGGCCCTGTCCACCACCGGCTGCCAGGAGTACGACCTCTCCCGCGAAGAGAAGGTCGAGGCCGCGGCCGAAGAACCCGAGCCCGAGCCCGACGAGGAGCCCGAGCCCGAGCCCGAGCCCGACCCGGAGCAGCCCGACATCGAGCTCTCGATCGAGACCATGGACTTCGGCGGCCTGCCAAAGAACTGCACCACCGAGTGGTTCCCCGTCACCATCAAGAACGTCGGCGGCGGCGATCTCGAGGTCTCCCTCATCGAGCTGACCGGCTCGGGCGAGAGCGCCTTCTCCGTGCGCTCCGACGCCGGCGACACCTTCGTGCTCGCCACCGACGAGACCGCGGACGTGTGGGTCAACTTCACCCCCTCCGCCTGGACCACCTTCGAGCCCGAGCTCCAGATCACGAGCAATGACCCCGACGAGGGCGTCGTGGGCGTCGACATCTTCGGCGAGGGCACCCCCGACCCCGACCACGTCCAGCGCTTCGAGCAGGCCCTCCAGGACAAGGTGGACGTGCTCTGGGTCGTCGACAACTCGGGCTCGATGAGCGACGACCTCGTCATCGTGGGCAACAACTTCGCCGACTTCATCCAGGTCTTCATCGACCTGGGCGTCGACTGGCAGATGGGCGTCATCACCACCGACATGGACAACCCCGCCCAGTCCGGTCGGCTCGTGGGCCCCTACCTCACCCCCGCGACCCCGAACGTCGTCGACGAGTTCATCAACCAGATCGACCTCGGCTCGGGCGGCAGCGCCACCGAGGTCGGCTTCGAGGCCACCCAGGCGGCCCTCTCGGCGCCCATCGTCGACAACGAGAACGCCGGCTTCATGCGCACCGACGCCGCCCTCTCGGCCATCGTGGTCACCGACGAAGACAACTCGACCTTCCAGTCGGGCGCGAGCTTCGCGAGCTGGTTCGAGGCCCTCAAGCCCGCCCCCCAGCTCACGACCTTCAGCGCCATCTGCGAGTCGATCTTCATCTCCTGCACCCAGTACGCCGACGCCGCCGACCGCACGGGCGGCATCACCGGCGACATCGCCAGCTCCGACTACGCCACGGTGCTCGAGGCCATCTCCTACACCTCGGCCGGCCTCCAGGTGAGCTTCGACCTCGACCACGCGCCCACGAGCCTCGCCTCGATGGTCATCACGGTCGAGGGCAGCGTCGTGCCCAACGACCTCTTCGACGGCTGGACCTACGACCCCGCCGACCAGTCCATCACCTTCCACGGTGCCGCCGTGCCGCCCCCGGGTGCCCAGGGCGAGATCGCCTACACCTACGCCGAGGAGTGCCCGGTCGACTGACCGGCGCCCCCGTGCCCACCGGCGCCCACCCATCGCAAGATGGCGTGGGCGTCGCTGTTCTCGGACTCAGCGGGAGCGGCTCTCGACGCCGAAGACGAGGGTCGGCGTCTCGGCATTGGCGGCGGCCGACACCACCCCCTCGATGCCGAGCTGGAGCCCCAGGGCGGGCCGCAGCCACCACGAGGCGGCGGCACCGAAGCCCTGGTAGCGGGTCCAGCCCGCGCCCGCGGCGTTGACCACCGCCGGCGCCGTGCGGGGCTGGAGGGGCTCGGCCACGCTGAAGTGGAGGTCGGTCGTCCAGCGGGGCGAGATGGACCAGCCGAGCTGGGCGAAGGTGGTCAGCGCGAGGGGCAGCACCTCTGCCGTCTGGGCCCGCAGCCCGGGGGCCACCACCCACCAGCCGAAGGAGAGCGGGCCGCCGAGCTGGGCCTCGGCCTCGACCCGCGCCCCGGCCACCGCGGGCTGGTAGGTGTAGGGGCCGGCCGCGCTGAGGCCGATGCCGCCGAGGGCCCGGTCCCCCACCGGCGGGGTGCCCCCGACCCGCAGCTCGCCGGCCGCGCGCAGGCCGCCCAGGGCGCCCCCGGCCCGCAGCCCCACGAGGCTCGGCCCCAGGTAGAGCGCCGTGTCGCCGCCGTGGCTGGCCAGGCCCAGGGGGGTGAGCGCGGACACGGCCGTGAGGTGGTCGGTGAGCCCGAGCTCGCCGTAGGCCTGGAGGTTCGTGTCGGCGAACCAGCCGCCGAGGGGGCTGCGGCTGCCGTCGCCCGCGAAGATGCCCTTGCCCACGAGGGTGCGGGTCCAGAGCTTGGCGTAGTGGTCGCCGGCGGGCTGGGTCCAGGCGGCGGCGCGAGCGGTCCCGGCCGGCAGGGCGCCCCACAGGAGCGCGGCGAGCAGGACGGGACGGGCGGACGGGCGCGGGCAGGCACGAGACATGGGCCATGCTACCCCGGGGCACGGGGCAGGCCGGGGACTGCGGCGGATCAGCAGAAGTCGACCGGGGGCCCTGTGCGGGCGCAGCTGAAAACGATATTCAACTTCCTCGTTCTCCGTGGCCGCCCCGCTGGCGCCGCCCCACGCCCCCCGGACTGCCCATGGCCGCCCCGCCGCCCGCCAACCTCGACCAAGCGCCGCTGGGCGACTGGGTCCGCGTCACCCGCATCGGCGGCCCCCGGGGCTTCCGGCGGCGCCTGATGGAGCTCGGCGTGCTGCCCGGCACCCCCCTGCGCAAGACCAAGGTGGCGCCCCTGGGCGACCCCATCGAGCTCGAGCTCCGGGGCACCCGCCTGAGCATCCGCCGGGCCGAGGCCGCCCAGATCGACGTGGCCCCCGGGAGCGAACCGTGACGCCCGCCGTCGTCGCCGTCGTCGGCGCGCCCAACATGGGCAAGACCACCCTCTTCAACGCGCTGACCGGCCAGTCCGCCAAGGTGGGCAACTACCCGGGCGTCACCGTCGAGCGCCGCGAGGGCCGGCTGCGCCAGACCGAGCGCGCGGTCAGCATCCTCGACGTGCCCGGCACCTACAGCCTCAGCGCGCGCAGCTCCGAAGAGATGATCGCCCTCGAGGCCTCGGTCGGCCTGCGGGGCCAGCCCGCCCCCGACCTCGTCCTGGTGGTCGCCGACGCCTCACGGCCGGCCCCGACCCTCTACCTGGGGCTCCAGCTGCGCGAGATGGGCATGCGCTGCGTCATCGCCCTGAACTTCGCCGACGAGGCCGCCACCCGCCCCCCCGACACCCGCCAGATCGCCGCCGACCTCGGGGTCTCGGTGGTGCTCGTGAGCGCCCGCCTCGGCAAGGGCATCGACGCCCTCCGCGACGAGCTGCTCCACGTGCTCGACCAGCCGGCCCCCGAGCCCCTCGTGGTGGCCCTGCCCGACGTGGCAAAGATGGCCGAGAGCAGCGTCATGGCGGCCATTCCGAACGAGTGGCGCGGCAGCGAGGCCCGGGACCGCGCCCTCGCCCGCTGGGCCCTGCTGAGCCTCGACGACGAAGACGAGATCGAGGGGGTGCCCGACGGGCTGCGCCGGGCGGTCGACGCCGCGCGCGAGGCCGCCGACACCGACCTCGACCAGGCCATCATCCAGGCCCGCTGGGCCCTGCTCGACGACAAGGGCATGCACTGGTCGCCGCCGCCGCCGAGCCGCTCGCTCACCGAGCGCGTCGACCGGGTGCTGCTCCACCCGGTGGCCGGCCTGGCCGTGTTCTGCCTCATCATGGGCACGATGTTCCAGAGCCTCTTCTCGTGGTCCGACCCCGCCATCGGGCTCATCGAGGAGCTCGTCGGCAGCCTCGGCGCCGCGGCTGCCGGGGCGCTGCCGCCGGGCGTGCTCACCGACCTCGTGGTCGAGGGCATCATCGGCGGCGTGGGCAACGTGGTGGTCTTCCTCCCCCAGATCATCCTGCTCTTCGTGTTCATCGGCTTCCTCGAGGCCAGCGGCTACATGGCCCGGGCGGCCTGGCTCATGGACCGCCTCATGCGCGCCGTGGGGCTCCACGGGCGGGCCTTCGTGCCCATGCTCTCGGGCTTCGCCTGCGCCGTGCCCGCCATCATGGCCACCCGCACGATGGAGCGGCGGCGCGACCGGCTGCTCACCATGATGGTCGTGCCGCTCATGACCTGCTCGGCCCGCCTGCCCGTCTACACGCTGATCATCGCCGCCCTCTTCCCCCCCGACACCATCGCCGGGGTCGTGCCCGTCCAGGGGGGGCTGATGCTCGCGATGTACCTGTTCAGCGTGCTGATGGCCCTCGTCTCGGCCGCCGTGCTCGGGCGCACCGTGCTCCAGGGGCCCAAGGTGCCCCTCGTCATGGAGCTGCCGCCCTACCGCATGCCCCGGGCGGCCGACCTCGCCCAGCTCGTGGGCCGGCGCACCAAGGCCTTTCTCTCTGAGGCCGGCACGGTCATCCTCGCCTTCACCGTGCTGATGTGGGGGCTGCTCAGCTTCCCGGCCCTCGACGAGCCGCCCGGGGGCCTCGACGAGCTGCCCGCCGCCGAGGCCAGCGCCTTTCGGGCCCGGGCCCTCGAGCACAGCGCCGCCGGGCGCATCGGCAAGGCCATCGAGCCCACCATCGCGCCCCTCGGCTTCGACTGGAAGATCGGCGTCGGCCTCATCGGCGCCTTCGCTGCCCGCGAGGTCTTCGTGAGCACGATGGGCCTGGTCTACGGCATCGGCGAGGAGGTCGACGAAGAGACCCCGGCCCTGCGCGACCGCATCGAGGCCGAGACCCACGCCGACGGCCGGCCGGTCTACACCCCGCTGACGGGGCTCTCGCTGATGGTCTTCTTCGCCCTGGCCGCCCAGTGCATGAGCACCCTCGCCGTCGTCAAGCGCGAGACCAACGGCTACCGCTGGCCCGCCTTCCTCTTCGCCTACATGACGGCCCTGGCCTGGGTGGCGAGCCTCGTGGTCTACCAGGGCGGGCGGCTGCTCGGCTTCGGCTGAGGCCCGGCGCCCCAGCGCGTTAGCTGCGGCCATGGCCTCCCACACCGCCGTCGTGCTGCCCTCGCTGAACTACCAAGACAGCCTCGACCGGGTGCTCTCTGAGCTGCCCGGCGACCGGGGCCTGCGGGTCTATGTGGTCGACGACGGCTCCGCGCCCCGGCTGCGGGTGCCCGCGGGGGTGCGGGTGCTGCGCCACGCCCGCAACAAGGGCTACGGAGCGGCCCAGAAGACCGGCTACGCGGCCGCCCTGGCGAACGGGGCCGACCGGGTGGTGCTGCTCCACGGCGACGGCCAGTACCCGACCGCGGCGACCCTCGCCCTCGCCGACGCCCTGGACGAGGCCGACTGTGCCCTGGGCTCGCGCTTTCTCGAGGGCGGCGGGGCCCACGTTCCCGCCTGGCGGCGGTGGGGCAACCGGGGGCTCACCAGCGCCGCCAACCTGCGCTTCGGCCGGCGCCTCAGCGAGCTCCACACCGGCGCCCGGGCCTTTCGCTCGGCCGCCCTCGTGACCCTGCCCCTCGAGTCCTTCTCGGACGACTACGTCTTCGACCAGCAGGTTCTCGTGGGGCTGATGGCCCGGGGGGCCCGCATCGCCGAGCGCCCCCTGGCGGCCCGCTACGACGAGACCGTGCAGTCCATCACCTTCCGCCGCTCCGTGCGCTACGGCCTCGGCTGCCTGTGGACCATCGCCCGCGGCCGCTGACCGCCCGGAGCCCCCATGCCCCGCTGGACCCAGCCCCACCACGCCCCGGTGCCCAGCCGCCGGGTCTTCGGCCCCTACCTGCGGGCGGCCCTCTCCGGCCTGCGACGGGGGGCGGGCTCTGACCGGGAACACCCTGGTGGTGGGCATCTTCACAGCGCGCGCGCCCCGTCCCACCCGCGCAGCCTCGCCGCCGCCTTCGCCGGCCGCCTCGACGGCCGCGACCTCCACCCCGCCCGCACCGGCCGCCACGCCCTCTGGCGCTTTCTCCAGAGCGTGGACTGGGCCCCGGGCGACCAGGTGCTCGTCAGCGCCTACAACTTCTGGGTGGTGGTGGCCCTGCTGGTCCAGGCCGGCCTCGAGCCCGTCTTCGTCGACACCGACCCACAGACCCTCTGCATGTGCCCCGAGGACGCGCGCCGCAAGCGCACCGACCGCACCCGCATGGTGCTGCTCACCCACATGTTCGGCCACCCCGGCCCCACAGCCGAGCTCGCCGCGCTCTGCCGCGCGCACGGCATGCTGCTCTTCGAGGACTGCGCCCACGCCGTCGGCACCACCCTCGCCACCCCCGCGGGGCCCCGCCACGCCGGCAGCCTCGGCCACGGGGCCCTGTTCAGCTTCGGGGTCTACAAGTCCGTGAGCGCCCTCGGCGGCGGCATGCTCGCCGTCGATCCCGCCGCGCCCCTGCGCCTCGCGCCGCCCCCGCCCGTGCGCCCGGTCCGCCCGCCCCTCGCCGAGCAGCACGTCCGGGCCGCCCTCTCGCTGATGCTCCAGCCGCCGGCCTGGACCCTGCTCCTCGCGCCGGCCCTCGCCCGGCTGCCCCGCCTCGCCGAGGCCCTCGACGCCGCCGAGCCGCCCACCACCTTCACCTTCGACCCGGCCAGCCGCGCCCCCTGGCACCCCTTCATGGGCGAGGCCGTCGCCCGCCAGCTCGCCGTGCTCGAGGACGACATCGCCCGCCGGCGCGCCATTGCCGCCGCCGTGGCCGAGGCGGTGGCGGGCCGGTCGGACGCCCGCGCCCTGGAGGGTGACACCTGGGGACGGGCCAACGGCAGCTACCTTGGCCTATGGGTGGATGACCCGGGCGCCTGGGCGCGCCGGCTCGCCGCGCACGGCATCGAGGCGAAGGTCCACCAGTTCCGCAACTGCGCGGCGCTGCCGCTCTTTTCGCCCTTCGCCGCCGACTGCCCCGGCGCCGCCGCCCTCGACGCCCACCTGCTGCGCCTGCCCAGCTTCCCCCACATGCGGCCCGCGGCCCTCCCGCGCATGCTGGCGGCGCTGCGCCGCTCCTGAGCCCCCGCCCCCCGAGCTCTCCATGCCCCCCCGTGCCCTGCTGCTCCTGTTCGCCCTGACTGCCTGCTCCGACGGGGGCGGCGCCAAGCCCGGCGGCGGCGGAGGCGGCAGCGGCGACACCGGGGCCCCAAGCGACACCGGCGCGCCCGACGCGGCCGATCCCGTGGCCGCGCTCGGCCTACTGCCCGTGCCCGCCAGCCTCGCGCTCGCCGAGGGCAGCGTCGCGCTCGACGAGACCACCGTGCTCTGGGCCACCGGTCCGGGCCTCGAGGTGGCCGAGCTGCTCGCCGAGGCCCTCGCCCCGGCCACCGGGCTGCCCCTGCCCGTTCAGGAGGGCGACGGCACCGGCGCCGGCCCCGCCGATGTCGTGCTGCGCATCGACGACAGCGTCTCGGAGAGCGCCGAGGGCTACCGCATCGTGGTCGACCCCGAGGCGGGCATCCAGCTCACCGGCGCCGACCGGGACGGCCTCTTCTGGTCGACCCAGACCCTGCGCCAGCTGCTGCCGGCGGCGGCCTTCTCGCCCTCCCTCGCGACCCCCGCGGGCGACGCCTGGGCCGTGCCCGCCCTCACCATCGACGACGCCCCGACCCACTCCTGGCGGGGCGGCATGCTCGACGTGGCCCGCCACTTCTACGGCGTCGACTTCGTCAAGCGCCAGATCGACCTCTTCGCCCTCCACAAGCTCAACCGCTTCCACCTCCACCTCACCGACGACCAGGGCTGGCGGATCGAGATCCAGTCCTGGCCCGAGCTCGCCATCATCGGCGGCGCCACCGAGGTGGGGGGCGGTCCCGGGGGCTACTACACCCAGGACGAGTACGTCGAGCTGGTCGAGTATGCCGCCGCCCGCAGCATCGTGCTCATCCCCGAGATCGACTTCCCCGGCCACGCCAACGCCGCCCTCTCGGCCTACGGGGTGCTCAACGAGAGCGGCGAGCCCGCCGCGCCCTACACGGGCACCCCGGTCATCACGACCCCGCTCTACCTGGGCGCCCCCGAGACCTACGAGATGGTCGAGGACGTCTGGACCGAGGTGGCGGCGCTGACGCCCGGGCCCTGGGTGCACGTGGGCGGCGACGAGGCCATCGACCTCGACCAGCCCGAGTACGCCGCCTTCATGCAGTGGCTGCACGGGGTCATCGAAGACCAGGACAAGCTGCTCATCGGCTGGGACGAGATCGGCGAAGGCGAGCTGAGCCGGCCCCACATCGCCCAGTACTGGTGGCAGGGCGAGCTGGCCGTGGCCGCCGCCGACGCGGGCGCCGAGCTCATCTACTCCTGGGCCAGCGAGTGCTACCTCGACATGGTCTACGACGGCGAGGCCGAGTTCGGCCAGACCTGGGCCGGGCGCATCGACACCCGCAAGGCCTACACCTGCCGCCCCGGCCTGGGCGGCGTCGACAACGACCGCTGGCTCGGCATCGAGGGCCCCCTCTGGACCGAGTTCGTCGGCACCGAGGACGACGTCGAGTTCATGCTCTGGCCCCGGCTCTCGGCCATGAGCGAGTCGGCCTGGAGCCCGGGCCCCCTGCTCGACTGGGACGACTTTGCCGCCCGCGCCCCCCAGCACGGCGCCCGGCTCGCGGCCATCGGCGTGGCCTTCAACCGCGACGACGCCATCGACTGGGACGCGGCCACCCCCTGAGCAGCCCGTGGGCTCTGGCCCGCGAGAACATCGACCAACAGACCACCTTCGCGGTGCTTGACTGCGGTGGGCTCCCCCGCTATCGGGCCTGCCCACCCCCCTGCCCCCGGAGGCTGCGCCGTGTCCAGTCCCGCCGCCGCTCTCGCCGCGCTCTGCGAGGAATTCGACCAGCAGCAAGCTGCCGTCACCGACAAGGACGCCCTCGTCCAGCTCCGGGCCGCCTTCCTGGGCCGCAAGGGCCGGGTGACCCGGTTCCGGTCGACCATCGACTTCAAGGCCCTCTCCTCGGACGAGAAGCGGGCCTTCGGCCAGGCCCTGAACCAGACCAAGCAGCACGTCGAGGCCGGCCTCGAGGCCGTCGCCGCCCGGCTCGAGGCGGCCGCCCAGGCCCGTCCCGAGCTCGACTTCGACATCACCCTGCCGGGCACCGGCGCCAGCGTGGGCGGGCTGCACCCCATCACGCTCATGCAGTGCGAGGTCGAAGACATCTTCCGGGGCATGGGCTTCCGGGTCTACGAGGGCGACCACGCGGTCTCGGAGTTCGAGAACTTCGACGCGCTCAACATTCCGGGCGACCACCCCGCCCGCGATATGCAAGACACCTTCTGGCTCGAGAACGGCATGGTGCTCCGCACCCACACCTCGGCCATGCAGAACCGCGCGATGAAGGAGCTGGGGGTGCCCCTGCGGGCCATCTTCCCCGGCCGCACCTTCCGCAACGAGACCACCGACCCGACCCACGAGAACACCTTCTACCAGCTCGAGGGCATGTTCATCGACAAGCACGTCACGGTCTCGAACCTCATCGCGGTCATGAAGGAGCTGCTCTCCCGGGTCTTCGCCCGCGACGTCGAGGTGCGGCTGCGCCCGGGCTTCTTCCCCTTCGTCGAGCCGGGCTTCGAGCTCGACTTCAAGGCCGACCTCGGCAAGGGCTGGAAGTGGATCGAGCTGATGCCCTGCGGGATGATCCACCCGGTGGTGCTGCGCAACGCGGGCATCGACCCCGAGGTCCACAGCGGCTTCGCCTTCGGCCTCGGCCTCACCCGCCTCGCCATGCTCAAGTTCGGCATCCCCGACGTGCGGCTGCTCAACAAGGGCGACCTGCGCTTCAACGAGCAGTTCCCCGCGACCCTCTGATCCGGTGATGGGCCCCCCGGGCCCCCCGCGCCGCGCCCTCCGCACCCACCGACTCCTGGCGGACCCGTGTTCATCTCTGTTGACTGGCTGAGCGAGTATGTCGACCTGACCGGCATCTCCACCGACGACCTCGCCGACCGCATCACCATCCACACCGCCGAGGTCGAGGGCGTCGAGACCCTCACCCGCGCCGTCGCCGGCGTGGTCGCCGCCAAGGTCGTCTCGGCCGAGCCCCTCGACACGGGCGAGAAGACCGTCCACGTCGTCGTCGTGGACGTGGGCGGCACCCAGCGGCGCACGGTCTGTGGCGCCCCCAACGTGGCCGTGGGCATGGTGGGCGCCTTCGCCCCGGCCGGCACGACCATCGCCGACGGCACCACCCTCGCCGAGACCACCCTCTACGGCCACCCGAGCGAGGGCATGCTCTGCTCGGCCAGCGAGCTCGGCCTCGGCGGCGCCCACGAGTCGATCCTGGCCCTGCCGGCCACGGTCGCGCCCGGCACCCCCCTCTCGGAGCTGGTGCCCGAGACCGACGTGCTCATCGAGATCGACAACAAGTCGCTCACCCACCGTCCCGACCTCTGGGGCCACCACGGCTTCGCCCGCGAGGTGGCCGCCATCTTCGGCCGGCCGCTGCGCCCCCTCGACACCGCCCCGCTCTCGGCCCACGACCACCTTCCCGCTGTGCCGGTCACGGTCGAGAACCACGACGACTGCCCGGTCTACACGGCCATCAAGATCGACGTGGCCGGCGACCAGCCCGCGAGCATGGTCGTGCAGCGGCGGCTGCTGGCGCTGGGCATCAACCCGAAGAGCGCGCTGGTCGACCTGACCAACTACGTGCAGCTCGAGCTCGGCCAGCCCACCCACGCCTTCGACGCCCGCAAGGTCGACGCCGTGCGGGTCGCCGCCGCCGGCACCACCCCCACCTTCACCACCCTCGACGGCAAGGAGCAGGCCCTCCAGCCCGACGACCTGCTCATCCACAGCGCCGACGAGCCCGTCGCGCTCGCCGGCATCATGGGCGGCATGGGCTCGAAGATCGAGGCCGACACGACCGCGCTGCTGCTCGAGAGCGCGAACTTCCGCGGCGCCCGGGTGCGCATGACGGCCGGGCGGCTCAACATCCGCACCGACTCGAGCAACCGCTTCGAGAAGAAGCAGCCCCCGGTCAACGCCCGGGTGGCGGCGGCGCGCATCCTGCGGCTGCTCGAGACCGAGGGCCTCGCGCCGGTGGTGCGCTCGCGCTTCACGGTGGTGGGCGACCTCCACGAGAACGAGCGTCCCATCTTCGTTCCCGACGGTTGGCTCACCCGCCGGGCAGGGGTCGAGATCACCGATGCGCGGGCGACCGAGATCCTCACCAGCCTGGGCTTCTCGTGCCAGGCCCGCCCGGGCGGCGGCCTCGACGTGGGCATCCCCGCCTTCCGCGGCCTCCACGACATCGCCATCCTCGAAGACATCTCCGAGGAGGTCATGCGGGTCTACGGCTACGACCGCATGGAGCCCGTGCTGCCGGCCGCGCCCCTGCGCTCGGCCGACATCGACCTCGGCTGGCGCAACGCCCACCGCCTTCGCCGCCTGCTCGCCAGCGGCCACCGCTTCCACGAGCTCCACACCTACTCGTGGACCGAGGACGAGTGGCTCGCGACCATCGGCTTCGACCCGGGCCCGACCCTCAACCTCGCGAACCCCATCGCGGTCGGCCGCGGCCGCATGCGCACGACCCAGCTGCCGAACCTCTTCGCCGTGGCCCGCGACAACAAGCGGGTGCGCGACGACTTCCGCGTCTTCGAGCTGGGCCGCACCTTCTGGCTGGACGCCGCCGGCGAGAAGCACGAAGCCGACGAGCTGGCCGGCCTGAGCGTCGTGCAGTCCGGCGCCATGGACGCCCCCACCCACTTCCGCCAGATCCGCGGTGCCGTCGACGACATCGCGCGGGTCACGGGCCTCTCGGCCTTCGAGATGCGGCGGGTGGACGCGCCGCCGGCGGCCCCCTGGTTCGGGCCCGGCATGGCGCTGGAGATCCGCAAGGACGGCGAGCTCATCGGCCACATGGGCATGACGCCCCGGGCCCTGCGCACCCAGGTGCTCGACCGGGGCCACGCCGTGTGGTTCCGCCTGTCGATGCCGGCGCTCCAGGGGGCCGCCTACCCGGACCGGCCCTACGCCGCGCCGCCGGTCTACCCGGGCTCGACCCAGGACTTCACCTTCTCCTGGCCCGTGGTCCAGGGCTACGAGGGCCTCGAGGCCGTGCTCGGCGCCTTTGCCCACCCCGTGCTGGCCCGCTGGGAGCTGGTCGACTTCTACCGCCCCATGCTCAGCAAGAAGAAGAAGGCCGAGACCGGCAACTACAGCTTCCGCTTCCACCTGCGCCACGCCGACCGCACCCTGACGGCCGACGACATCGAGGGCTTCCGCACGGCCTTCCTCGCGCACGCGGCCGCCAGCGGGCTGGAGCAGATCTGAGCACCGGAGGGCCCCCCGTCCTCCTCCACGACCCCTCCGTGGGCGACCCGGCGCGCTACCGCGAGCGCGCGTGGCTGGCGGCGGTGGTCGCGGCCTGGCCCGCGGGCCCCCGGCCCCGCACGGTGGTGGTGGTCTCGGTCCAAGGCCACCGCCGCTGGTCCCTGCTCGACGCGACCGCGCCCGACGGGGTGCTGGTCTTCGCCATCGGCGGCGAGCACGGCCGCCCCGCGCCCGCGCTGGCCCGCTTTCGGGTGGCCCAGTGCTACGCGGCGCCAGCGGGGGCCCTGCGCACCCGGCTGCCCCTCGGCCCGTCGGGCTTCTTGCCACCGGTGGCCCCGGTGCCCTGGGCGGAGCGCCGGGTGCCCCTCGCCTTCGTCGGCTGGCTCCACCCCCGGCGGGCGCCGCTCTACCGGCTGCTCAGCGGCCGGCGCCTGCCGGGCCCCCTGCCGGCCCTGCTGCGGGGGCACATCCCCCTGAAGCTCGATGGACAAGTTGTTCCGGGCAGTGTGTTGCGCTTTGGCACCCGCTTCGGAGGGGGCCTGCCCGCCGCAGAGTGGGCCGCGCTGCTCGCCACCACGCGGGTGGCCCTCGTGCCGCCGGGCACCCGCCAGGCCGAGACCTTTCGCCACGCCGAGGCCGCCCGGGCGGGCTGTGTGCTGGTGGGGACGGGCTGGCCGGGAGGCCCGCCGGTGCTGCCGCTGCCCCGCACGGCGGCGGCCCTGGGCGAGCTGGTCCGCGACACGGCAGCCAGATCGGACGAGCGTCGTGTCGGGAAAGAGTGTCTTAAGACGTGTAGATCTCGGTGGTCGCCGGATCATTCAAAAG
>CAXQUZ010000212.1:0-3051 GCA_964226865.1 Myxococcota bacterium | reverse complement strand
CAGACGTGTGCTCTTCCGATCTGGGGGACGATGAGCCCGAGGGCCCCGAGGCGTGCGAGGTCGACCACCATCACCGCGGCGAGGGCGATGCGCACGAGGGCCACCGGCAGGGGATGCTCCTGGCGGGCCCAGAGCCCGACCCAGGCGGACCAGAGGCGGCCGATCACGGGGTCGCCCCGGCCGGCGGGCTGCGGTGGAAGACCTCCCGGGCCCGCTCCTCGACCTCCGGCGGCCGCTTGCGCCGGTCGGGCCGCACCACCCGCGCCCGCTCGAAGTAGATCTCGACCTCGTCGAGCTCCGGGTCGTGGGCGAAGACCTCGGCCGCGATCCAGGCGTTGAGCCGCGACTGGACCTTGCGGGGCTTGGGCCGGTCGCCGGCGTCGTCGTAGACGCCCCGCACCCGGCGGTACTCGAGCTGGGCCTCGAGGCGGTCGCCCCGGCCCGTGGGCGCACGGTACAGCTCGAACCACTCCCCGCCCGCGGCCCGACCGTTGACCGTCAGCCGGCCCGCGTAGGGGTCGGGGTAGGCGAAGAGGCCCCAGCTCTGGCCCGTGCCGGTGAGGCGCCGGAAGGGCCACCACGGCCGCAGCAGGTGCTTGCGGAAGGCCCGCGAGCCCTCGCCGAGCCCGAGCCCGAACTGGAGCAGCTCCTCGGGGCTCGTCGGCAGCCCGGCGTCGGTGAGCAGGCCGCTCCAGCGCTCGATCTCGTCCCAGGCGACGGGGTTCCGCAGGTGGCTCTCGCGGAGCTCGGGCAGGGGCGTCGCGTCGAGGGCCTGGGCGAGCAGCACGAGCCCGATGGCCGCGGCGCGGAGGTGGTCGCGCAGGCCCCAGCCCGGCTCAGGCATGGAGCGGGGCCTCGTCCAAGGCCACGGCACCCGCGAGCAGCCCGCGGGCCCGATCGAGCCCCCGGTCGACGTGGTGCAGGGTGAAGAGGGGGTCGCCAGCCTCGACCTGCTGGCCGAGCTTGTGGTGGACGATGACGCCCACCCCGTGGTGGACCGGCTCGCCCGCCCGCCGCCGCCCGGCGCCGAGCATGAAGGAGGCCTGGCCCACCGACAGCGCGTCGCAGCGGGTCAGGGTGCCCGCCCGGGGGGCCTCCACCACCTCGGTGCGCACCCGGTCGGTGCCGCGCAGGGGGGCATCCGGGTCGCCCCCCTGGGCCCGGACCATCGCCCGGAAGCGCGGGAGGGCCGCGCCGCTGTCGAGGATCTGGGCCGCCCGGTGGTCGTCGGCCAGCGCCAGGACCAGGGCTCGCAGATCGGCCGGACCGCGGCCCGCGAGGCAGGCCACGGCCTCTTCCACCTCGAGGGCGTTGCCGACGGCGTGGCCCAGGGGCTGCTCCATGCTGGAGAGCACCGCGCGGGTGCGCACCCCGGCGCCCTCGCCGACGGCCACGAGCATCTCGGAGAGGGCGGCCGCCCGCTCGCGGGTCTGCATGAAGGCCCCGCTGCCGTACTTGACGTCGAGCACGAGCGTCGAGATGCCCTCGGCCAGCTTCTTCGAGAGGATGCTGGCCGTGATGAGCGGGATGCTGGGCACGGTCTGGGTCTCGTCGCGCAGGGCGTAGAGCACCCGGTCGGCCGGGGCCAGCTGGCCCGTCTGGCCCGAGATGAAGCAGCCCACGTCGGCGAGAACGGCCCGCAGCTCGCCCACGTCGAGGTCGACGCGGAAGCCGGGGATGCTCTCGAGCTTGTCGAGGGTGCCGCCCGTGTGGCCGAGCCCCCGCCCCGAGATCATCGGCACGCGGTAGCCCAGCTCGGCCCAGAGGGGCGCGAGGATGAGGCTGACCTTGTCGCCCACACCGCCGGTGGAGTGCTTGTCGACCAGGGGCCCCCCCGCCCGGGGCCAGCGCAGCTGCTCGCCGCGCTCGGTCATGGCCTGGGTGAGGGCCACCGTCTCGCCGGCGTCCATGCCGTTGAGGTAGGCGAAGGCGAGGAAGGCGGCGGCCTGGGGATGCGAGACCGAGCCGTCGACCACCCCGTCGACGAAGGCCTCGATGGCGGCACGGTCGAGCGCCTTGCCGTCCCGCTTGGCGGCGAGGATCTCGCCGATGGTGACCGAGGGACGGCTGCTCATGGGCTCAGTACCCGCCCTTGCCGGCACCACCCGTGACGATGGCGACGCTGGCGCTCGCCCCCAGCCGGTCGGCACCGGCCGCCAGCATCTTGCGGGCGTCGTCCGCCGTGCGCACCCCGCCCGAGGCCTTGACGCCCATGTTGGGACCCACGATGGAGCGCATCAGCGCGATGTCTTCGGCCGTGGCCCCGCCCCCACCGAAGCCGGTCGAGGTCTTCACGAAGGCCGCACCGGCCGCCTTCGAGATGGCACAGGCCGCGATCTTCTCTTCGCGCTCGAGCATGGCCGTCTCGAGGATGACCTTGACGGGCTTGCCGGCGGCGGCCTCGACCACCGCGCGGATGTCGTCGAAGACCCCGTCGTGGTCGCCGCTGCGGAGCAGGCCGATGTTGATGACCATGTCGATCTCTTCGGCCCCGTCGCCCACGGCCTCGCGGGTCTCCTGGGCCTTGGAGCGGGTCGACATGGCGCCCAGCGGGAAGCCCACCACACAGATGGGCTTGACCCCCGAGCCGGCCAGCAGCCGCGCCACCAGCGGGATCCACGTCGAGTTCACGCAGACGCTGGCGAAGTGGTAGCGGCGGGCCTCGTCGCAGACCTTGACGATGTCCGCGCGGGTGGCCGTGGGCTTGAGCAGGGTGTGGTCGATGGTGCGGGCGATGCCGGCGAGGTCGGCGGGGACCTCGCCGTTGCTGCCCAGGCGCGCGGCACCGGCACCGAGCAGGTGCTGGAGGGCCGAGCGGTCGTTCCACGTCCCCCGCAGCACGGGGGCCGGGGGCACGGTCTGGTTCTGGAGCTCTTCGCGGACGCGGGCGACGATGCGGTCGACCAGGGCATCCATGGCGGGGTCGGCGGGGCGCGACACGGCGGCCTCCTCGGGACTCGTTGCGGCCGGCCACCCTAACGCACGCCCCGCCCCGGTGGGGGCCCGACCCGCCCCCCCGCCTGCGCCAGGGCATTGCCGGGCGCCCGCCGG
>CAXQUZ010000211.1:0-5486 GCA_964226865.1 Myxococcota bacterium | reverse complement strand
CGAGGCCCTCGTCCCGCTCGCCGTCGCAGTCGTTGTCGAGGCCGTCGCAGCGCTCCTCCTGGCCCGGGGCCACCGCCGGATCCGCGTCGTCGCAGTCCTCGCCTGCGGGCACCCCGTCCTGGTCGGCGTCGATCACGGCCGCTTCGGTGCTCTTGTCGCTGGCGGGCGCGCCGCAGGCGGCGAGGGCGAGGGCGAGCCAGAGAGCGGAGGGGCGAGGGGAGCGGGGCATGGGCGTCTCGGCGGAGGGGCGCGGCTCAGCGGGCCGCGAGGGTGCGCAGCATGCCCTCCCAGGCGGCAAAGGGGCGGGGGCGGGCGTCGGCGTCCTTGCCCAGATCGTCCCACAAGCGGACCTTCACAGCATCCTCGAAGTGGGGCGAGGCCCTGAAGTCCGCGACCTCTGCCGCCGACATGGGCCCGCCCTGGGCGGCCAGCGAGCGCACCGACGAGGGGCTCAGGGTGGCGAAGTAGGCCGGATCGACCGCCGTGAGGTAGCGCTTCGCGGCCACATGCAGCCGCACGGGCTCGGTGACCGCCGGGCCGAAGATGCGCGCGAGGTAGCGGGCCCCGACCGCCTCGTGCTCGAAGTCGCGGGGCAGCGGCTCGTCGATGGGGAAGAGGTCGCCGATGAGCAGGTGGCCCACGTCGTGGAGCAGGGCGGCGGCGATGAGGGCCGGCGGGGCGTTGTCTTCGGCGGCCAGCTCGGCGCACTGCAGGGCGTGCTGGAGCTCGGTGATGGCCTCGTCGTAGAGCTGGGCGGCCTCCTGGCCGGCGTAGCGCAGGGACAGCTCGGCCACGTCGCGCTGGCGCCGGTCGCCCGGGGACGGGGCCGTGGGGGCGGCGACCGGGCGGCCCAGGAAGTCGTCGTTGACGCTGATGCGCACCCGGTCGCCGCCGAAGGTGCCGTCGTGGGCGGCGAACTCGGCGCGCTTGTCGGCGTAGTAGCGATCGCGGTGGTCGCCGGCGCGGGCCGCGTTCCAGGTCAGGTAGTAGGCCCGGCGGGGGCGGTCGCCGGTGTTGCTGCCGCTCTTGTGGGGGGTGTAGCTGTCGAACCAGAGCAGGTCGCCCGGGGCCAGCTCGACGGGCTGCCAGTCGAGGGACGCGGCCACGGCGTCGTCGATGACGCCGTGCTGGCCGGCGCGGGTGGGCAGGGCGCCGTGGTGCTGGCCCGGCGCCACCCAGAGGCAGCCCGTCTCGCGGGTGGCCGGGTCGACGGGCACCATGCACGAGATGTGGTGGTCGACAAAGCGCCAGGCGGGGGCATCCTGGTGGGGAGCGAAGCCCGCGCCGCCGGGGTGCTTGTGGTTGATCTTCTCCTTGAAGAGCACGGCCGGCTCGCCCAGCAGGGCGCCGGCGGTCTCGTGGAGCCGCCCGCGCTGGATGAAGGAGGCGAGGCCTGCGTGGTGGGGCACGAGGTCTTCGCTGCGGGCGAGGCGGGGGCCGCCGTCGGTCTGCTCGAAGTGGTGCAGCCCCGGGCCCCCGTCGGCCCAGCCGGCGACCAGTGCCGTCCAGTCCTGGATGCGGGCCACGAGGGCGGGGTCGAGAACGCCCCGCTGCACGAGAAAGCCGTCACGCTCGAAGGCGGCCCGATCGTCGGGGCCGAGCCAGGAGGGGGCAGACATGGGGGGGCTCCGGGCCCCGCGGCGAGCTCGAGGCCCGGCCCGGTGCGGCGGCGGGGAGGGGCCGCCCGGGTCGGGGAGGGGGACGCGGGGCCCCGCCGGGGGAGGGGACGGGACGGGAGGCCGCCCCGGCCCGGCCGGCTCAGCCGACCTGGAGGGCGAGGTAGTTCTGCACGCCCATCTGCTCGATCTGGTCGAGCTGGGCCTCGATCCAGTCGAGGTGCTCCTCTTCGCTGACGAGGATGCCCTCGAGCAGCACGCGGGTGCCGTGGTCGCCCTTCTCGCGGCAGACGTCGATGGCGGCCACGAGGCGCGGGATGGCCTCGAGCTCGAGCCCCCGGTCGCAGGCGAGCTGCTCGGGCACGGTCTCGCCGACGTTGACCTTGTAGAGGCGCTGGAGGTTCGGCACGCCGCCGAGGTAGAGGATGCGGTCGATGAGCTGGTCGGCGTGCTTCATCTCGTCGATGCTCTCGGCCCGCAGCAGACCCGCCAGCTTGGCGTAGCCCCAGTTGCTGCACATCTTGGCGTGCACGAAGTACTGGTTGATGGCCGTGAGCTCGGCGGTGAGCACGTCGTTGAGGGCGCGCACGACCTCCTTGCTCTTCACGGTGCCGGTCTTGGGGATGGCTGCCTCGGACATGGTCGCTCCGGGAGAAGGGTGGAGTCTCCCCTAACGAGGTGGGCCACCGGGGCCCTCCGGGCGCGTGACCTTGCCGCGACGAGCCGGGGCCGCAGCGCACCAAGGGCAGGCGGCGGACGTGGGTCGGGAGCCGGGAGTCGGGAGCCGGGGGCCGAGAGCGGCGCCGCCCTGGGCCTCAGCGGGCGGCGGGGGCGGCCTCGCGGGCACGACGGGCGGCGACCATGCGGCGGAGCATCGTGGCACAGATGCCGCACTGGCCCGAGGCGCCACAGCGCCGGCGCAGGTCGCGCACGCTCGTGGCGCCCTGGTCGATCTCGGCCTCGATCTCTCGCTCCGAGAGCCCTTCGCACATGCAGACGATCATGGTGCGGCCTCCGCGCCGGGGGCAGGTCGGGGGCTGGCCCCCACATGGAACTGATATTCGCTTTCAACTGGGGCGCCAGTCTTGAAAACGGAATTCACCTTCACCACCTGAAGCCCGATCGCCTCCGGTGCATTCCCGGGCCGGGGCCACCGGGGGCGCCGCAGGGACGGGCTACGTCCCGCAGGGCCGCCCCGGGTGGCCGCTGCCTCCCCGCCGCCGGAGCCCCGCCCGTGCCCCTGCCCCGCTTCGAGAAGCTCCCAGAAGAGCGCCAGCACGCCATCCTCGAGCAGGCCGCCGAAGAGTTCGCCGCCCACGGCCCCGCCCGGGCCTCGGTCAACCGCATCCTCAAGGCCGCCGGCATCAGCAAGGGCGCCTTCTACTACTACTTCCACGACAAGGACGACCTCTGGCTGGCGGTCATGCACCGCGAGCTGGCGCCCTTCCTGCCCGGCGACGCCCTCGCCCGGCTCGACACCGGCGACTGGTGGGCGGGGGTCGAGGCCCTGATGCTCGAGATGCTGGCCACCCTGGCCGCCGCGCCCCGGGCCGCCGCCCTCATGCGCGAGGCCTGGCGCCACCCCGATCCCGCCGTGCTCGACCGCCTCATCGCCCCCATGCACGCCTGGTGGGCCACCCTGCTGCGCCACGGCCAGGCCCGGGGGGTGGTGCGCCGCGACCTGCCCGATGCCCTGCTGGTCCAGGCCAGCTTCGGGATGGGCACGGCCGTCGACCGCTGGTTCGCCGAGCACTGGGAGGGCCTCGATCCCGCCGAGCTGGTCGACCTGAGCCGGGCGACCCTGGGCCTCTTCTCCGACCTGCTGCGCCCCCGGGCGGGGGCCACCGGGCCCGGCTGAGCCGCCGGCGACGACCCGAGGCGGCGCGGCGGACCGGGGCGCGCGGGCGGCGAGATGCGGGGGGCCGCCGGCGGTCGCCGCAAGATGGCAGACGTTTCCGAAGATGGCCTCCACAACGCCATCTTCGGTGGTCTCTGGCGGCTGGTGGCGGGGCTGGGCCATGCCGCATGGCCCCGTCGGGCTGGTCGCAGTGTGTATGGTGGGCGTTCCCTGGCCACCGAGGAACCGATGTCGAAGCTGCAGTCGAAGCTGCCCGCTGCGCGCTCGGAGACGGTCTTCACCGACTTCAAGCCCGCCTACACCCCCAACCAGGCCGCGGTCGAAGCCAACCGCTGCCTGTACTGCCACGATGCCCCCTGCATCACGGCCTGCCCCACGGGCATCGACATCCCCACCTTCATCCGCAAGATCGCCACGGGGAACCTCAAGGGCTCGGCCAAGACCATCTTCGACAGCAACATCCTGGGCATGTCCTGCGCCCGGGTCTGCCCGGTCGAGGTGCTCTGTGTGGGCGACTGTGTCTACAACCACATGGGCGTGCCGCCGATCCAGATCGGCAAGCTCCAGCGCTTCGCCACCGACGCGGCCTTCGACCAGGGCTGGGACTTCTACGAGGCGGGCGCCGACACGGGCAAGAGCGTCGGCATCGTGGGCGGCGGTCCGGCGGCGCTGGCCTGTGCCCACCGGCTGCGCCGCTTCGGCCACCGGGTCACCATCTACGAGAAGCGCCCGCGGCTGGGCGGCCTGAACACCACGGGCATCGCGCCCTACAAGATGCCCGCCGACCGGGCCATGGACGAGGTCGAGCGGGTGCTGGCCATCGGCGGCATCACCGTCGAGACCGGTGTCGAGATCGGCGAGACCATGGGCTTCGGCGAGCTCGAGGCCCTGCACGATGCCGTGTTCCTGGCCTACGGCCTCGGCCCCGACAGCCGCCTCGCGGCCAAGGGCGCCGAGCTCGCGGGGGTCGAGGGCGCCGTCGACTTCATCGAGCGCATGAAGACGGGCACGGTCGACCTCGCGGGGGTCGAGACGGCCCTGGTCGTGGGCGGCGGCAACACGGCCCTCGACGTGGTGCGCGAGCTCAAGGGCCTCGGCGTGCCCGAGGTGGTCATGGTCTACCGCGGCACCGAGGCGAAGATGAGCGGCTACGCCCACGAGTGGGCCGCGGCCAAGGTCGAGGGGGTCACCGCCGCCTGGCAGACCCAGCCCACCAAGTTCAAGGGCAAGAAGAAGGTCGAGGGCCTGCGCTGCGTGAAGCTCGACGAGAACAAGCAGCCCATCCCCGACTCGAAGCACACCCTCCGGGCCGACCGGGTCTACCTCGCCATCGGCCAGTCCAAGCTCGGCGACCACTTCGCCCACCTCGAGGGCATCGAGGTCTCGTGGGGCCGCATCGTCGTCGACGAGAACCAGGCCACCGGGCGGCCGGGTGTCTACGCCGGCGGTGACTGCGCCAACGGCGGCAAGGAGGTCGTCAACGGCGTCGCCGAGGGCCGAGACGCGGCCGTCGCCATCCATGCCTTCCTCACGGCCAGCGCCTGAGCGCGCGCCCTCCCGCCTCCCCCTCCCGGGCCCCCTTCCGAGGAACCACCGTGCCTGATCTCACCGCGAACACCGCCGGCATCATCTCGCCGAACCCCTTCTGGCTGGCCTCTGCCCCGCCCACCAACTCTGGCGCCCAGATCATGCGGGCCTTCGAGGCCGGCTGGGGCGGCGCCGTGTGGAAGACCCTGGGCCAGCCCATCCAGAACGTCTCGTCCCGCTTCGGGGCCATCGACTGGAAGGGCGCGAGCGGCGTGGGCTTCAACAACATCGAGCTCATCACCGACCGCCCCCTCGACGTGAACTTCCGCGAGATCGCCGAGGTCAAGAAGCGCTTCCCGGGCGGCCACGGCCGCCGGGGGCCAGGGGGCGGGCACGGCGCGCTGGAGCAGCTGGCCCAGGTCGGTGCCCCGGAGCAGCTCGGTGAGGATGACGGCCTGGTGGTCGAGGGCGCCCACGTCGACGAA
>CAXQUZ010000210.1:0-2493 GCA_964226865.1 Myxococcota bacterium | reverse complement strand
GATAGCATGCGGTGACTGGAGTTCAGACGTGTGCTCTTCCGATCTTCCATGTCGCCTCCTCCGAGTCGGCGGGCCAGCACGGTCGACATGGTCGCGCTGACCGTGCCGATGAAGATGCCGAAGACGGTCATGCCGCCGAGCATCAGGGCGAGGGTGACGGCATGGCCCAGCTCGGTCGTGGGGCTGCCGAGGATGGGCTCGCCGCCGATGAGCGTCATCACCGCGTACCACAGGGCGCCCTCGAGGGTGCCCTGCATGGCCGTGTCGACCAGCCGGACGTGCTCGCCCTCGATGCGCAGGGTCATCGCCCCCACCAGCACGATGGTCAGCGAGAGGGTGGTGACGATGGTGAGCTCGTTGAGGGTGCCCCGGAGCACGCCCGAGTAGGCCGCGAGGCGGCGGTTCATGAGCACACCGGCCCGGAACAGCCGCAGCAGCACCAGCACCCGGAGCAGCCGCAGGGGGCGGGCCAGGGGCAGCACGGCGATGATGTCGAGCCAGTAGCGACGGAAGAAGCGGCTCTTGCGCGGCGCGACCCAGAAGCGCAGGCCGAGCTCGACGACGAAGCCCGCGCCCATGAGGTCGCCGAGCAGCTCGAGGCCCAGGCGGGTGGGCGAGCCCGGGGGGAAGGCGGCCTCGGCCAGCAGCGCCGCCACGGCGATGAGGATCATCGTTACCACGACCATGTCGGTGACAGGGTGGTGGATCAGGCGCTCGGCCCGGCGCCGCAGGGAGAGCGGCCCGGGGGTGTCGGGGCGGTACAGGCGCCGGTGCTCGGCGTCGGCCTGGAGGCGGGGGCGCAGGGGAATCGGAGACCCGGGGCGGGAGCGGCGGCCGGGAGTGTAGCGCGTGGCAGTCGGGAGGGAGGGCGCTACAGGGACGGGCACCGGAGCGGGGGAGGTGGCCGTGCTGGCCGAGCTTGCAGTGGTGGTCCTGGGAGGCCTGGCCGTGCTGGGCCTCGCAGAGCTGACGGTCGGCCGGGCCATGGTCCTGGCCCGCCACCACGGCTGGACGGGCGGCATGCTCGGCCTGACGGTGCTCTCGGTGGGCACCAGCATCCCCGAGCTGCTCACCCACCTGGTCGGCAGCGCCGAGATCCTCCGCGAGCCCGCGCGCATGGAGGCGCTCAGCGGGCTGCTGCTCGGCAACAGCATCGGCTCGAACAACCTCCAGCAGATCGTGCTGCTGCCGCTGGTGTCGCTCTTCGCGCCGATCGCCGTGCCCCGGCGCGAGATGCCCCTCGGGGTGGGCGGGCTCGTCTTCGCCTGCCTGTTGCTGTGGCTGACGACCCTGGGGGGCTGGATCAGCCATGTCGAGGGTGCCCTGCTGGTGGGCGTCTACGTGCTCTACCTCTGGGCCGTCTGGCGCCAGGGCGGCGGGGGGGCGCCGCTGGCGCGGGTGGTGCTGGGCCGGGGGGCCTGGTGGCTGTCGGTGCTGGCGCTGCCGGTGGGCTTTGTCGTCATGGGGCTCGTGGCCGACCGGGTGCTGGCGGCCGCCGAGGGCCTCGTCGCGGCCTGGGGGGTCTCGGCCTCCTTCGTTGGCGTGGTGCTGCTCGGTGTGCTCAGCGCCCTGCCCGAGCTGGGCACGGCCCTGGCGAGCCTGTGGCGCGGCGAGCACGAGGCGAGCGCCGGGGTGCTGCTGGGCAGCAACGTGACCAACCCCCTGCTCGCGGCCGGGGGCGGGGCCCTGCTCTCGGGCTACACCGTGGCGCCCGTCTTCGTCTGGGTGGACCTGCCGGCCAATGTGATCACGGGCGCCTTCATCTACGCGGTGATGTGGGGGACGGGCCGGCTCGGGCGGGGCGCCGCGGTGGCCCTGCTCCTCGTGTTCCCGGTCTACCTCTGGCTGCGGGGCCTCTTCTGATCGTGGGCCCGGACGGACCGGTGCGGCCCCCCCGTGGCGCGGCCTGTGCCACACTGGGGCCTGCGGCGAGACCGGAGGGTGCCTCGGATCTCTCCGTGGGCGCCGCCCCCACCCGGCAGGGGCGCGCCCGCCGGTGGCTCAGGGGAGCGAGCCGGGATCCGCCCCGCCGGGGCCGTGAGGGGGGGGCGCCGCCGATGGAGCTGCCGGGCCGCTACGAAGACATCGGGCCGATCGCCACCGGGGGCATGGCCGAGGTGCGCCGGGTGCGCGACCGGCGGCTGCGGGCCGAGGTGGCGATGAAGATCTGCCTGCCGGCGGTGGCGGCGGATCCCCGCCTCCAGCGCCGCTTCGAGGACGAGGCGCGGCTCACGGCCCAGCTCCACCACCCGGGCGTCATCGCCGTGCACGACCTGGGCCTGCTGCCCGACGGGCGGCCCTTCTTCACCATGGAGCTCGTGCGGGGGCGGACCCTTCAAGACGTCCTGCTGGAGCACCACAGCGGCGGGTCGCTCTCCGCCGGGGAGGACGGGCTGGTCGGGCTGGTGCGGCACATCTGGCGGGCCGCCGACGCGGTCGGCCACGCCCACAGCCGCGAGCTCATCCACCGGGCCCTCAAGCCCGAGAACATCA